>JAFLTH010000007.1 GCA_022510525.1 Lachnospiraceae bacterium | reverse complement strand
CATATCTTGAAGCCCGTGACGATGCGAACATCAACCAGCTTCTCTTGATTCCGTGCGTAATACTTGATTTCCTCTGTATTCATCCGTTCAGGGATGGCAACGGTAGAATGTCGCGTTTGCTTTCTCTTTTGCTGCTTTATAAAAATGGATATGACGCTGGAAAATATGTGTCTTTTGAGGAGCAAATTAACAACTACAAAACTTCTTATTATGAATCGTTACGGTTGTCCTCTATCGGATGGGAAAACGGTAAAAATGATTATTTCCCGTTTATAGAAAACTTTCTCTCTACGCTTTATATGTGTTATAAAGAACTGGATAAACGTTTCATAGTGGTTCACGGCAAAAAGATTACGAAGAAGGCTCGCGTGGAAGCGGCTGTATTAGGCAGCCTGACTCCGATCTCTAAAGCGGAAATCTGCAAGATTCTTCCTGATGTAAGCCCGACGACCGTTGAAGCAGTATTGGGTGCAATGGTGAAAAGTGGTTCAATTAAGCGAATTGGAGCATCAAGATCATCACGATATATTAAAGTATAGGGTTAAAATAAGTGCAAATGATACTTATAGCTTAAAACTATCCTTATCTACCACAACATATATATCTTTACCCGTCTTTTCTTCAAAATATTTTTTTAGGGCCAGATTACAATCCCATTTATTTTGTGGAAATAAACCATATCTACGTTTAACATCTTCCATCCGTTCTTCAATGTTAAGCACGCTTTCTGCACCGGCTAATGAATCGCACAATTGAATAAGCTTATCGTAATCATCCACAACAACTACTGCTAATGCATCCCGGATTATTTTTAATTCTTCATCGGTTGTATCGAATTTACCAATATATTCATCAAGTGTTTCAGTATTAAAAGAATGTGTGAGACATATCTTTGCAGCCTCATCATATCCCAAAGACATCATATATGTATAACCATCGGATACATGACCTAAATGTCTTACTCCAAATTTTCTGCCTATATCATGTAACAGACCTAATATATATGCTTTATCCGGGTCTAGGCCATCACATTCCATAGCTATTTTTTCCGCACAATGGGCAGTAACACGGCTATGATTGCCCCACGGTCCGGGATTACACTTTTCTGCTTCCTGTAAAAGTTCTTCTGCTTGTTCTCTTGTTGGTAACATTATTGATTGGGTTCCTTTCAGATATTAATTCATAGAGTGTACAGCATCTATAAATGCTTTTATCTTATTGTAATCCTTGTGGTGATCAGTTTCCACGCCGGAACTTGTATCAACGGCATAAGGCTGTGTAAGTGATATAGCCTCCTGCACATTCTCTGGTGTAAGACCACCAGCCAGAAAGAAAGGTTTGTCTATATTCTTTATCAATGACCAGTCAAATGTTTCTCCGGTACCCAGTCCGTTGTCTAACAGCATATAATCGCAGTCATAATTAAGAGCCTTTTTAATATCATCTTCATTCTTAATAATAAAAGCTTTAATTATAGGCTTACCGCAAAGCTCCTTAAGGCGTTTTGCATAGGCCGCATCCTCATGCCCATGAAGCTGCGCAAGCTGTATGGTTCCGTTTTCAAGCAGGGAAACTACATTTTCAATGGGTGCATCCACAAAGACTCCTACGCATTGTATTGAGGGATCCAGAAGATTTCTCAAATGGGCGGCGTCCTCGGGAGTAATATAACGTCGTCTTCCTTTCATAAAAACAAAACCCACATAATCGGGCCGCAGCTTATTTACATACGAAATATCGTCCTCGGACTGTAGACCACATATTTTAATTTTAGTCATAATATAACCTCAAAATAAAGTATTTAACTTAAACATAATAATACATTATAATCCTTTAAGTTCATCCAACATCTTCTTTTTATCAGCGGAGCGCATCAGCGTTTCACCTATCAAAACGGCATCTACGTTTGCCGTCTCCAAAGCTGCGACATCAGCCCGTGAATTAATTCCGCTCTCAGCCACAAAGAGTACGTTTTCAGGAACAAGATGACGAAGTCTTCCGCTGTTATTTATATCTACCGTGAAGTTCTTAAGATTCCTGTTATTTACACCTATAATGCGGGCACCTGCATTTACTGCCATTTTTATTTCCGCTTCATCATGAGCTTCCACTAACGCTGAGAGGCCTAGTTTGTCACAAATATCAATATAGTATTTTATATCAGCTTCGGAAAGGATAGAGCAGATTAACAGTACCGCACTTGCGCCAAGCAGTTTTGCTTCATATATCATGTATTCATCTACCGTAAAATCTTTGCGTAAGCAGGGAATGGATACGGCAGCAGAGATTTCTTTCAAGTATTCATCACTGCCCAGAAACCACTTAGGCTCAGTCAGTACGGAAATGCATGATGCACCTGCGGCTTCATATTCCTTTGCAATTTCAAGATAAGGAAAATCTTCTGCAATCAAGCCTTTTGAGGGAGATGCCTTTTTGCATTCGCAGATAAAGCTCATTCCGTCTGCTGCCAATGCTTTTTCAAACGGAAAATTTGTATTGCAGTCGGCAGATAGGGCCAGTTGCTTAATTGCTTCAAGAGGATGAGACTTTTTTGCATTAGCGACTCTTTCCTTTGCATAATCCGCTATTGTATTTAGTATGGTTGACATGAATAATTATACCTTTCTATTAATTAATACATGCAGTTTAATACTTGCTACTTATTGCTTTCCGTCTTAAATGTCTCCAATGCGGCAAGTGCCTTTCCGGAATCAATAAGCTCACCTGCCAATTTTATTCCGTCTGCATAAGAGTCTGCCTTTTCTGCAATATAGAGAGCAGCACCTGCATTTAAAAGAACTGCGGTACGCTTAGGACCTTGCTCTCCATTTAAAATGGCAAGCGTTATTTTTGCGTTTTCCTCCGGAGTGCCGCCAAGTAAGTCTTCTTTTTTACAGGTAGTAAGACCGAAATCTTCAGGTTTAATAGTATAAGTATTGTATTCTCCATTATTGAATTCACAGATTTTTGTAGGTGCGCTTGCAGAGATTTCATCCATTTTATCCGTTCCGTAAACTATCATGCCGCGTTTAACACCAAGGCTGGTAAGCACTCTTGCAAGAGGCTCAACCAGAGATTCGTCATAAACTCCGAGCAGCTGTCTTTGGGGTGAAGCGGGATTAGTAAGAGGTCCTAAGATATTAAATACCGTACGTATACCAAGCTCTTTGCGGATGGATCCTACATACTTCATTGATGTATGATATTTTTGCGCAAAGAAGAAACAAATACCGGTTTTTTCAAGAAGCTCCACACATTTTTCAGGTGACAGATCAATATTTACACCCAGAGCCTCAAGACAGTCCGCGGTTCCGCATTGGGAAGAAGCGGCGCGATTACCGTGTTTTGCAATCTTAACACCGCCGGAAGCAGCTACCAGCGCGGATGTAGTTGAGATATTGAAGCTGTTTGCACCGTCTCCCCCGGTTCCGACAATCTCCATAACATCCATATTATGTTCTACTTTCATAGCATGGTCACGCATAGCGGCAGCACAGCCTGCAATTTCATCTATTGTTTCCGCTTTGGTGCTTTTGGTAGAGAGCGCGGCCAGAAAAGCAGCATTCTGTGTAGATGAGGTTTCACCGCTCATAATTTCGTTTATTACGGCATAGGCCTCATCATAAGTCAAATCTTGTTTGTCTACAATTTTAATTATTGCTTCTTTGATCATTTTTATATCTTCCTTTCAATTTTTATTTAATAAGTTCGTTCCATTGATATAAAGTTCTTAAGTATCGTTTTTCCATCCGGTGTAAGAATCGATTCCGGATGAAACTGCAGCCCGCAAACAGGATATTCTTTGTGCATAACCGCCATAACTTCGCCATCGGTAGTTCTCGCGGTTATCGTAAGGCACTCCGGCAGCGTTTCTTCTAATAAAGCAAGTGAGTGGTATCTTGCAACCGGTATAGTAGCGGGGAGATTGTTAAATAAATAACAATTGTTATCAATACTGGTTTCGGACTGTTTTCCGTGCATAAGTTCTTTGGCATAGGATATCGTACCGCCATATGCCATACAGATAGACTGGTGACCCAGGCAGACACCGAGTATCGGGATTTTAGCTCCAAGTTCTTTTACCACATCTATGCACACACCTGCGTCTTCCGGCCTTCCGGGTCCGGGAGAAAGAATTATTGATTCCGGTTTCATATTTTCTATCTCATTAACGGAAAAAGCATCGTTACGTATAACCTTGATATCGGGATTGAGAGAGCCTACAAGCTGAAACAGGTTATAAGAAAAACTGTCATAATTATCAATCAATAAAATCATTAGTCTGCCTCCTCCGCCAATTTAAGTGCTTTAATTACTGCTGCCGCTTTGTTCAGGCATTCCTGAAATTCGTTTTCGGGAACGGAATCGGCAACAATTCCGGCGCCGCTGCGAACAAATACCTTGTTATTTTTCTTATAGGCAATCCTTATTGCAATACAGGTATCAAGATTGCCGGTAAAATCCAGATAACCGATAGCGCCGCCATATATACCGCGCTTATTGTTTTCCAGATCATTGATGAGTTGGCAGGCTTTTATCTTGGGGGCCCCGGAAAGGGTTCCGGCAGGGAGGATTGCATCTATCGCAGACAATGCATCTTCGTTTTCCCGGATTTCACCTTTTACAGTGGAACCTATGTGCATTACATGTGAATACCGTTCAATGCTTAAATATTTTTCAACCTCTACGGAACCGAATTTGCTGATTTTACCTATGTCGTTCCTGCCAAGGTCTACAAGCATGTTATGCTCGGCAAGCTCTTTAGGGTCGGCAAGAAGTTCTTTTTCCAGTGCGATATCCTCTTCTTCATTCTTACCCCTTGGACGTGTCCCCGCAAGCGGAAAAGTATGGAGAATTCCGTTTTCCAGTTTAACCAGTGTTTCCGGAGAAGCTCCCGCAACCTCTATATCACTGCTTGAAAAGTAAAACATATAGGGTGACGGATTGAGGGTACGCAGCACCCGATAGGCATTGAGCAGGCTTCCTTCAAATTCTGCTTCCAAACGGTTAGATAGGACTATCTGGAAAATATCGCCTTCCTTTATATGGTGCTTTGCTTTTTCCACCATGTCACAGTATTCCTCTTTCTGAAACAGAGGTTGAAAGTCTGTGATGCATCTACCGGGTTTATCCTGAGCGGGAGTGCCGTTTTTAATAAGCTCCGCAATATTTTTAAGTTCCAGAATAGCTCTGTTATATTCCGTTTCAAGGTCGTCAAGACTGATATTTACTATTAAGATGATTTTCTGACGGAAATTATCAAAAGCTATTACTTTATCAAAAAGCATTAAGTCCACATCTTTAAAGCCTTCGGTATCAACTGCATCCAGATTCAGGGATGGTTCCGCATATTTCAGATAATCATAGGAAAAATATCCTACCAGACCGCCTGTAAACGAAGGCAGATAGGAAAAGCGAGGACTCTTATGTTCCTCAATTACCTGACGGATGTATTTTCCGGGGTCAGTGGTCTCAAATGAGAGACCGCCTGCCTTCATATGACCGTTCTGGCAAGTAATTTCCAGCTTAGGGTCATAGCCTAAGAAAGTATAGCGTCCCCATTTTTCATGGTCAGAGACAGACTCCAGAAGATAGCAGTGGCCGGAGACATTTTTAAGTATACGCAGAACCTCTATGGGGGTTCTGATATCGGAGTAAATCTCCATGCTTATCGGAGCCGTCTTATATTTGTTTTGTTTTTTAAGTTCCATTAATTCATTAAGTTCAGGTTGAATCATATCTTTTCCTCACATAATTAAAAAGTCCTTGACAAAATAACTTTTGTCAAGGACGAATATTATAATCCGCGGTGCCACCTTGATTTACAGCAAGTGCTGTACGCTTAGCAGGATACCCCTCAGCGGCCCATTTGATGACTTGTTTTCTATCCCTTCTCAGCAATCGGGACTCTCTGTAAGAGCATCATCACCTTTACTTCCGCTTCAACGGTTTGGTGATATTAAATTTTTTATATGATAACTCTATAAAATAAAATTGTCAATGCTAATCTTATATTCTTTTAACCTATCTTTTCGAAATCATCCGCTCCGTGCTTACACAAGGGACATACGAAATCAGGCGGAAGTTCCTCACCTTCGTACACATAGCCGCATACTGTGCAGCGCCAGCCTTTTTTGGTCTCGGTAGGTTGAGACTCCGGCTTAGGTTTAACATTTTCATGATAATAAGAATATGTCATTGCCTTTTCACCGGATAAAACATCTGCATCCACAACCTCTGCAAGGAACATTCTGTGGGTACCCAGATCATAGGAGCTTATAACCTTGCAATCCAGATATGCCATTGTATGTTCTGTCAGATAAGGGAGTTCCTGTCCGGTCATGGCAAATGGCATTCCGACAAACTTATCTGCTTCCCTTCCGCTCTGGAAACCAAATTGTTTAAATAAAGAAAACGGTGCAGTCTGTGAAAGAACAGAGATAGAGAAAATTCCGGCTTTCTCAACCAGTTCACTTGTCAGATTCTGTTTATTGATAGCGACAATAACCCGTTTAGGATTATCGGCTACCTGAGTAACGGTATTGACGATACAGCCGTTCATTTTCTTATCAAATTTTGTAGCGGCAACATATAGGCCGTAAGATAATTGAAAAAACGCTTTTTGATTCATATGTTTTCCCTTCCTTTTATATTGATAACTTATTTATAATAAAGAAAATAAGTTTCAGTTATCGTTTGCTTTTAAGGTTAAAAAAGAGTATGATTTTTTTAGTATAAGTATATATGTAGAAATTCAAATTTTATACTTAAGGTACTATACACAATTATACATATATAAGTGCAAAAATGGAAGTTTAATTTAAAAATTATAGAATAATTCAAAATTAAATGGTTAGTTGAAAAGGACGGTTTTCAGGATTGATTATAAAGCCGATTATTTAATAAATAGGAACGGAGGCTTTTTATGAATTACGCAAATGCGGAAGAAAAAAGGATCTATATGCTTGAAACTCCCGTAAAGAAACTGGTGTGTACGCTAGCGGGCCCTACTATATTGAGTATGCTCATAACCTCTTTTTATAATATGGCGGATACTTTTTTTGTGGGAAGGATCAATACTCAGGCAACAGCTGCAGTTGGAGTTGTATTTTCCGTTATGGCGATAATACAGGCAACGGGCTTTTTCTTCGGACATGGCTCAGGCAATTACATATCCAGAAAGCTGGGAGCAGGAGACACGGATGAGGCTGAAAAGATGTCGGCGGTAGGTTTTTTTTCGGCTGTAATGGCAGGAGTAGTGATAATGATCGTCTGCCTGATTTTTGTAAAGCCGCTGGCATATTTACTCGGTTCAACGGATACTATTCTTCCATATACGATAAGTTATATGCGGATAATTCTGATCGGTGCACCGGCCATGACTTCTTCGCTGGTATTGAATAACCAGATGCGGTTTCAGGGAAGTGCTTTTTATGCGATGATAGGAATCGTTTCGGGAGCCGTACTTAATATAGTACTGGACCCTCTGTTGATTTTTAAATTCGGACTTGGAATTGCCGGAGCAGCGCTTGCAACTACAATCAGTCAGTATGTTAGTTTCGTTTTTCTGCTTTTTATGACAAAGCAGGGCGGTAATGTCCGGATTAAGCTTAGTAATTTTAAACCAAGTCTACATTATTATAGGGAAATCATAAGGGGCGGTACGCCTTCTTTGTGCAGACAGGGTCTGGCAAGCGTGGCAACGATATGTTTAAACCACAGTGCAGGTATCTATGGTGATGCCTTGGCTGGTATGACAGGTGACGCTGCCATAGCAGGTATGTCCATTGTGACAAGGATAGCTATGTTTGCAAACTCGGCGCTTATCGGTTTCGGTCAGGGCTTTCAGCCGGTCTGCGGTTTTAACTATGGTGCAAAAAAATACAACAGGGTGCTGGAGGCGTTCTGGTTCTGTGTAAAGTATTCGTTTGTATTCCTGGTGGTTGTAGCGGCAGCAGGAGTTGCGTTTGCGCCGGACCTTATATCCTTATTCCGCAAAGAGGATATGAACGTAATAGAGGTAGGAACCGCAGCACTCAGGTTTCAGGCTGTTACATTTCCGTTAAATGCATGGATTGTTATGTGTAATATGATGTTACAGTCCATAGGAAAAGGATTGAAAGCTTCGATAGTGGCATCTGCAAGACAGGGACTTTGTTTTATTCCGTTAATATTTATTTTGCCCCGATTTATTGGCTTGACAGGTGTCGAAATGAGTCAGATGTTTTCGGATATAATAACGCTTGTTATCTCTATACTTATAGGATTTAGCGTGATTAGGGAAATGCAGAGAGAAATTGAATAGCAGTAGTAAGCGCTTAAAAGTTTAGAAAAATATGTAAATTTAGAAAGAAATAGTTGAGTTAAAAGCAAATACCATTTATAATAAAAATTAGAAAAAATTTGTTAAAAAAATAGCAATATTGGAGGAGGAGTATATGACAGAGGAACAATATAAAAGAGCGAATAGCGCGGTATTTCCCGGAATAGCAGTTATACTTGGGTATATTGCGATTTCGATGATCTTGTTTGCAATTTCCAGCGGGGCAACATGGAAAACATGGCTTCAGTTTGTATCGGCAACAATAGGGTTGATTATTTCGATTATAGCTTATGTTACTGCTAAAAGAACCAAAAAATGCGGCATTGTTATGATGGTATGCGGGGCAGCTGTTTATTCCGTTGTAAGTTTGTTTGGAAGTACAGCAGAGACATGGGTTTATTCAATACCCATTTTATTTGCAGGCATAGCATACTTAAACATAAAATATGTTTTTGCCGGAAACGCTATTTCTATTGTTATGATAGCAATCCGGCTTGTTATGGCTATATCAAGAAAAGATGACGCGACTCTCTCTATTACGATAATAGGTTTAGTCATATATGTACTTATTGCATTTTCCTCCATTCGAGCAGTAACTCTTTTGATTAAGTTTAATGAAGAGAATATGAGCAGTATCAAAGAGAGTGCAGCTAAGCAGGAAGAAAACAACAAGAAGATGGTGCTGGTTGCGGAGAACATTACCAAGCATTTTGAAAGTGCCATGGAGATGCTTAACGGTTTGGAAAACAGTATTGAAACCAGTAATTTTGCTATGAACAATATTGTGGACAGTACGGAAAGTACGGCGGAAGCCATTCAGAATCAGGCAGCAATGTGTGCGGATATCCAGGACAGTGTGGATAAGGCGGAAGTAGCAACAAAAAGAATGCTTGAAGGTTCCCAGAGTGCAGACAAAATGGTTGCCGAAGGATCAAGTGTAGTAAAAGAGCTTAAGGAACAGGCACATAATGTTGAAGAGGCAAGTAATATTACGGTAGAAGTTATTGAGAGACTTACTGTTAAGGTAGAAGAGGTACAGAATTTTGTAGGAGCTATATTAAATATTTCCAATCAAACTAATCTTCTTGCATTAAACGCTTCTATTGAGGCAGCTCGTGCCGGCGAAGCAGGAAAAGGTTTTGCGGTAGTTGCCGAGGAAATCAGACAGCTATCCGAACAGACAAAGGATGCTTCCAATAATATTACAAATATTATAGGAGAGTTGAACGAAGATACTAAGCATGCTAATGAAACTATTAGCGAATCGGCAGCGTCAGTTAGGAGACAGAATGAATTGATTGATAATACGAGGGATAAGTTTGAAGGTGTCAGTGCAGAGGTTACGGAGCTTACAGGAAATATTAATGAAACAGAGAAGATTATTTCAAGTATCATAGAAGCAACTACTATGATCGCAGACAATATTTCACAGCTTTCGGCAACAAGTGAAGAGGTTGCGGCTTCATCCACAGAGAGCTTAAGTACCTTTGCAGCGACGGTTGATAATATGAAAAATACAAAGGATATTCTGGAAAGTATTTATACGCTTGCGCAGGATTTGCAGTAGACGATATACCGTAGACAAATATACGACTAGGTGCATTGGGGGTTTCAAATATGAGAAGAAGCGGTGTGCTGCTGCCTGTTTCAAGTATTCCTTCAAAATATGGAATAGGAACATTTTCTAAGCAGGCATATGAATTTGTCGATTTATTGGAAAAGGCAGGTCAAACATACTGGCAGATACTGCCGTTAGGACCGACAGGTTATGGGGATTCACCATACCAGTCCTTTTCTACATTTGCGGGAAATCCATATTATATTGATCTGGAAACCCTTATCGATGAAGGATATTTGACAAAAGAAGACTGTGACAGCTATGATTTCGGTGACGATGCGGAATACATAGATTATGAAAAAATATATTTATCAAGATTTAAGGTATTAAGAACGGCATTTGAGAATAGTAAAAGCAGCCGACTGGAAAATAATGAAGCATATCAGGATTTTGTAAAGGAAAATTCATATTGGCTGGAGGACTATGCACTTTTTATGGCTGTCAAAAATTCTTTTGACGGTATTAGTTTTATAGAGTGGGACGAGGACATACGTCTGCGTAAAAAGGAGGCTGTTGACCAATATAGTCAAAGATATAAAGATGAGATAGATTTTTATAAATTCCAGCAATTTCTATTTGCTAAACAGTGGTTTGCTTTAAAAGAATATGCTAATAAAAAGAAGATCCAGATTATAGGTGATATTCCTATTTATGTGGCTTTTGACAGCTCTGATACCTGGGCTAACCCTGAGTTGTTCCAGTTAGATGATAATTTGCAGCCTATTGGAGTTGCGGGCTGCCCGCCGGATGGCTTTTCTGCGACAGGGCAGTTGTGGGGCAACCCTTTATATCGATGGAATTATCATAAAGAGACCGGTTATGAGTGGTGGATGAAAAGGATGGCTTACTGCTATAAGCTCTATGACGTGGTAAGGATTGACCATTTCAGAGGTTTTGATGAGTATTATTTCATTCCGTATGGGGACTTAACTGCCGAATCCGGTCATTGGGAAAAAGGTCCGGGTTATGATTTTTTTAAAACCATGAAAGCTGAACTTGGAAAAAAAGCAGTAATTGCGGAAGATTTGGGCTTTTTGACAGATTCGGTACTGAGGCTGGTGAAAAAAACAGGTTATCCTGGAATGAAGATTATGCAGTTTGCTTTTGATTCAAGGGAAGCGGGCGACTATCTGCCACACAACTATACCAGGAACTGTGTCGTTTATACAGGAACCCATGATAATGATACTATTCTTGGATGGCTTCAGGCATTGAACAGACGCGACAAAGCTTTTGCCAAAAAATATCTGAATACTAATAAAAGCAAGGGTTTGCACTGGGAATTTATCAGGGCAGCAATGGCAAGTATAGCCGATACCTGTATCATACCGATGCAGGACTATCTGGGACTGGGAGCAGAGGCACGCATCAACATACCTTCCACGCTTGGTCTCAATTGGAAATGGAGAATGCTTCCGGGAGCATTTGATGAGAAACTTGCACTGCGTATTAGGAAGATGACAAAACTATACTTTAGACTTTAAGAAAATATATGTTATTACATAGATTAATGAATGTTTTATTGAAAAGATTTACGGTATTCTCTTGGAGATATACCGTATTTTCTTTTGAAAAGCCTGTTAAAATAAGAAAGATTTGAAAAACCTATCTCATAAGAAATATCAAGAATCGGCTTATTTGTTGTAGTAAGAAGCGTTTCTGCTATGGAAAGTCTGTAATCATTTAAATATTCTGTAAAAGTACACCCCATGTGCTGTTTAAAAATCTTCATGAAATGAGACGTGCTAAAACCCACCGCCTTAGCCACGTCATCGGGAGTGAGAGGGCGGTTATAGGCACCTGATATAAAATGAAGAATTTCTTTTAACTTTATGGCATGTTTGTTTATAGATTTAGGCGTATGTGTATCAATGTGATGAAAAAAAAGCAGAGTGAAAAAACTAAATAAATACCCCTTTATTCCAAGTTCATATCCAAACGTAGGTTTAGAACGTAGTTTGTCTATATCATCTATATAAGAATATAGGTTACTATAATACTCAAGTTCAGGGTTAATATGTGCATCAAATGTAAATTTATCCTCAAAAACCGGGCGCAGGTAATTTGACGTACAATAATCATGTCCAATTCCATACAAAAGCTGTGGTTTAAAAAGAATATTTTCATATTCCATAATATTTTCATCCAGTTGGTTTATGGAGTGGAGTTGTCCAGGAAGCACAAGTATAATATCACCTTCATGAACTATATATTGTTTTAAGGCTACGGAGATTTTTCCACATCCTTTTTTAATAATAATAAATTCAACTTCCTCATGCCAGTGAGTATTGATGCGTGTAAAATCAAGTGGTATAGTACAAAGATATGTATTATATGGGAAATCTTCTTTTACATGTGATTTTTTCTCGTGATAGTATTCGTAATCAAAATTATTCATAAGATTGCCCCTTATAATTGGATTGATTAGGTAATTACCTGATTAAATTGATAGTATTGTATCACTTTATAGCTTTATTGTGCAAGATAAAAAGGCAATGCCTGGTTATAATGGTTACAACATAAGGAAAGAGACCGGCAACGTGAAACATAAGATAAGTTTTCAAAACACTAAAAAAATAGGGAAGGAGATCGTATTATGGATTTAAAAAACAGGATTGAGGGGAAACTTGGAAAAGAAATAAGATTGGCAGATAATAATGAAATTTATTATGCGCTCTTATCTATTGTAAAAGAAATGTGCAAAGACAAAGAGGAAAACGGCGGCAGCAAAAAAGTATACTATATTTCGGCGGAATTTTTGATCGGCAAGCTTCTGTCAAATAATCTTATCAATCTTGGAATATTCGACGAGGTAAGAGATATTCTTGAAAAGAACGGTAAGAACCTGACTGAGATTGAGGAAGTTGAACCTGAACCATCTTTAGGAAATGGCGGTCTTGGAAGACTTGCAGCATGCTTTATGGATTCCATAGCTACACTTGGGTTAAATGGCGCGGGTATAGGACTTAATTATCATTTGGGGCTTTTCAAACAGATATTTGAGGATAACAAGCAGAAAGAAATTAAAAATGAATGGATTGAAAAAGAAAGCTGGCTTGTGAATACAGGAATTCATTTTCCAGTAAAGTTTAAGGATTTTACTTTGAATTCTACACTATATGATATTGATGTACCGGGTTATGAAAGCGGTATCAATAAACTTCATCTTTTTGATGTGAATACAATTGATGAAAGTCTTGTAGAAGATGGGATATCTTTTGATAAGACAGAAATTGAAAAAAACCTTACACTCTTCTTATATCCAGATGACAGCGATAAGGAAGGAGAACTTTTAAGGATTTATCAGCAGTATTTTATGGTAAGCAATGGCGCTCAGCTTATCCTTAAGGAAATGGATGAAAAGGGATATGATGTTAAGAAACTTTATGAGCATGTTGTGATTCAGATCAATGATACGCATCCATCTATGGTAATTCCTGAATTGATACGCCTTTTGCAGGAAAGAGGCATTAACTTCGATGAGGCTGCAGAGATAGTAAGTAAGACCTGCGCCTACACAAACCATACAATACTTGCGGAAGCCCTTGAAAAATGGCCGGTTGAGTATCTTTTAGAAGTAGTGCCCCATCTGCTCCCGATTATTAGAAAGCTGGATGAAAAAGTGAAGGCAAAATATACTGATGAAGCTGTTGCGATCATAGACAAAAATGATCGTGTACATATGGCACACATGGATATTCACTATGGATTCAGTGTAAACGGCGTGGCAGCATTGCATACTGATATCTTGAAAGAATCGGAATTAAAAGCATTTTATGATATTTATCCGAACAAATTTAACAACAAGACAAATGGCATAACCTTCCGTCGCTGGCTAATGCACTGTAATACAGAACTTTCAGATTATATCACCAGACTTATCGGTCCAGGGTGGAAAAAGAATGCAGATGAGCTTGTAAAACTTCTTGATTACAAAGATGATGATAAAGTACTTGAGAATTTGCTTGCAATTAAAACTGATAATAAAAAGCAGTTAAAGAAATATTTAAAAGAAACACAAAATATAGATATACCTGATGATTCAATATATGATATACAGGTTAAACGTCTGCATGAATACAAGCGTCAGCAGATGAATGCACTTTATCTTATCTACAAGTATAAAGAGATTAAGGCAGGCAGACTTCCAAAAACACCTATTACTATGATTTTCGGCGCAAAAGCAGCACCGGCATATGTGCTTGCAAAGGACATTATTCATTTGATCCTCTGCATGCAGCAGCTTATAGAAGATGATGATACGGTGAATAAATATTTGAAAGTTGTAATGGTAGAAAACTACAATGTTACTAAGGCAGAAAAGCTGATACCAGCCTGCGATATTTCCGAGCAGATTTCACTTGCATCCAAGGAAGCGAGTGGAACCGGCAATATGAAGTTCATGCTAAACGGAGCTGTAACACTTGGCACAATGGATGGCGCAAACGTAGAAATCCATGACCTGGTAGGAAAAGATAATATCTATATATTTGGAAAGTCCAGTGACGAAGTAATTGAGTTATACCGGACAAACGGGTACAACTCAAGAAAAATATATGACGATGATGAGCAGGTACAGGAGCTGGTGGATTTTATTATTGACAAGAAGCTTATGCAGATAGGTGATCCTGCAAGCTTGGGAAGGCTTTATAAAGAGCTTATCAACAAGGATTGGTTTATGACACTTTTGGATGTTAAAGAATACATAAGTGTTAAGGAACAGATAATGGATGATTATGAGGACAGAAAAGAGTGGGCTAAGAAAATGCTTGTAAACACGGCAAAAGCAGGATACTTCTCATCTGACAGAACTATCGGAGAATATAATAAAGATATTTGGAAGTTAAAATAGGCTCTAAAAATAAATCATTTTTAAAATGACAAATTTTTAGCCACGGTTTAGAAAAGCTAAAACTTAATTATAATGCTTAAAAAACCACACCCGGTTCACAGAAAATAGGGTGTGGCTTTTTTTGGATTGACAGAATCATTGCAGCTTCTGAAAAATGCACGAGGGGTATGTGCAATATACACAAAATTAGAGTACCAATTTTGTTGTGGGTTATGCGTTTAACCATTGAAGAATCAGTATTATTTTACTATACTTAATAAGCAACAAAAGCAATCTATTGAGTTTGATATTACTGGCAGAGATTAACTATACTAAACAGGTTTACATTTCAGAAAGGAAGCGTGTGCTTATGGAAAATGAAAGAGTGAGAATATCGGATATTGCAGAAGAACTTGGACTTAGTACGGCAACGGTGTCAAATGTGATTCATGGGAAAACAAAAAAGATCTCTCACGAAACTGTGAAGCGGGTTCAGGAGCTTGTGGAAAAGAGAGGTTATATTCCAAGCATGGCTGGTATTCTGTTGGCTCAGAATAATTCTAAAATTATAGGAATTGTGGTTAATGACCATAAAAAATATGAGGGACATGTTTTGGAAGAGGGTTTCATTTCAGCATCGATAAATGCTTTAGCTAAAGAGATTGATCTGGCAGGTTATTTCATGATGGTAAAAGTAACAGACAGGTGGGATGAAATTGTACGCTTTGCATCTATGTGGAATATGGAAGGGTTAATAATAATCGGATTTTGTGAAAAGGATTATAAGAAATTGCGTGAATCCATGCATATACCATTTGTAGTATATGATGGGTATTTTCAAGAACCCGAAAAAATTTGTAACCTGACAATAGATAACTATGATGGCGGATATCAAGTGGGAAAATATCTGAAAAGTATGGGACATGACAGGGTTCTTTGCATTTCAGATAATTTTACCTGTATGGATTACGAACGTATGGAGGGGTGTGCCGCTGCTATGGAGAATGATTCGGTCAGCCTTATGCAAATTCCATTACAGAAAGAAAAGCGGATGCATTTTTATCAGGAGAATGAAAGAGAGGTTATGAAGCATACCGCGGTTTTTGCGGTATCTGATTTTTATGCGGTTGAATTGATCAATTATTTACAGAAAAAAGGAATCAGTGTGCCGGAGGATATCTCTATAGTGGGATTTGATGACAGTCCATTGTGTAATTATTGTATTCCGTCATTAACTACCGTAAGGCAGGATGCTTGTATTAGGGCAAAAAATGCAATATCCATTCTCCAAAATTTAAAAAAAGGAACAGAGGAGCGTATAAATGAGAAATTACCAGTTTCACTCATTGAACGTAATAGCGTTAAAAAATTAACTTGAAAATAAATGATAAGGTTATAAATATTGCAAGATTAATTAGGTTTTAAAGACGAAAATCTTTCGTCTACAAATATATATCTGCATATAAATTGCAAATTATATGAAAGGATGATTATAGATATGGAAAAAAAGGAGTCTTTTGAAAAAGCGGTGTTAAAAATCGCATTACCTGTGACAATACAGTCCTTATTGCAGTCTTCATTCAGTGTTGTGGATCAGGTAATGATCGGGCAGCTTGGAAGTAATAGCATTGCCGGAATTGGATTGGGTGGAAAATTTGCCTCACTTTATTCGGTGGTTCTTGCTGCAATCGCATCGGCAGCCGGAATTATGATTTCTCAATATATGGGAAGAAAAGATGAAAAATCGGTTAGCAAAAGCTTCTATATAAATATGCTTTTGTCTATCGGATTGGCAGCAGTGTTTATGATACTTTGCATAATATTTCCGGAAATCATAATGTCAGCTTACACTAAAGATGTGATTACCAAAACATTGGCAGTAAAATACATACGTATTTTAGCCATATCATTTCTGCCTATGGCTATCAGTTCTATTTTAACCATGATGCTTCGGTGTATGGAAGTCGCTATCTTACCGCTGTATGCGAGCATTTTTGCACTGGTTTTAAATACGGGATTAAATTACCTGTTGATTTTCGGTAAATGGATATTCCCGGAAATGGGAGTGGAAGGAGCTGCCTTAGCAAGCGTGGCAGCCCAGATAATATCCTGTGTGATAATATTACTTTTCTTTATTATATATAATAATAAGCATGAAATAAAACTGAATATTACCCATTATTTAAAAAGAATTTCGACAGAGCAAAAAACGGCTGATTCCGGACAATACGGAAGGCAATATTTAAAAATCCTTTGTCCATTGCTTATATGCGAATTTTTATGGAGCTTGGGTGAAAATGTATATACGGCAATCTATGGAAATATAGGAACGGAAGCTTGTGCAGCTATGACAATGACAATTCCGGTCCTAACAATCGTGATTGGAGCTTTAAGCGGATTATCCCAGGCATCAGCTATATTAATAGGCAAATCCCTTGGTGCAAAGAAGTATGAACAGGCATATGCAGAATCTAAAAAACTTATGAAATATGGTCTATTTGCTTCTATAATTTTGTCACTGATGCTTGCAGCCACAGCCTCATTTTATGTGAAGATTTATAATGTGGAGCCTGTGGTGCAGGAGATAACAAAACGCTTGCTTATGGTAATTGCGATCATTTCACCTGTTAAGGTTTTGAACATGATACTGGGTGGAGGAATTATCCGAAGCGGAGGAAAGACGAAATACACCATGTGGATTGATATTATAGGAACCTGGGGATTAGGTGTTCCTTTAGGGCTTTTGGCTGCTTTTGTATGGAAGCTTCCGATTGAATATGTATACTTTATATTATCTATGGAAGAATGTGTGAGGTTAGGTATTTCGCTAATTATTTTTAAGAAAAAGACATGGATGGAAAGCATACGATAACGTTTCCAGTACATATCACAACGCAATACATGATAATTTTATGTGCATTTATAACAATATAATATATGAATAAATAGATATAATTAACAAAAATGTTTTCTTTTCAAAAAAATACTTGTCAAAAAAGCGAATGCAATATATAATGAGCTTACAAATAGATGGAAACGTTTCCAAAACATTTCCAGTTAAAATATAAGTTAATTTGGGAGGTAAGAAAAATGAAAAGAAAATTATTATCATTTGTACTTGTAGCTGCTTTGCCACTTGCTTTGCTTTCCGGTTGTGGTAACTCCGGACAGACATCAGGTGGTTCATCTACTGGTACTGACAACACTCAGACAAGTGACAACACACAGGCAAACGATAACACACAAACAAATGACAACACCAGCGCAGATAGTAATACTTCAGCTGCAGGCGGTTCTGTTTACTATCTGAATTTCAAGCCTGAAGCTGATCAGGCATGGCAGGACTTGGCTGCTGAATACACATTACAGACCGGTGTTAGCGTAAAAGTAGTTACCGCTGCTTCCGGCACTTACTCTGATACTTTGACTGCCGAGATGGCAAAGAGTGAAGCTCCGACACTTTATAATATTGGTAATATGTCCGGTTTGAATGACTGGAATGATTATGCTCTGGATCTTAGCGGAACTGCTATTTATGATGAGCGCGTTAACGACGATTATGTACTGTTTGACGAAACTGGAGCACCCAAGGCACTTGGTTATTGCTATGAATCTTTCGGTATTATCGTAAACAAGGCACTGTTAGATGAGGCAGGTTATAGTTTAGATGATATTACTGACTTTGCTTCTCTTAAAGATGTAGCTGATGATATTCACGCACGTGCTGATGAGTTGGGATTCGATGCATTCTCAGCACCCGGTCTTGATGGTTCTTCAAGCTGGCGTTTCTCAGGCCATCTTGCTAATGTACCTCTTTTTTACGAGTTTAGAGATGATAATGTAACTGAGCAGCCTGCAACTATTACCGGCGCTTATCTTGACAACTTCCGTAACATTTGGGATCTTTACATTACGGATACTGCTGCAACTCCTACAAGCTTGGCAACCAGCACAGGTGATGAGTCTGAAGCAGAATTCGGTAATGGCAAGGCTGTATTCTATCAGAACGGTGACTGGGAGTTCTCCAATCTTACATCTAATTTTGGAATGAGTGCCGATGATCTGGCTATGATTCCTATTTACTGTGGTGTGGCAGGTGAAGAAAAAGCGGGTCTTAACTCTGGTACAGAGAACTGCTGGGCAGTAAATTCCCAGGCTTCCGAAGAAAACATTCAGGCTACTTTGGATTTTATGTACTGGGTTGTAACATCTGATGAAGGTACGTCCATGCTAGCAGAACAGTTTAGTGGTATTCCTTTCAAAAACGCTAAGGATTCCAACAATGTATTTGGAGCAGATGCAAACGAATATGCTTCTGCAGGAAACTATACACTGTCATGGGCATTCAATCATACTCCTAACGTAGACAGCTGGAGAGCAACCGTTGTCACCGCTTTGGCTGCATACTCTGCAAGCCCTAGCGATGCAAACTGGGATGCTGTTGTTCAGGCTTTCGTTGATGGCTGGGCAATTGAATACACAGCAGAGAACGGCTAAATCAGTCAGACATATCATTAAAATCAGACTTAAAAAGAGTTGGTTCGACACCAGCGCTACAAGTAAAGAGGGCAGCTGTATGGCTGCCCTCGCTATAACTAGGCAGCAGAAAGGAGATTTAAACGATGAAAAAGAAAGCCAAAAAATATAATGACAGCACAGTTGTCAATAGTAAATTAATTCGTCGGCCAATTCAGCGATGGTTTCCACTTTTTGTCCTTCCCACATTTATCTGCTTTTTGATTGGCTTTGTCTGGCCTTTTATACAAGGCATATATTTGTCCTTCTGTACTTTTAACGTACCCAAAGATGCACAATGGGTAGGGGTGGAGAACTATGTTAAAGCGTTTAGTGATGCTAGCTTTGGTCATGCCTTTTGGAATACGGCGGCATTTGCCATAGTTTCCATTTTGGCAATAAATATTTTTGCTTTTGCCATAGCTTATGCTTTGACTCAGAATATAGCGGGAGCAAATTTATTCCGTACCGTATTTTTTATGCCAAACCTTATTGGAGGCGTTGTACTTGGTTACATATGGTCAATGATTTTTGATGCAATACTGAAAAAATACGATACATATCTGACGGCTAATGCTACATATGGTTTCTGGGGATTGGTAATTCTTGTGGCCTGGCAGCAGATTGGATATATGATGATCATTTACATTGCAGGTCTGCAGGCTGTTCCCGGTGATATGCTGGAAGCGGCGAAGATTGATGGGGCAAATGGCTGGCAGACACTGACACGGATCATCATTCCAAATATAATGTCATCTGTCACCATCTGTACGTTTTTGACACTTACCAATTCCTTTAAGATGTTCGACCAGAACCTGGCACTGACCGGCGGAGCGCCCTCTGTCATTATGAATGGAGCCAAGGTAAATATGACAGAACTTTTGGCATTGAATATTTACAGTACTTATAATATCAACAAGAACTGGCATGGTGTGGCTCAGGCCAAAGCCGTAGTATTTTTCCTGCTTGTAGCAGTTTTAGCCATTGGTCAACTCATGGCAACAAGAAGTAAGGAGGTGCAGCAATAATGAAAGATTCAAATCATTCAATAGGAAGCAAGATTCTCACATTAATATTTACGCTCCTTTGCATTGTCTGGATTATACCCATTGTTGAAGTGCTTATTAATTCGTTTAAATCAAATGATTATGTCAATACGAATGCATTTGCGCTTCCTAATTCAGAATCATTTGTAGGTCTTGCAAACTACGTTAAAGGTGTTACCTTTGGTAACTATCCGTTTGTAAAAGCGTTAGGTTTCAGCCTGCTTATTACAGTTGCATCTGTGGCATTGATTTTGTTGTTTACTTCTATGACAGCCTGGTATATTGCGCGTGTTAACTCTGCTTTTGCAAAATTTTTCTATTATTTATGCCTCTTTTCCATGATCGTGCCTTTCCAGATGGTTATGTTCACACTGACCTTTACAGCTGATCAATTGAAATTAAATACACCCTATACCATTCCGGTGATCTATCTTGGCTTTGGTGCAGGTATGGCAATATTTATGTTTGTTGGTTTTATCAAAGGTCTTCCGTTAGAGATTGAAGAAGCAGTTGCCATTGATGGCGGCGGTCCGGTAGCTACCTTTTTCCTGGTAATACTGCCTATGCTCAAACCTACATTAATCTCTGTCGGTATTCTTGAGACCATGTGGGTGTTAAATGATTATCTGCTTCCTTATCTGGTTTTGGATCGTACCAAGTATATGACGATTCCAATTCTTGTACAGTACCTTAAAGGAAGTTACGGCAGTGTTGATCTGGGAGCTACAATGGCAGTAATTATGCTTAGTATTATACCTACTATCATACTCTATCTCTTCTGTCAGAAGCATATCATCAAGGGTGTGGCTGCCGGTGCAGTTAAAGGATAAAACGAGGAGGTATAGCCGATGACAATCAAAGATGTGGCGAAACGTTCCGGCTATGCGGTAGGTACGGTGTCCAGGGCACTGAACGGCCATCCGGACGTAAGTGAAGAGACTCGTGCACGAATATTGACTGTGGTCGATGAATTAGGATTTAAACCAAACAGTAATGCACGTCATTTGAAACAACGTGAAGGAAATGAGTTCAGTATTATTGTAAAAGGTGCTCATAACATCTTGTTTGCAAGTATAGTAGAGGAAATGCAGAGCCATATCAAAGATGCAGGACGTTCCGTAACGGTGCATTATTTGGATGAAGACGATGATGAAGTGAAGCAGGCGCTGCAGGTATATCGTGAACATAAACCTCTGGGAATTATGTTTTTGGGCGGCAATCTCAACAACTTTTCACAAAGTTTTAAACATATTACCTGTCCCTGTGTATTGGTGACTAACCGCGCAGATACGCTAGGTTTTCCTAATCTCTCCAGTGTGTCTACGGACGATGTGGCGGGAGCCGCCCAGGCCATGGGGCTGTTGTTGGATGCAGGGCATTGCAGGGTGGGTATTATTGGTGGTGAAAACTACAAAATTGACCCTAAATTAGGTTATAATACAAGTCAGCTTAGATTTGTTGGCTGTCAGCAGGCCTGCATACAACGTGGTATGAATTTTGATTCCGAACATCAGTTTATTGCTTCACGTTATTCTATGGAAGGCGGTTATGAAGCTGCCGGTTTATTGCTTGATCGATACCCGGATATGACAGCTATTCTGACAATGTCTGACGTAATGGCCATTGGTGCACTGAGAGCAATACATGACCGGGGATTGCGAGTACCGGATGATATATCCCTTATTGGGTATGATGGTATTGAGCAGGCTGATTTCTGTATTCCGAGACTTTCTACCATCAGGCAAAATGTGGAACAGCTTGCAAGACGGGGAGTAGACATTTTGCTCAGACAGACTGAGGGCGGTCAGAGTGTTCATGAGATTATACCTTTTCAGATTGTTAATGGTGAAAGTGTTCGTGTGGTTGCGAAATAATAGAATAAATAGTTTGTAATTTTGTAGTATAGAAAAAGAAGCAGGATTGTAAAACAGTTATATTAGGAGAGTAATACAATGGCTGTAAATACATATAAAAATTTAAGAAATCAAGTTATGTACTCGGTTTTTGTAAGAAATTACAGTCCAGAGGGTACATTTGAAGGTCTTAGACGTGATTTGGACCGTATATGCGGATTGGGAGTGGATATAATCTGGCTGCTCCCCATTCACCCTATTGGAGAAAAATGTCGCAAAGGTACTTTGGGTAGTCCTTATGCAATTCAGGACTATCGTAAGATTAATCCTGAGTATGGTACTTTGGAGGATTTTACCCGCTTGGTAGATGATATCCATAAAAGAGGTATGAAGTGTATTATAGATGTAGTCTACAACCACACATCTCCCGACTCCTGGCTGGCTATGAATCATCAGGAGTGGTTTTACCATAAGTCGGATGGCAGCTTTGGGAACCGGATAGCTGATTGGTATGATGTAATAGATTTAGATTATAGTAAGCCCGGTCTTTGGGATTATCAGATTGAAACACTGAAACAATGGGCTGCCATTGTGGATGGTTTTCGCTGTGATGTAGCTCCTTTGATCCCACTGGAGTTCTGGCTTCGGGCAAGGGAAGAGATAGCGCAGGTACGCCCTGACTGCATATGGCTTAGCGAATCTGTAGAGCCTAGTTTTGTTGTAAATGGCCGTGCCGACGGATTATCTGTTCTTTCTGATTCAGAGATTTTTCAGGCATTTGATATCTCGTATGAATATGATGTATTTGATTGGTTCCGTGATTATCATAAGGGTAAGAGTTCTTTAAGCCGATACGCGGAAGCCATCAATCAGCAGGAATATATCTATCCTATGAATTATGTGAAACTTCGTTATCTGGAAAACCATGATAACCCTCGGGCTGCCTTTATTATTCCTGATAGAACAATGCTTATAAACTGGACAGCATTTATTTACTTTCAAAAAGGAATGACATTAATTTATGCTGGTCAGGAGATTGAGGCAACGCATCGTCCTGACTTATTTGACAAAGACACTATCATATGGGAAAGCGGAGGAGATCTGTCTGATCTGCTTCAAAGGCTGGGTAAAATAAAGAAAAATGTTCTGTTTACCGACAGTAAGTATGAAATAAGTGCACTTTCCCACGATATCATATATGCGGCACACCGTACAAAAGATCACCAATTATCGGGCATATTCAGTATGCGTGGCGAGCATTCACTGATTCCGGTAGATGTACCTGACGGCCGGTATATCAATCTTATCGACGAAAGCAGCATAGAGGTCTATGAAGGTAAATTACCCTGCTATGGAAAGCCTATTATTTTTGAAGTGTAAGTAAGCCTCTGCCCTGCTGCCATGTGAATATATCAGATGCCTGGCATTAGGCGTACATTTACAAACTTAACAAGAACACCGCCCCGATACTAGCAATAGTACAAAGGGCGGTGTTTGTAAATTACAAAATAGTGGATGTTGTAAAGCAATTCATTTTCAATCTATTCATGTTATCAAACCTACCATTCATGCTATTGCTCTCAACATAATTTTTTTTAATCCGATATAACCAATACAAGCAAATTGAAAAGGGAGTGTATTTATATGAATATCAAAATGAATAATTATTATAATCAGATATCTTATACGGCAACAATAGATGAAAGAGCATCAAAACCTCATGATGCCCCCAAAATTGGGAGTGATACGAAGTCGGGTACAAACAAAGATACAGTGACAATTTCTGTAGAGGGACAGCAGTTTTTTGCTGAAGTGATGGAGTCCGATTCAGAAATGAGCGTAATAAAAATAACTTCTGATTTAGATTCATTCATGAGTTCATTAAAGTCAATGCATGAGCCGCTTCCTGTGAACTGGGCAGCAATGGTTGATCCATATCAAACATTTAGCAGTCTGTATAAAGCAGAGTCTCGTCTTAGACAGTTGGCAGATCCAACCGTTTCCCACAAAGATGCGGATATGGAAAAAGTTGCAGAGGAGTATGCAAAGAGTAAAATTGACATATTGATAGAAAAGAAGAAAGCTATGTTGGATTCGGGAACAGCTAAAAGCTATAGCGAAGAATATGCCGAATATAAAACAGCATATGACGCTTACTATTCAGAAAACGGTGAGAGCTTGACAGCGATGATGACAGGTGATACGAAAAAGGCTTATAACATATATAAAGACCTTATGGACGGGAACTCAGTCTCAATAGAAGATGAGGAATTTCTTATGTTGCACAACCGTACAATGTATGTTGGAGCAAAAGATGGATATATACGTAAAAGGGCGGAACTATTTAATGCAATGAATAGTGTCACTTAAAATGGAAATGAGACTCTAATAATAATTTTAGAGAGAAAACTTAAACATAAAACTATAAAGCACTTAGGAAAATCTTAGGTGCTTTTCTTATACCCAAATTATAGCATTAAGGCAGAAATTACGCCATTATTAGCAATAATAGCTTTTACTCTTATTTTCCGGTTGATTGAAAAGAAAAATGTAGAATTACATTTATTCGATAATCCAGTCAAGGGAGTGGTGTTAGGAGCTATAACAGGGATTGTATGGTTGGCAATTCCTGTTTTGGGTGGTGTGTCACTTGCGGATGATTACCCAAACTTGATTATCACTACTTTCACTGGAAACGAAATCTTATCTGGTGGAATTTGCAAAATTGAGGGAAGTATCATTGTTTTATTTGTTAATATAATTTTAATTGCCCTTTTTATGTTTTTAAAAAATAAGCAAGAAACAAAGCAATAATTTTAGTTTTATCTAATTGAACAATAAAATAACCGCCATAGCAGATAAGAAAGACAATCGGCAATACTACCTATGAGGTATCGGTACATTTCAGTCAGTTCAGTACCGAGAGCGCACACGATAAGCTAAAGCGCATCATCATCAATGACTGTATCAGTGGCTAAAATTTTTTATAATTTATTTCAATATTTTTGTTAAGATATTTTTTAGGATGAAAAAATAATTTGCTTTTATTTAAACTTTTATGATTTCAAATCCGTTATTTAAGTATAAGACATTTGCAAATGGAAAAGAGGAACCCGGTGACAGACAAAGAACTAATCCATATGGTTCATAGTGGAGATAAAGGAGCGCTTAATACCATTATAGCTAAATACTATGATGATATATACCGCTTTTGTTATTATCTGACAGGACATGAGATCGATTCTTATGACATTACGCAGGAGGTATTTGTTAAGTTTATCAGATATGCCGATTCCTATCGGTATAAAAATCTGAAAGGATACCTTTTAATTATTGCGCGCAATTTGTGTTACGATTACTTTCGCTCTAAAAAGGACGAAGTCTGTCTTGAGGAGATTTCGGAGGTAGGAAAAGATGACATACAGATTCGAATTAAAGAGGACAAGCTGTTGCTTGAACAGGCGTTAAAGAGTATACCGCCTAAGCAGAGAGAAGTAATTATCCTGCGGATTTATGAAGGTTATAAATTCAAGGAAATTGCGAAAATGCTTGGCTGTAATATATCTACGGTAAAATCGCGTTATACTTTGGGAATTAAAAATATGGGAAAGGAGATGGAAAATGGAAAAGAATCTTTATGAAATATTTAACAAGGCCGACCAATCATTACAAATTGATGAAAAAAGAAAGAATGATACCCTGCTGTTCCTTCAGAAAAAAGTCAATGAAAAGCAAATAAGACTCATTAATAATAAGAAGCAGATTTTATGGAATCAGCTAAGATATATGGACAAATCGGTATTTATGCTTCATATACTTATATTTGTCATCATGCTGCCGGTTATGACTTTTATGAAGCAAAACGGCAATGAAATAAAAGACATTATAATAACCAATGTTATTTTATCTGGATTGATGGGTACCTTTTCAATTATTGAAATCAGCCGCGTATTTTTTTCCGGTATTGCGGAAATAAGTGAAAGCTGTTATTTCAACGTAAGGCAGATAGTGGCGTTTTATATGTTTATATCGGGAGTCATTAATATTACACTTTTATCTATAGGAATTATTTTTGTAAGTTATAGCTGGAAAATAGAGTTGCTTCGGATTGGTTTATATATTATGGTACCTTTTGTGTTTACGGAGTGTTGCTGTCTGGGAGTCCTGCTTACTGAGGCAGGTCGGAAAAACTCATATCTTCTTGTTATAACGGGAATTTTTGTAATTGTGTTCCATCTGATACTGTCATCCAGCCTTGAGTTATATAATGCAGCCGCATTGTTTATTTGGGCAATGACTTTTGCGGCAGGACTTCTTATATTGGGATTACAGATAAAAATTTTATTCAGCGGGATTAAAGAAGGAGAAATCATATGCATGAATTAGTATTAATGGATATCGGGAAAAGTTTCAAAGAAAAAGCAGCGGTCAAGAATATTGATCTTAATTTACAGAACGGAGTTTATGGTTTGTTAGGTGAAAACGGAGCCGGTAAAACTACACTTATGAGAATAATATGCGGTATTTTAGAGCCAAGCGAGGGAAAAGTTTTGTGTGACGGTATGGAGATAGAAAAAATGGGTGGTGACTATCGCGCGCTCTTAGGTTATCTTCCACAGGATTTTGGGTATTACGATGATTTCAGTGCGTATCGCTTTTTGCATTATATGGCTGCTCTTAAGGCTATTCCGAAAAACTATGCAAGGGAGCGGATTGATGAATTGTTAGAGATAGTAGACCTTGTGTCGGTAAAAAATAAAAAGTTGAAAACCTTTTCCGGTGGAATGTTAAGAAGAGTCGGTATTGCACAGGCGCTTTTGAATGATCCGGAGATTCTTATTTTGGATGAACCTACTTCCGGCTTAGATCCCAAAGAAAGAGTGCGTTTTCGAAATATCATAAGTTCCTTGGGTAAAAACCGTATAGTTATTCTTTCGACGCATATTGTATCCGATGTGGAATATATTGCGGACAGGATTATGATCATGAAAGACGGTAAAATGATACGGTCAGGTAATGAAGCCGAAATGTTGGAAGAAGTGAAAGGCTGTGTGTGGAAGTGTCTGGTTACGGAGAAGGAAGCTGACGAACTGAACCAAAGATATATAGTCAGTAATTTGAAAAATCAGGGTGATATGGTGGAACTTAGAATCGTAGCTAAAGAAAAACCGGTTGAGAATGCAGAGTGTATGGAGGCCGGCTTGGAAGATGTTTATCTTTATTGTGTTCAAAATAGGTAAAAAGATGTAGAGGGAAATAAATATGAGATTATATAAAATGGAATTATATAAACTTTGCTGTAAGAAGATTTTCATAATAGGGGCAGTCTGTGTTATTGTGATTGTACTGTTTGCGTTTTGGCTTAAAGTTAATGGTGAGGAAAGCACTGTTGATGGGGTTAAGTATACAGGTCTGCAGGCAGTGCGGGTAAACCGGCAGATTACTGAGGAATTTAAAGGGATTTTGACAGATGAAAAGGCGGAAAAGATTGTAGAAAAGTATGGGTTTCCGAGCGAGGTAGAATTATACTTTGGCTATTACAGCAATGCTAATTATTTAAATGGCTGGGTCGAAAGAATGTTGTCTGATGGTGATTATTATGATTGGGATAATTATAAAATAGCAACAGTTATCTATCCGATTGAAGATACTGAACTGGAAAAGGCAAGAGAACTTACAGGAACAGAGTTAGTATTAGATTATAGTGATGGCTGGGTCACTTTTCTGGATGTTATGCAAATTGGATTATTACTTGGGAGCATATTGATATTATTCGGAACGTCCACAGTGTTTGCAGGCGAGAAACAAAATAATACACAGCAATTATTATTTACTACGAAAGAGGGGAGGGGCAGTGATATCTATTCAAAAATGGCAGCAGCTTTTACGGTTGCTTTCAATGTATGGTTTAGTGTTATTATCCTTGACCTGGCGCTTTGTGGTATGGTGTATGGTTTTAGTGGTCTTAAGTGTCTGGTCGGAACGACAAGTATTGCATACTATCATGTGATTACATACCTGCCTTATACTATGTGGACTATTGGTACAATGATTGTCACTGTGTTGTTACGTTCACTGCTTGGTGTATTTTTATTGTGTGCCATGACAATATGTATTTCGGCTTATATGAAGAGCACATTCAATGCAGTGGTGCTTGCTGCGATTCTCTGGGTATTGCCGATTTTACTTTGGATACTTATAAGAGAAGGCGGGCAGAATTTTAATTCTTATATCATTATATCTATTGTTATATCTATTATAAGATATTTTATATTTGCTTCACCAATATATTCGGTTTTTTATGACACTGTTTCCGACGGTTCTAGGATTTTGACGTTATTGTCAGTAATAGCGGCAGCAGGGGTTGTTCTTTTCAGTGCTGGTGCATATAGAAAATATAAGAGGCAGCAGGTGGTATAAATATTTAAACAAATATAGACTAGAAACATAGAGGGACATAAATATGAGATTATATAAAATGGAATTATACAAATTATGTCATAAGAAGATTTTTAAAATCGGTTTGATATGTACGATAGGGAGTTTGCTGTTTTTCTTCTGGATCATGCTTATGCAGGAACATGCAACGGTTGATGGGGTAAGTTATAACGGTTATAAGGCGGTGCAGGTGAATAGACATATTACTGAAGAATTTAAAGGTGCTTTGACAGATGAAAAAGTAAAAAGAATCATAGAGCGATATGGTATCCCAAAGGAAACGGAAGAAAGGTCAGATGTTTTAGAAAATAATAATTTTCTTAATCAATTTATTGTGCTTTATTTCCTTGAAGGTTACATTCATGATTATGATAGTTATGATTATGAAACCGGATATAAAATATCAGACGTTATTTATTCTATAGCAGATTCCGATCTTGGTAAAGTCATGGAGCTGACAGGGAAAGATATTATATTTGAATATTACAGAGGATGGGGTGTTTTTCTAAATCTGCTATTAATAGGATTTATTTTCGGAAGTGTTATTATTTTATTCACTATATCCATAGTTTTTGCAAGCGAAAGACAGACCGGGATGCTTCTATTATTGTTTACAACAATCGAGGGTAAGGGTAAAGATGTTTATGCCAAGATTGCGGCGGCATTTACGGTGGCAGTCGGAATCTGGGTCGGTGTAATTATTTTTGCATTGATATTAAGTGGAATTGTCTATGGTTTTGACGGACTCAATTGTTATAATGGTATGGTACTTAGCTATTTGTGGCCATCGCCTGAAGATATGATACCTATGTATTATTTTATACCTATAACGCTTACGCTTTCATTTTTGGGCATTGTGTCACTATGCGCAATTACGCTTTGCATATCTGCATATTGTAAAAGTAATTTCAATGCAGTGGTAGTTGCTGCAATATGCTGGGCTGCACCTTTTTTAATTGCAATGTTTTTTGATGGACTTAGAGGTGGTTTAAGTTATTTATATTCTACGCCTTTATTTATGGTAATGTATATGACTATCTTCAATGTATACAATATTTGGAGGATACTTCCTTGTATTTCGGCAGTGGTTGCAATCTTTTGTACCTGCATTGCGTATCGGAAGTATAAGGTGCAGACATTATCATAATTAATAAAATTATGTACAATTTTTCCCAAAATAGTGGTAAAATGGAGTAGAGAACCAACAGATTTTCACGCGCAGGGGGAAATTGATATGGCATCCAAAAAGAAGCTTAAAATGGAGTTGCGCTTCTATGAAGTGCCGCAGAATGAATATGTTCTGCCGCTTCTTGGAGAAAACTGGATCAGGGAATACGGCTGGGATAATCCCTTACTGCATTTTCATAACCTGATGGAAATCGGTTACTGCGTCGATGGAGAAGGAGAGCTGGTGTTAGGCGATTTGACAATTCCCTATAGTCCCGGAATGCTGACGATTATTCCTCAAAATTATCCTCACAAAACGATCAGTAAATACGGAACGAAAAGCTATTGGGAATATTTGTTTTTTGATCCCAAGGTTATTTTGAGAGATACATATGAAGAAGACCGTATTTTTGCTGAGCAGATTGAAAAGCTGATTAATGAAGATGAACAGCATTATATGGCCGGGGAAAATGAAAACCTGGTGAGACTTGTACATATACTGATGGATGAGTGCAGGAACAGGCGGAACTATTCCAGGGAATGTATCAGAGGCCTTTTGTTATCTCTGGTAATGGGCATAGCAAGACAGGACAATAATTCGGAAACGAAAGAAGAAAATGAACGAAATCGTGGAGGCATTTATCGCATTTCCAGTGCGCTTGAGTATGTCAGCAAACGATATATGGAGAATATTAAGACTGAAAAGCTGGCTGCCTGCGACAATTTAAGTGAAACACATTTTCGTCGTCTGTTTGTAGAGTATATGAATATGACGCCTGTGGAATATGTCAATCTGGTACGAATCCAACAGGCTTGCGAGTTGATGAAAACAACTCAATGTTCAATGGAGGAGCTGGCTGAGAGGGTAGGTTATACAACGATTTCTACTTTTAATCGGAATTTCCGGAAGGTTATGGGCACTTCACCTTATCAATATAAGAAGAGCAGTGAAAATTATCAGGGTCGACTGTTGAATGCGATAGTTTCGACCAAGAAGGGCTGGTAGCAGCTTGCACAAAATGTAATGACTTATTTTGTAAAAAAGAGCAATTACAATCATATTGATGGTTGAAAATGCTCTTTTTTTGATTATATTTAAATACAAATGATATAAATTAATTGGTATAATATACACTAGGGGAAAAGGAAAAATAAGTAAATATGTACAAAATGCACAATAATTTTACAAAATTTTCCTTAGTAAAAACCAAAAATAAATCATTCATTTAGGGAGGAAATCAAGAAATGAAGAAAAAAGCATTATCTTTATTACTGGCAAGCGCTATGGTAGCTGCCATGTTGACAGGATGCGGTGGTTCATCTGACTCCGCAGGCTCTACCGCCGGTACTGACGCAACAACTCAGGATAATAGTGCGGCAGCAGACAACACAACTGACAACAACGCAGCAGCAGACAATACCGCTGCCGGAGGCGGAAGCCTTACCGTATGGTGCTGGGACCCGGCTTTCAACATGAACGCTATGTATGAAGCTGAGAAAGTATATCAGCAGGATCATCCGGACTTTTCACTGAATGTAATTGAGACTCCTTGGGAAGACGTACAGACCAAGGTTACAACAGCAGCATCTTCAGGTGACCTTAGTACTCTGCCGGATATCTTTTTGATGCAGGATAACGCATTCCAGAAGAATGTTATCAGTTTTCCCAGTGTATGTGTGGATCTGACAAACAGCGGTATCGACTTCTCAAAGTTTGCAGCAGGTAAGACAGGTTACTCTGTTGTAGATGGTAAAAACTATGGTGTTCCTTTTGATAACGGTGCCGTAGTAGGCTGCTATCGTACAGACGTACTTGAAGAGGCCGGTCTGACAGTAGACGATTTCACAGATATCACATGGGATGAGTATATTGAGAATGGTAAGAAGATTCTTGAAGCAACCGGTAAGCCTATCGTTTCATGCCAGGCAGGTGAGTGTGACCTTATCATGATGATGTTACAGTCAGCAGGTTCTTCTCTGTTTAACGAAGATGGCTCTGCAAATATCGTAGATAACGATACTCTCAAAATCGTTATGGAGACATATAAAGAGTTAAAAGATACCGGAGTACTGGTTGAAGTAAACAGCTGGGATGAGTATGTAGGATCTTTCGTAAGCGGTGATGTAGCAGGTACAATCAACGGATGCTGGATCCTTGCTTCTATTCAGACAGCAGAAGATCAGGCAGGTAACTGGGCGATCACCAATATGCCTAGTCTGGTAGGTGCAAGCAATGCAACCAACTACTCTAACAACGGTGGTTCTTCCTGGGCTGTAACATCTAACTGCCAGGATACAGCTCTTGCATTTGACTTCCTTGCAAGTACTTTCGCAGGAAGCACAGAGTTGTATGACAACATTCTTCCTAGTGGCGCTCTTGCAACATGGGCACCTGCAGGTGATTCCAGTGCATACGGTGTTGGTAATGACTTCTTTGGCGGTGATGCAGTATCCGCTAAGATTGTTGAGTACTCTACAAAGGTACCTTCCAATATCACAGGCGTTTACTACTATGAAGCACGTGATGCAGTTGCAACAGCAATTACTAACTATATCAATGGTTCTGATATTAATGCAGAATTGCAGACAGCAGAAGAAACTGTAAACTTCAATATGGGCCAATAGGAATAAGATAAATAAGATACAGGGGGAATAGTTTTAACCGACTGTTCCCCCTTTTTTCATAAAGCGGGTATGATATGGGGAAAAGGAGGGAGTTATTTTGAGTAAACCATCCAAAAAATTGACATTGAATAAAAAGCAAAATCTGACGGGCTGGGTTTTCCTTGCTCCGGGTGCGCTTTTAATTCTATTTATGAGCTTTGTGCCGATGGCAAGAGCTTTAATACTATCTTTTAAGACCGGCGTTGGCGCGGATATGAAATTTGCCGGAACTTATAATTACACACGAATGTTCAAGGACGCTGTATTTGTACAGTCCATTAAAAATACATTTTTCTATTTGATTATTCAGGTGCCGATTATGTTGATTTTTGCATTGATTCTGGCATCGATTCTAAACAATAAGGATTTGCGTTTTAAAGGGCTTTTCAGGACAATGATTTTCCTGCCCTGTGCCACATCTCTGGTAGCTTATGCCGTTATCTTCCGTACTCTGTTTGCTAATAACGGTATTATTAATCTGGTACTTGTTAAATTAGGTATCCTGAGTGCACCGTATTCGTTTCTGACCAATATGTGGAGTGCCAGAATCGTTATCATCATTGCATTGCTATGGCGCTGGACCGGATATAACATGGTATTCTATCTGGCAGGCTTGCAGAATATTGAGTATTCCATATATGAGGCCGCAAAGATTGACGGAGCGTCTCCGGTTCAGTCTTTCTTCCGTATAACGGTGCCGTTGCTGAAACCTACGATTTTGCTTACGGCAATCATGTCTACCAACGGTACGTTGCAGCTCTTCGATGAGTCTGTAAACTTAACGGACGGTGGTCCGGCTAATGCATCTATAACGATGTCACATTATATATACAACATGTCGTTTAAATATGTACCAAATTTCGGATATGCAGCGGCTATGTCGTTCCTGATCTTAATATTGGTTGCTATTTTAGCATTCCTGCAGATGAAAGTAGGTGATAAGCGTGATTAAGGTAAAGATAAGAAAATTTTTTATGTATCTGTTTTTAATAATTGTATCTTTTATTTCCGTTTTCCCACTGTACTGGATGGTCAGTGCTGCTACCAATAAAAGTGCGGAAGTAATCAGCGGCCGCCTGATCCCGGGAACCTATTTTATTGAGAACTTTAAGGCGTTAATGGCTTCCCAGAATGTAAGCAGGGCGCTTGGCAATTCCTTTAAGTATGCGATTATTTTAACACTCATATCTTTGGTTGTGAGTTCGCTTGCCGGATACGGTTTTGAAGTTTTTCATGATAGAGCTAAGGATGCGGTTATGAGTGTTATACTGCTGGCAATGATGGTTCCTTTCGTGGCAACTATGATTCCGCTGTTCCAGATGTTTTCCAAGGCCGGCTGGCTCAATACTACGATTGGTTTTATTCTGCCTACGGTATCAACACCGTTCCTTATTATGATGTTCAGGCAAAGTGCCAGGTCGTTCCCGCATGATATTATGGAAGCAGCTAGGATTGACGGACTTTCCGAGATACGTATTTTCTTCCAGATGTTTATTCCGACTATGCGTTCCACCTATGCGGCAGCTATGACAATTACTTTTATGAATGCATGGAACAGCTACCTGTGGCCTAAAGTAATTATGACAAATTCCGACAGTCAAACAATGCCTATGGTAGTAGCCAACCTGACACAGGGCTATGTGACGGATTACGGCATGCTGATGTTAGCGGTATTGATTTGTACCTTACCTACCGCAATTGTATTCTTCTGCTTACAGAATGCTTTCGCAGAAGGTATCACAGGTGCTGTGAAATAATAAGACGAACTTCTGTTCTAAAGACAAACAAAGTTTGTCTGCAAGTCTGTGCAGCGTTAGTAACGCTTTAGCGCTAAACTCGCGGGTTATGACATAAATAAAATTTCTTGTAGGAGGAAAATATGCAGATAACTTATGACATATTACAAGACCCCCACTTTTTCAAGGATAATGTGCTGCCGGCACATTCCGCACATGAGATTTATCATGACAGAAATGAGCTATTCGATAAGAATAGCTCTCTTGTAAAATCGCTTGACGGTATATGGAAATTTTCTTATGCGGTGAATCTGGACAGTGCGATACCGGGCTTTGAAAAGGCTGAATATGACTGCAAAAACTGGGCTGATATCAGAGTACCTGCACATATTCAATTAGAAGGCTATGATGAGCCTCAGTATGTTAATATCCAGTATCCCTGGGACGGCAGGGAAAAAGTTATGCCGGGAGGTGTCCCCAGACGTTTCAATCCGGTGGCAAGCTATGTTAAATATTTTACTTTGCCAAAGGCAATGAAAGGCAAGAAGATACGGATTTGCTTCCGTGGTGTGGAAAGCGGTATGGCGCTCTGGTTAAACGGCAGTTATGTAGGTTACAGTGAGGACAGTTTTACGCCTTCTGATTTTGATCTGACTCCTTACCTGAAAGACGGGGAAAACAAGCTGGCGGTGCAGGTTTATAAATGGACTGCGTCAAGCTGGTGTGAGGATCAGGATTTCTTCCGTTTCTCCGGAATTTACCGCAGTGTTTATTTATATGCGGTACCCAAAGTGCATATTGAGGATATCCGGATTCGGACGCTTTTTGCAGGCGATGATTATAGTAAGGCAACGCTGAAATTGACCGCAGCAGTCAGTGGGAAAGGTAAGTTAAAATGTACTTTAAAAGACGGTGGGGATACCGTCTTTACAAAGGAGATAAAGGTAGCAAAAGAAGTGACAATTTCCGAGAAAGTGGCATCTCCTAAACTTTGGAGCGCAGAGACGCCGCAGTTATATAAATTGGAAATAGAAGTGCTTGATGCATCCGGAAATACGGAAGAATACATAGAACAGAATGTTGGATTTCGTAAATTTGAAATGAAGAATAACAGAATGCTATTAAACGGCAAGAGGATTGTATTCAAAGGTGTAAATCGACACGAGTTCAGTTCTGTTTCCGGAAGGAATGTATCTTATGAGGAATTGGAAAAAGATATTGTGACTATGAAAAAGCACAATATAAATGCGATTCGTACCTGCCATTATCCTGATGATGTGGCAATTTATGATCTTTGTGATATATATGGTATTTATCTGATTGCGGAGTGCAATATGGAAACACACGGAAGCTGGGATGCTTATGTGAGAGGATATGAGGATCGCTCACATATCCTGCCGGATGACCATGGTGATTGGGAAGCAATGATGCTTGACCGCGCCAATTCCTGTTATCAGCGGGATAAAAATCATCCGTCTATTCTTTTGTGGTCTTGTGGAAACGAATCCTATGGCGGCAGGACAATCTATCGTATGTCAGAACTTTTCCGCAAGCTGGATCCGGACAGACTGGTACATTATGAAGGTGTTTTCCAGGATCGTACTTATAACGATTCTTCCGATGTGGAAAGCCGGATGTATGCACCGGTTACAGATATTGAGCAGTACCTGAAAGAGAATCCGGACGGTAAGCCCTTTATTTCCTGTGAATATACTCATGCAATGGGAAATTCCTGCGGTGCGATGCATAAATATACAAGACTTGCAGATAAAGAAAATTCCGGTTATCAGGGCGGTTTTATTTGGGACTACATAGATCAGTCTCTTTATAAAAAGAACCGCTACGGAGAGGAATTCCAGGCTTACGGCGGTGATTTTGGTGACCGTCCGAGTGATTATAATTTCAGCGGCAACGGCATAGTTTACGGTGGGGCAAGAGAGGCTTCTCCAAAGATGCAGGAAGTGAAATACAATTATCAGAATCTTGAGATTACCGTATCAGAGAGAGATTTTGAAGTGTGGAATAAGAATCTGTTCGTGGACTCAGATACCTTCGATGCGCAGGCAATATTGCTTCGAGACGGTAAAGAAATTGCAAGAATGGCACTGGTAGTTTCCGTAGAACCGGAGAGCAGAAATAAATTCCCAATGCCTTTTGAGATTCCGGAATATCCGGGAGAATATGCGGTTACGATTTCTTTCCACTTAAAAGAAGACACACTGTGGGAGAAGGCAGGTTATGAAGTGGCCTTTGGACAGGCAGTGGTTGCGAAGGTAGAGAATGCATATGAAGAAAATAATGTAGTTGAGGGTAAAAACAAATCCAGAAAAGGCGCGAAACCCTACACAATTACCTACGGTGTATACAATGTCGGTGTGCGTGGTGATGAGTTTGAAGCACTCTTTACCAGCGGCCTTGGTCTGACTTCCTACCGCTATGCCGGGAAGGAATTGCTTGCACGTACAGTAAAGCCCAACTTCTGGCGTGCACCTACAGATAATGACGAAGGCAATAATATGATGGGCCGTTACGCACAGTGGAAGATTGCCAGTCTTTATCTGACAGCCAAGAACTGTGGTGTGGAAAGACAGGCACCGATGGGAACGCTTTATGATAATCCTGTTGTAAAAGAAGAAAAAGATCATGTAAAGCTAACCTATCTATATGATCTTCAGACAACTCCTGCGGCACAATGTCAGGTTATTTACCGTGTCTATGGAGATGGACGCATTGAGACGACCTTATCCTATGATCCGGTAAAGGAACTTGGGGATATGCCGGAGTTTGGTATGATGTTCCAGTGTGATGCGGATTATGATCATGTAGAGTGGTACGGTAATGGTCCTGAAGAGAGTTACGAGGACAAAAAAGAAGGTGCCAGACTGGGCATTTACAGAAATCTGGTAAAAGATAATATGGCACAGTACATGGTACCTCAGGAATGCGGTAACAAAACCGAGGTGCGTTATGCGAAGGTGACAGACCGTAAGGGAAGGGGTTTCCTTTTCACAGGAGACGGCTTCAATTTCTCTGCATTGCCCTATACACCGCATGAGATGGAACTGGCAAGACATGCTTATGAATTACCTAAAGTGCAATATACTACTATCCGTGTCGCAGGACAGCAGATGGGTGTCGGCGGCGATGACAGCTGGGGCGCACTTGTACATCCGGAGTACCTGATTGATGTAAGCGGCAAAGTAGAGTTTACATTTACTTTCCGGGGGATTTAAAGGATAAAAGGTTGAAGGCACTCCACTTGCGATAAATTGCAGGTGGGGTGCTTTTGTATGTTAAGATATTGTTTTAAAGTCTGTATTATGGACTTTACACCTTTATATGTATCTGTTATAGTATCTATATCGATAGCAAATCTTGTCTATTGAATTTCTATTTATTCGTAACAGGAATCTGGCTTAACTTATGAAAATTTCAAGCAAGCATCCCAACGAAAAATAACTAAATATAAAGTACCTTGATAATTGAATAAGGCTTTACACCTGCCATAAAAACCCTTTATAATTAGTATATACAAATACTAAAAGTAATGGGGGTGAAAGAGAAGGTGAATGAAGAAATGACAGAAAAAGAAATGATAAAAATTTCTATTGAAGAGTTTTCCAGGCTTCAAAAATATATGATTTTAACTGATGATAAAAAATCAAGTGCTTATATAGAAATGAAAGATAGATATATTGAATTAAAAATAATATTAACATCCTTCGGTATCAACTTGACTGAACTTGATAAAATAAAAGAATAACATAAAGCTAAACAACCAGCACATAAATTAAGGTGTAAAGTCTCATTGAATTATTAAGGCTTTACACCTTTTATATTTGAGTGGAGGGAAATATTCAATTCAGTATCAGCCCCACCGGACAATGGTCAGACCCTAGAATATCCTTATAAATAACGGCATCCTGCAGCCTGTCCTTAAGACTTTCTGAAACAACAAAATAATCGATACGCCACCCGATATTTTTCTCCCTTGCATGGAATCTATAAGACCACCATGAGTAAGCATCTTCCAAATCCGGATATAAATAACGGAAAGTATCAATAAGTCCGGACTGTGTAATAACAGTAAATTTGCCGCGCTCCTCGTCTGTAAATCCAGGATTTCTATGGTTGCTTTTGGGATTTTTCAAATCAATATCATTATGTGCCACATTCAAATCCCCGCAGAAAATAACAGGCTTATTTTCTTCCAGTTTTTTAATGTATGCAAGAAAGTCATCCTCCCATTTCATACGATAGTCCAGTCTTAATAAACCATCTTTGGAATTGGGAGTATAAACGGTAATCATATAAAATTCCGGAAATTCAAGCGTAATCACGCGGCCTTCATGGTCGTGTTCCTCTATTCCCATACCATATGTAACAGAAAGAGGTTCCTCTTTGGTAAAAATAGCGGTACCGGAATAACCTTTTTTCTCGGCATAATTCCAATATTGATGATAGCCGGGCAAATCAAGATCAATCTGTCCTTCCTGCAGTTTAGTTTCCTGCAAGCAGAAAATATCTGCGTCTTCTGCATTAAAAAAATCCTGAAAGCCTTTTCCTACGCAGGCTCTTAAACCGTTTACATTCCATGATATCAGTTTCATTTTTTTCTCCTCATAGTTCGTAATATCTACTTAGAATAATACTCCAAAATATCCTTCTTAACAATCCTTTCCGACAATTCATACATATTCATAAGCCTGTCTTTATAATTTTCTTTGGTAAGACGGTCTTCCCCTGAAATCAGTTTTTCGCATACCAGCTTATTAATATCCTTGGAGAAATGAATCATATCCATGTAATTATCCAGATTAGTAATAATCTCATCCATATCCTGATAATAATAGATTTCCACATTATTATGTTCCAGTAAAGTTGAAATCACTATTTTTTCATTATAGATACATGAATCCCTCTCGCCGGTTCGATAAGCGTTATCCCACCAAAGCATAGAATATGGGGAGAAAAAGAATTTAAATGTGGTCTCCGGATGAGCCTCTACTAAAGTCGTAAGCAAGTCTATATTTCCGGCAAGTTCATTTTTATAGTAGGTTTCCCCATACATCGGTGTAATAGAAGAACGCCTGTTATACATTCCGGTTGCAAGTTCTGCACTGAAGTATTTCCATTGTGCCCAGTTATAAGAATCTCCTTCGTCGTAATCACTCTTAAAAGAAAATGCCAGCATATACGGAATTTTTTCCATAAGCACGTCCTTATTTAAAACATAGGATATGTCATTCAAATAATTTGTATCATACAGATACATAGGACAGCCGGTAGATTCATAAGTGGTTTCCGTACTTGCATAGAGGGATGAAGGATCTATGTTATAAAACACATATTTTAAATCCCTATTCTTATAGGCAACATCAAGTAAGTAACACAAGTCTGCGGTTGCACCGTAGGAACGGATTGCCTTAATTGTAGTACAGCCAAAGCCCTCATCGAACCAATGATTGTTATAGTTTTCACAAACTGAGGAACCGACAATAAGGGCATCGTAATCAAAGTTGCGCAGGGTACCGACACATTGATACTCCTTATCCGTAAGTACACTTTTTAACCCGGCAAGCGGTTTGTGATACTGATAGAAGGGGTCAAAAATTACTACAAGTGCAATCATTAATATTATAAGTAATATGCTTCTTATAAAGAAATTTCTGATAAATTTTTTATTTGCGTTTATATCCATATCATTTATATACATGATGAAACTCCTAATAATATTTTCTAATCAAGCTCTATACAAGTGCTTAAAAATTCATTAAAAATTAAAATACAAAAACGTACTGACCTGGGATAATGAAATCACACACCATACAAAAATAATAGAAACTGCCCAGCATTTTCCGGAACTCAGCTTTCCATCCGTTGCAATTTCCAATGCATTTTTTCTGAATATCAAGAAAAACGAAAATGCCAAATATACAACAAGCAAGAGTAAGTATGCATATTTTACAACATTCGGTGCAATTATGCCCAGTGCTTCCTGTACAACATAAAATTCCGCAATATCCATTGCTGCCGCGACTTCAAATACCTTTCCGGTGTAGTTAAATGCAAATAAGTTTTTAAACATTTGTAACGCGCCGGCCATACTTTCACTTCTGAAAAAGAACAGGGACAGATTAAAGAATGCAAAAGTCAAAAACCAGCCGCACCATGCCGGAATATGAAACTTTGACGGATGCTTTTCTTCCCTTCCACTGATACCTACGATTCCAAGATTGTCCCAGACAACCAGAAGACCCTGCATAGTACCCCAGGCAATATAAGTCCAGGCCGCACCGTGCCACAGACCGCTTAGAAAGAATATGATTATGGTATTAATAACCGTGCGCAGTTTTCCCTTTTTGCTGCCTCCAAGCGGAATATATACATAGGTGACGAAAAAACGCGATAAAGTTATATGCCAGCGCTGCCATAATTCTTTGACGGAGCAGGAACGGTAAGGGGAGTTAAAGTTGACAGGAATAACAATATTAAACATCCTGCCAAGGCCCATAGCCATATCGGAGTAGCCGCTGAAATCAAAATAAATTTCAAAGGTATAAGACAGAATGACCAGAATTGTTGAAACGGTATCCAAACTATAAGTTTGCGCAAAACCGTAATTGACAACCAGGCCGAATACGTCTGCAAGCAGCACCTTTTTTCCAAGGCCCAGAACAAAGAGGATTATACCTTCTGCAAAATTTGCAGGGTTAAATTTATGGTTACGTTCCTCTTCAAACTGGGGAATTATTTCTTTATATAACACTATGGGTCCTGCAACTAACTGCGGGAAAAAAGTAACGAAAGTCACATAATTTATAAACGAATAATGTTCAGCCCTGCCCAGACAGCGGTCTATTACAAAAGAAAGCTGTTGAAAGGTAAAAAAGCTGATGCCAAGCGGAAGCAGTATATGTTTCAAATTGAAATCCGTATGAAAGGCAAGATTGATATTTTCTATAAAAAAGTCATAGTATTTAAAATAAAACAGAAGTCCAAGGTTAAATGTTATCCCGGCCAATAAACCGATACGGGATGCAGTGCGTTTCCACGGTTTGCTGTCAACAAAAGTTAGAATAAAGCTAAGTAAATAATTAACAACAATACTTACAATAATAATAGCAAGATAATAAAAATTAAAGTAACCGTAAAACCATAAAGACATACCGGCCAAAAAAGTTTTAGCCAGCTTAAGATGTTTATAATGGTTCAATATATACCAGCCAATTAGTGTTATAGGCAGAAATATGAAAATGAATAAAAAAGAATTAAATAGCATAATGGCTCCATATCAGCTTGATACATTGTTATTAAGTATAACCTGTCTTATATAGAATTTAATATGGAATAGTATACCAAATAGTGAAAAGGGTTACAATGGATAATAGACAAAGAAATTTGCAAAGCAGTATTAAACTGTGCTTAACGAGAGAGGTATGGTTATTATGATGAAAAAAATTATATTAACGATTTTGGCGGTAGAATTATTTGTAAGTATATTAACAGGCTGCGGAAACAATATGCCTACAGAGGAATTGGTCAATAACGGACAGAGCCCGGCTGAGCAGAATTATGAGCTTCCGGCAGGGAGTGCTTATGTGGAAAATGTAAAAGATCTGTGGGCCGGTGTTACAGAGATGCCTGTTAAAAAATTAAGGGAAAAGGTTAAAGCCGAACTTGGTGAAAAATACTGGCCGGATAGTCTTTTATCGGAGGAAGAATTGGAAGAAAAGATCGGAATAAGTAAAGATATGTACGTAGAGTTTCTGGCAGAAAAGCAGAATATTGATGCAAACATAGATTTAATGGTTATAGTTCATGCAAAGGAAGATTATGTAGGAATTATAGAACAAAAATTTGAAGAGTATCGTAATCACATAATTGAGGAAAACAAGAAATATCCTCAAAATTTCGGTAAGGCCAAAGCATCCAGAATGGAAACGATAGAGGATTATGTATGTTTCGTACAGTTAGGCGCGGATACATCAACTGTTGCCGGTAAAGGAGAGGACGAAATAATTGCATATTGTCAGGAAGACAATGAGAGAGCCATCGATATTTTGGAAAAATCAATTTTGCAATAAACCGACTGACAAATTATTGTCATCGAAATATCGTTCATAACTATGCTAGAAATTCTTTAATCAGAGAACCTAATTCCTGCGCTTCTTCTTGAGAAAGTATGGAATCTCCGGATTTCTTTTCAGATGAATTTTCTTCCTTTTTTTCTTCCGAAATGGTTTCTTCCATTTCTCCTTGAACTATCTTTAAGTCCAATTCCGTCTGTTCAAGTCTGTTAGCAAGATGATTTTCCAGATAATCAATCAGATTAGTACGCAGAATTTTGGTCTTGTCGGAAATATCAATTAGTGATGAAATTGCAAAATAACAGTATAATCCCAGAAAACTGATAACATAATAAGGAACAATATAAGCAACAGATTCTCCAAGAATAATTCCGCGGCAGGCCCCGCTGCCGGAAACCAGAATAGACAGAAGGATAAGTTGGCCGGATATGTGTTTTAAGGTAGATAGGGATAATCCACACACTTTAATCTGGTTTATATACTTGTCCACAAATACAGGAACATTGGACATTCCTTCATGTAATTTGCAGCAACTTGAGAATTTTAATTTTAACTGCTGTAAAGATTTATTTTGGGAACCGGACATATTTTCGGTTTCCAAGATTAGCTTGTGGCACAGCACACCCATGCTTATCTGGCATATTATACTTAAAGATATAAGAATTAAAATCGGTATAACAAATCCCGGATGAACGAACAAAATTTTAAACATATGAATCCCCCATTCCTTTTTGTGTTTACAGTTTTTATTATAAAATAATCTCAATAATCCCGAACCCTTAAAGCATCGACAAGTTTCGCATTTCAAGTATTGTGAAAATAAAGTAATATTTAGACGATTCAGGAAGTAAGGACTGGAAAGTAATAGAAATTTGTGATATAGTGGGGGCAATAATGATTAAGCTTTTAATATTTGATAATACAGACTTTTAATTCAGGAGGCTTCTCTCATATGAGTAAAAAAATTGTACTTACCGGCGGCGGTACCGCAGGACATGTAACGCCCAACATTGCTTTGATTCCAAAGCTGACGGAACTGGGATATGAGATTTACTATATGGGTTCTTATGACGGAATAGAGAAAAAATTGATTGAGGATTTTGACATTCCCTATTTTGGGATTGCAACAGGGAAATTTCGCAGATATTTCGACCCTAAAAACTTTTCGGATCCTTTCCGCGTATTAAAAGGTATGTCCGAGGCAAAAAAATATTTAAAAGAAATTAAACCCGATATAGTCTTTTCCAAAGGAGGCTTTGTCAGTGTGCCGGTTGTTAGGGCGGCATCTTCTCTCAAAATTCCCTGTGTTGTGCATGAGTCTGATATGACTCCCGGTTTAGCCAATAAACTCTGTATTCCGGTGGCAAAAAAAGTATGTTGTAATTTCCCGGAAACATTAAAACTGATACCGAGTGAAAAGGCGGTATTGACCGGTTCACCCATTAGGGAGGAGTTACTGAGAGGTAATAAGGAGGCCGCTTATAAATTATGTGGATTTGACTCTTCCAAGCCCGTAATTATGGTAATAGGCGGAAGTCAGGGTTCCGCAGCCATCAATCAGGCCGTCAGGGATGCATTGCCTGAGTTGCTTACGGACTTTCAGATAGTTCATTTGTGCGGAAAAGAAAAGATGGATAATCTGCTTCTAACAACTAAAGGTTACAAGCAGTTTGAGTATATTAAGTCTGAGTTAAAAGATATTTTTGCAATGGCTGATATAGTAATTTCAAGAGCAGGTGCCAACGCAATTAATGAGTTGCTTGCACTTAAAAAACCGAATTTACTTATTCCCCTGCCATCTGCAAGCAGCCGCGGAGACCAGATTTTAAATGCTAAGTCTTTTGAGTCTCAGGGCTTTAGCATCGTTGTGGATGAGGATGACCTTACCACCAAACTCCTGGTAGAAAAGGTACAGGAATTGTATTTTACCAGACGTACCTTTATTGAAACCATGAGCAAGAGCACGCAAAAGGATGCAATCGGTACTATTATCGATATTATTGAGGACATGGCAGAAGGGAAAAAATAGAATAAAATTGTTTATATAAATGCTTGGAAATATTCTGAATATCTGTTAAAATGTAATATAATAGCTGATTTTCAGACAATATATTATTGATAATGTGGTAATGGTCGGGGATGAACCTATACGCCTTTGAAAGGAGGTTCCAAGCATTTATGAAGCAAAAAACCAGAGCATTTAGTATCAAGGTAAAAATTATAGTTCCGGTAAGTATACTTATTTTGCTGGTATGTATTGTAATGGGTGTGTCTGCGTATAAGAGAATAAACGACGGAATGGTTTCCGTGGGAATTGAAGAGGCACAGATGGCCGCAGAGATTGCATCAGATGTTATTGACGGGGATTTGGTAAGTCAATTGGTGCCCGGGTGTGAGAATACGGAAGGTTATCAGACACTCCTTGCAGAGATGCGAGCTGTACAGGAGCAGTTTGGAATAGCGTACTTGTATACTTTATACACGGATGGCAAAAGGGTATATTATGGAGTGGATGCTGATAATTCCTCACTTCAGAATAAGGTTGGCGTAGAGTATGAAACATCTTATGAAGATCTGGCAGACACATTTTCGGGAGAAGAATATGTGGAGGATTACATAGACAGTTCCGAATACGGTGACCTTGTTTCCGTATACGAACCTATTATGGACAGTACAGGAAAAATTGTCGGAGTTCTTGGATGTGACTATGATGCATCCAATATTGTTGAAAGATTAAGAAGTACATTAATACAGATTATTTTAATAACAATAGTTTGTATAGTAGTTGCATTTGTTCTTTTAAGTTTGATTGTCAATCGCATTATGAAGAGTCTTCGACTGGTTGACAGTAAGATTTATGAGCTGGTACATAGTGAAGGTGATCTTACCAAGAAACTTGACATTTCAACCGGTGATGAGATGGAACTTATCGCCGATAATGTAAATGCTCTGTTGGGATATATTCAGGGGATAATGCTCGATATTGCGAGAAATTCTTCACAGCTTAGCGAATCTACCGTAAATATTGTACAAAACCTTGGTAAAGTTGAAATGAATATAACGGATGTTTCAGCTACAATGGAGGAAATGAGCGCATCTATGGAAGAAACCAGTGCGACCTTGAATGATGTTGATTCAAATGTGGGAAGAATTTATGAAACCATAGATAATATCTCTGATAGCGCACAAAGTGGAAGAAGTTCTTCCGATGAGATTATGAAAAAAGCCAATGAGATTTATGAAGATGCGGTAATAGCTCAAAAAGATGCCAAGGAACAGGCTCAGAAAATGGCGGTTGCGGTAAATGAAAAAATAGAAAAATCCAAGGCTGTTGAAGAGATCAGTCTTCTTACCGAAAATATATTAAGTATTACAGACGAGACAAATCTGCTGGCGCTTAATGCAAGTATTGAGGCGGCACGTGCAGGTGAAGCCGGCAGAGGTTTTGCGGTTGTGGCAGATGAAATCGGAAAACTGGCAACAAGCTCCGCGGCAGCAGCCGTAAAAATCCAGCAGGTTAGTGAAGCCGTAGTTGAGGCAGTAGACGAACTGGCAGCCAATGCGGAAATGATGCTTAAGTTTATGGATGAAACCGCTATGAGCGGATACAATAAGCTGCTTGAAACCAGTCAGAGCTATCGAAATGATGTCGGCGATATGAACAATATGATGCGTTCATTTGCAAGTGATAGCGAGAATGTCAAAGACAGCGTGAATCATATAAAAGAATCTATTTCTGCAATAAATATGTCAGTATCCGAAAACGTTAAAGGCATTACAAATGTGACAGAAGTGTCAGTTGATTTGACAGGAAGAATGGGCGATATAGGCAAAGAAGCCGATAATAACAGTTCTGTTGCACAACAGCTTAATGCAGAAGTAAATAAATTTAAGTTACAATAGAGGACAGCCGTATGGAAAATACTAACGGTGTTTTGACTGAAGAACAAATGAAAAAAAGGGCAGCAGAGGGTTTTTTTGTAAGAGATTTGGAAAAAGACCGGGTACACTGTCCTGCCGGAGAGGTGCTTCGAAGGAAATCCGTAAGAAAAAACGGAGATGTGAGATATGCCAATAAAATGGCCTGCAAGCTTTGTGATTATAAAGATATATGCACACGTTCCCCGTGGAAGGAAGTTGATTTTCCGGATAAGGTAATTGAAGCAAGGAATAAAAACTGGTTGAAAGCTAAAGAAGAGGGTGCTTTTTTCATTTAATTGGGAAGAGAACCCTCTTCCTGTGTGAAGCGGGATAAGAACTGACGTGTTCGCTCTTCGCGGGGATTTTCAAATACCTGTGACGGTTCACCCTGCTCAAGTATACGTCCATCATCCATGAAAATTACATGATTGGCAACGTCCCTTGCAAATGCCATCTCATGCGTAACTATTATCATAGTGGTTTTCTGGTCGGCAAGCTCTTTTATGACTTTCAAAACTTCGCCGGTAAGTTCGGGGTCCAGTGCCGAAGTCGGCTCATCAAAACATAGGATATCGGGCTTTAAGGCGAGAGCACGGGCAATTGCAACACGCTGGCATTGTCCGCCGGAAAGCTGATGGGGATAATGATTCATTCTGTCAGCAAGCCCCATCTGCTTAAGCAGCTCTATAGCCTGATTTTCAATTTCATTATTCAACTCTTTTTTATTTGTCTTATAATCAGGAAGTTCTTTTGCCAAAAGCTGTCTTGCAAGCATTACATTCTGCATTGCGGTATACTGAGGAAACAGGTTAAAAGACTGGAAAACCAGACCAAAGTGCAGACGCTTCTTGCGGATTTCGGCCTCTCTTTGTGTAGCCGGATCATCAGCATCAAACAGAGTTTCTCCATTTACTCGTATTACACCGTGGTCGGGGCGTTCCAGAAAATTAAGGCACCTAAGCAGGGTAGTCTTTCCGCTGCCGGAAGAACCTATGATTGAAACAACCTGTCCCTGCTCAAGAGAAAAACTTATATCTTCAAGAACTTCGGTATTTTCAAAGGTTTTACGAATGTGTTCGACTTCTAATATTGACATTGTGTGATCCCTTCATCCCTTATTTTGTTTATTTTCTCTAAGTTCTGGTTATTGATATTTTATCTAAAGTAGTTCAGTTTATTTTCTAAGCGTCCTAATAGAACTGTCAGGATTCCATTCCAAATCAGATAATATACTGCTGTAAAGAACAACGGCCATATAGCTCCGGAAATACCCTGCGAACCTTTCATAAAGGATTGACCTGCCCAGATGATTTCCTGCAGGGCGATAATTCGTGCCAAAGACGTATCTTTTACAAGGGTAATGATTTCGTTGGAGATTGGCGGAACTATACGTTTGATCATTTGGAGCAGTGTAACCTTAAAGAAAATCTGAATCTTAGTCATACCCAGCACAAGACCGGCTTCAGTCTGACCGATGGGTATTCCCTGTATCCCGCCGCGATAAATTTCTGAAAAATAACAGGCGTAATTTAATATAAAGGAAACAGCGGCGGCAAGAAACCGTCCTGTCTCACCGCCACCCCATATTGGTTTATGTAATACCAGACCAGGGAAATAATAGATGATCAAAAGCTGAATCATAAGCGGTGTTCCCCGCACAATCCAGACTATAAATTTGGTAAAATAACTGAGTGGTTTAAATCGGGACATTGAGCCAAAGGCAATAACAAGTCCCAAAGGAAACGCACCAATCAATGTAACGAAAAAAAGTTTCAGTGTCTGTAAAAATCCAACATTTAACGCTCGGATTACTATTGGCATTTGTTCCAGAATCAAATCCATCTATCTGCCCTGCTTTCTGCAAATGTATTAGCACAAACTTGCAGACGAACGAAGTTCGTCTTGTGAAATTAATTTATTTTTCACCCTGCTCAATTATAGCTGCCTGAACGCCATAGGTTTCAGCGCAGTGTAAAATAGATCCATCTGCATATCTTGTAACAAGGAAATCATTTAATGCTTCGGCAAGATCGGAACCTTTTCTAAAGCCAACGCCGTATTCTTCGTCATTTAAGCCTATTGTATAAGTCAGATTTGCATAACCTGTACCTTCGCCTACCATAGCTGCAGCCATAAGGGAATCAATGATTGCAGCATCGGAAGTTCCTGCAGCAACCTCCATCAGAGCATCTGCCTGTGCTTTTACAGGTGTACAGTTAAGACCAAGTTCGTTTGCCTGTTCTTCACCTGCGCTTCCGGCCTCAACTGCAAAAGTAAGTTCCGAAAGGCTCTCCACATCCTGATACTGGTCAGCTACATCAGCGGGAACAATAACAACCTGTGCATTGTTGCAGTATGCATTTGAGCACTCCATAGCACTTGTTACTTCAGGAGTGAGGGTCATACCGTTCCATACACAGTCAATGGTTTTACCGTCAAGTTCCATAATTTTGTTATCCCAGTCAATCTCGACAAACTCTACCTCAACCCCTATGGTTTCGGCAAATGACTTAGCCATATCCGCATCGAAGCCAATCCAGTCGCCGTCAGCATTCTTATAGTCCATAGGCTCAAAATCAGTGATACCTACTACAAGGGTTCCCTTGTCCTGAACGTAAGCTAAATCGCTGTCCTGTGCAGAAGTTGCGTCTGCCTGAGTATCGTCACCGGCATTACTATCTGTAACAGCATCTGTGTTTATATCTAAAGTGTTCACGTCAGATACAGCAGAGCTGCTGTCATTTGCATCGGAATTGCCGGAGTTTCCACAAGCCATAAGAGACATTGATAAAGTCAGTGCCAGTGTCAGTGCAATAAATTTTTTCATAATAAAATCCTCCTTCAAATATATGTATATTTCGCTATCATATTAGCAGTTTACTGAGCTAAAGTCAACAAAAGTAAAATTATAATGATATTTCAAGGATTTTGATATTAATATTTTTATATTAACTGTTGACAACTGATATATACTGTTATATACTGTTTATCACAAGGAGACAGAATTAATATGAAGATTATAATCAGCAATTCATCGATGGAACCAATTTATGAGCAAATAATAGGGCAGATTAAGGGAATGATTATGGATGGGAGTTTACAGCAAGGCACAATGCTTCCGTCTGTGCGTTCTTTGTCCAAGGATTTAAAAATCAGTGCACTGACGGTAAAGAAAGCCTATGACTGTCTTGAAGAGGAGGGCTTTATTGTTACAGTGCATGGAAAGGGAAGTTTTGTCGCAGCGGGTAATCAGAATCTTTTGCAGGAAGAGATGAGAAAAGGCGTTGAAGCCAAGCTTGAACTGGCCATTCAGGAAGGGCGAAAATGCGGCATGAAAGATGAAGAAATCCGTGAACTATTTGATTTGATTATGGAGGAATAGCCAAACATCGCAGATTGAGAGAAAGGCAGGGTTATAGTATGCTGGTAAAATTAGATAATGTGCAAAAGCACTATGGAGATTTTAATCTTAACTGTTCCATTCAGCTTGAGGAAGGACATATTACGGGAATAATAGGTGCTAACGGTGCCGGTAAAAGTACGATGTTCAAGTCGATTCTGGGGCTTATCAGTACGGACGGCGGAACAGTGGAAATTCTGGGAAAGGGAGGCTCTAAGCTGGATACGTCGGATAAACAGCAGATAGGAGTTGTCTTTGCAGACAGTACATTTAATGGTTCATTTAGTATTATGGATATAACAACCATTATGGAAAGTATGTATGAGAATTTTGACAAAAAAACTTATCTTGAAAAGTGTGAGAAGTACGGTTTGCCTCTGAAAAAGCGGATACATGATTTTTCAACCGGAATGACTGCGAAGTTTAAACTGCTGACGGCTATGAGTTACGGTGCGAAACTGCTTATACTGGATGAGCCGACGGTAGGGCTGGATTCTGTCGTAAGAAGTGATTTATTGGATGAAATGCGTGAGTTTATGGAACAGGAAGGACGTGCGATTCTGATAAGCTCGCACATTTCCTCGGACTTGGAAGGATTGTGCGATGATTTATACTTTCTTAAAGACGGCAATATACTTTTCCATGAAGATACGGATGTTATTTTATCTGACTACGCTATTTTGAAAGTCAGTGAAGAGCAGTATATAAATCTGGATAAAAGTCGTGTTCTCTATAGGAAGAAAGAGCCTTTCGGATACATGCTTTTGACCGGGAATAAGCAGTATTATCTGGATAATTATCGGGAGATAGTGGCAGAAAGAGGAAGTATTGATGATGTGCTGCTGATGATGGCAAAGGGGGAGAGGATTCAATGAAAGGATTATTTGTAAAAGATTTAAAGTTATTATCTAAAAGTGCAAGATCGTATGTTATTTTATTGCTGGTGGTAATTGTGTGGATGACACAGCTGACCGACAGCAATGAATCATTTATAATTGGATATACGGCAATGATGGCGGGGATATTTATTACGAATACAATTACCATGGACATGAATGGTGGGAGTCTGCCATATCTTATGACATTGCCATGCACAAGAAAAACATATGCTATAGAAAAATATCTTTTAATAATAACGGGAACTTTTTTATTTTCTATGCTGATAGCCTTTGGCTGTATAGTGATTAATCCGAATCGATGGCTGCAGATTCTGATAGAGGGGATTTCGATATTTGCAGTAATTAGCTTTTACAATATGATAATGGTGCCGCTGCAGTTGAAATTTAATGAAAAAAGCAGAATTGCCCTGCTTGGGATTTTGGGCGGTGCGATATTAACAGCTGTGATAGTATCTAATTTGGCAAACAAGGCCAATGCAGCTCGTATGTGGGTAAGTTTGTCTGCAGTTAAGAATACGGTAATTGATTTTGCGGAAAGAGTATTGTCATGGAATAGAATAACGATAGTTATTGTATTGTGTTGGTTCTGGGCCTTATGCTGGGGAGTTTCCATTTTTTTCAGTATAAGAATTATGGAAAAAAAAGAGTTCTAGAACCTGTATAAAAAAGTACAAATCATTATTGGAATAATCTTGAAAAAACGGATAAGCAATGCTACACTAAGATAAAAGCGACTCTATGAGAAGGAGAGGGAAAACTATGAGCAAAGTTACATTTGATTATTCCAAAGCGGCTTCTTTTGTTGGGGAGACAGAGATTGAATCTATGAAGAAACTCGCGTTGGACGCAAAAGAGGTACTTGTAAAAAAGACAGGTGCAGGAAATGATTTCCTGGGGTGGATTGATCTTCCGGTTGATTATGATAAGGAAGAGTTTGCAAGAATCAAAAAAGCAGCGGCTAAGATTCAGAGCGATTCAGAAGTATTGCTTGTAATCGGTATTGGCGGTTCTTATCTGGGGGCAAGAGCAGCAATTGAATTTTTAAGACACAGCTTTTACAATATTGTGGACAAATCCATTAGAAAGACACCGGAGATTTATTTTGTAGGAAATTCAATAAGCTCTACTTACATCAAACACCTGATTGACGTAATCGGTGACAGAGATTTTTCCATTAATATGATTTCCAAGTCAGGTACTACTACAGAGCCAGCAATTGCTTTCCGTGTATTTAAGGAAATGGCAGAGAAGAAATACGGTAAAGAAGGCGCAGCTAAAAGAATTTATGCTACAACCGATAAGGCAAGAGGTTCACTTAAGAATCTTGCAAACGAAGAGGGTTATGAAAGCTTCGTAGTGCCGGATGATGTAGGAGGACGTTTCTCAGTACTTACCGCAGTTGGACTGCTTCCTATCGCAGTATCAGGTGCAGATATCGACAAACTTATGGAAGGTGCTGCAGAAGGTCGTAAGATGGCACTTGAAAATTCTTTTGAAGAGAATGATGCACTTAAGTATGCGGCACTTCGTAATATTATGCTTCGTAAAGGAAAAGGAATTGAGATTCTTGCCAACTATGAACCCAGAGTTCATTTTGTTTCCGAATGGTGGAAACAGTTATACGGTGAGTCCGAAGGAAAAGATCAGAAAGGTATCTTCCCGGCAAGCGTGGATTTAACAACAGATCTTCACTCAATGGGACAGTTCATACAGGACGGTGCAAGAACCTTGTTTGAAACCGTTATTAATATAGAAAAGAGTTCCGAGGAAATCTTAATCGGAGAAGAACCGGTTGATTTGGACGGTCTTAATTATCTGGCAGGAAAGAACGTAGACTTCGTTAATAAGAGTGCCATGAACGGTACTATCCTGGCACACACAGACGGACAGGTTCCTAACTTTATAGTAAATATTCCGGAAGTGAATGAATTCTATCTGGGAGAACTGTTCTACTTCTTTGAATTTGCCTGCGGTGTCAGCGGATACTTGTTGGGAGTAAATCCGTTTAACCAGCCCGGAGTTGAAAGTTACAAGAAGAATATGTTTGCACTTCTTGGCAAACCGGGATATGAGGCTCAGAGAGAAGAGCTGCTGAAGAGATTGCAGTAATATTAACATAGTGATAGTTTATACTCAGGCGTCTGGATTCAGACGCCTGTTTTAATATAAAATTTTCTAAAAAACCTATTGACAAAAGAGTTAGTCAATGCTAACTTAATATTAAAAGATGGTTAGCAACAACTAACCAAGCGCGCTTTCATACAAACAATACATATATTTCAATTATTATGAGGGAGATGAGCTTATGCCATTAGTACTTGCAAAGGAAGGAGAGGCAAACTTAATTAAAAAAGTAACCGGTAAAGAAGAAACCAGACTGTTTCTTGAAAAACTTGGTTTCGTATCGGGTGCCGCCATAACCGTTGTATCTTCAATGGGCGGCAACTTAATTGTTAATGTAAAGGATTCACGTGTTGCCATTAATAAGGATATGGCAAGAGGAATCATAGTGTGAAAAATATAAAGGAGTAGAATATTATGAAAACATTACGAAGTGCAAATCCGGGAGAGACCGTTAAGGTCTCTAAGATAAACGGAGAAGGTGCCATAAAGCGTCGTATTATGGATATGGGTGTTACCAAAGGTGTTGAGATTTATGTAAGAAAAGTTGCGCCGCTTGGTGATCCTGTCGAGGTAACGGTAAGAGGATATGAATTATCCGTTCGTAAGGCAGATGCAGATATGATAGAAGTAGAATAATATAAAGAAAGGAAAACAGATATGTCAATCACAATAGCATTAGCAGGAAATCCAAACTGCGGTAAGACAACATTATTCAATGCGCTGACAGGCGCCAATCAGTTTGTCGGGAACTGGCCCGGCGTAACGGTAGAAAAAAAAGAAGGTAAATTAAAAGGCAATAAAGAAGTTGCGGTAATGGATTTACCGGGTATTTATTCTTTGTCACCATATACATTAGAAGAGGTTGTGGCAAGAAATTATCTTATTACCGAAAGACCGGATGCGATATTAAATATCGTTGACGGAACCAATCTTGAGCGTAATCTGTACCTTTCCACACAGCTTTTAGAGCTTGGCATTCCGGTAGTTATGGCTGTCAATATGATGGATGTAGTCAATAAAACCGGAGATAAAATACATGCAGATAAACTTAGCAAAAAACTTGGATGCGAAGTCATTGAGATATCCGCTTTAAAAGGAACGGGAGTTCAAGCGGCAATTAATAAAGCTGTAGAAGCAGCAAAACAAAAGAAAAGAACAACAGCTGCTCATACTTTTGCAGATGTTGTTGAAACAGCAATTAAGAGCGTAGAAGATAAACTTGGTGCAGAAGTTCCGGAAGAACAGAAGCGATTTTTTGCAATTAAGCTTCTCGAGAAAGATGATAAAATTTCCGAACAGTTAAAAACTATGCCGGATGCGTCCGCTGAGATTAATATGTTGGAAAAAGAATTCAATGATGATACTGAAAGTATTATCACTAATGAAAGATATGTTTATATTTCTTCTATAATAGACGAATGTTGTACCAAAAACAGCAAAGGGAAATTGACAACTTCCGACAAGATTGACAAAGTTGTAACAAACCGTATTCTGGCACTGCCTATTTTTGCAGTAGTTATGATAATTGTTTATGCTGTATCCGTTACAACAGTGGGCGCTATGGCCACTGACTGGACCAATGATGTGCTGTTTGGGGATATCATTCCTCCCGCCATAGAGAGTCTGCTTATAAGTATAGGCTGCGCAGATTGGTTACAGGGATTGATTCTGGATGGTATCGTTGCCGGTGTGGGAGCGGTTCTCGGTTTTGTACCACAGATGCTTGTATTGTTTATCTTCCTTGCATTTTTGGAAGGCTGCGGATATATGGCAAGAATTGCATTCATTATGGATCGTATTTTCCGTAAATTCGGACTTTCCGGTAAATCATTTATTCCGATTATGATAGGTACCGGTTGTGGTGTTCCGGGTGTTATGGCATCCCGTACTATTGAGAATGAACGCGACCGCAGAATGACCGTAATGACGACAACTTTTATACCATGTGGCGCTAAGCTTCCTATTATCGCATTGATAGCAGGTGCACTGTTTGGTGGTGCATGGTGGGTTGCCCCTAGTGCATATTTTGTAGGAATAGCGGCAATTGTCTGCTCAGGTATAATATTAAAGAAAACCAGAATGTTTGCAGGAGATCCGGCTCCGTTTGTTATGGAATTGCCGGCATACCACCTTCCTACAGTGGGAAGTGTTCTCAGAAGTATGTGGGAGCGCGGCTGGTCATTTATTAAAAAAGCTGGTACAATTATTTTATTATCTACAATCGTGCTATGGTTTCTGATGAGCTTTGGCTGGGTTGACGGTTCTTTTGGAATGTTAGAGGCAGAACAGCTTGACAGCAGCATACTTGCAGTCATTGGAAGCATCATTGCGCCTATCTTCACACCACTTGGATGGGGTGATTGGAAAATGGCAGTTGCAGCAGTTTCAGGACTTATTGCAAAAGAAAATGTAGTTGGTACTTTCGGCATACTGTTTGGTTTCGCAGAAGTTGCGGAAGACGGTGCGGAAATATGGGGAGAGCTGGCAGGTAGTATGACTGCAATCGTAGCTTATTCATTTCTTATATTCAATCTTTTGTGTGCACCATGCTTTGCTGCAATGGGGGCTATTAAGAGAGAGATGAACAATGCTAAATGGTTCTGCTTTGCAATCGGATATCAGTGTGGTTTGGCTTATCTTGTGTCCTTGTGCGTATACCAGATTGGAAACGCCATTGCGACAGGAGCTTTCGGAGTTGGAACAGTTGTAGCAATCCTTGTTATTATCGGTTTCATATATATGCTGTTCAGACCATATACGGAAAGTAAGACTTTGAAACTGAGTGTAAGTACCGGTAAATAGATGATGCAGGAAAGTTATAAAAAGTATGAAAATGTAAACAGTTAGGCAGGAGGTCAATTATGGGAACTGTTATAACTTTGGCAGTCGTAGCGGCTGCGGTAATATTGGCAATCAGGAGTATGATACGTGATAAGAAGAGTGGCAAATCCCTGCAATGTGGTGGAGATTGCAGTCGTTGTGGAGGAGGCTGCCATTAAAATACTATTGAACAAAAATGGTATTAATAATTTATTGCAAGATTTGTATTTTTCTAATACAATATAAGTGTGTAATACTATAATTAGATATCGACCATACTATTGAAGGAGGTGTTATATATGGCAACTTCAAGTATTACCAAAAATTTTGTCGTTTCCGGAACAGAGCAAGTAGAGATGTTTGCCAATGCCATTGAAGAATCATATCAAGAATCTCTTCATAGAGCACCAGCACCTGACTTGAAGATTACACATTTGCGAGGATCAGAGGAAGTAAAGAGATTCATGGCAAAGAGGAAAAGTGCAAATGATTAATGATGTAACTGTCTTTAATATTCGTGAATATTTGTCTGTAAAGGACGATAAAGTTCTCGGAGAGGAAGAGTTGCGTAAACTCCTCTCCGAGTTTTCATGTGACAAGAATTTAGATGTTGAAAGATTTTTGAAAGAACAATCGATAGAATTTACTAAAAAGAATCAGTCTGTAACTTATTTAGTATTTGCAAATGAAGATGCGGCTTTAGTGGGGTATTTTACAATTGCAATCAAGCCTATTAGTGTAAATGCTGATAATTTCAGTAACGCAATGAAACGTAAAATTGCCAGAGTGAGTGAATTGGACGAATCCAATGGTACATATACTCTTTCAGCATATTTGATAGCTCAGTTAGGCAAGAATTTTACAAATGGTGCGAATGAAAGGATAACAGGAGAGCAGTTATTACAGTCTGCAGTGGATACCATTAAAGAGTTGCAGTATATGGCTGGAGGTATGGTTATTTTTTTAGAAGCTGATAATGATGAAAAACTGATTGATTTTTATGAGGAAAAGAATGGATTCAAGCGTTTTGCAACTAAAGAGGTTAAGTCTGGAACAGAAGATGCACATATGCTGATTCAGTTTTTGAAAGTATTATAATGAAGGGATAATAGATTTAAATGGAACAAATAGTTGAACAACTGATAAAGTTAAATAGAAGAGACTTGCTGGATATAGTTGGAATTTTGCTTCCGATTGTATTAACGGTTGTTATTATAGTTCAAGACATAGTACATTTTCGTAGAACAAATGAATTGCAAAAGCAAATTCATAATAGAGATCGGGCAAAGCAATATCACGATGATATTTTGATTATATATAATACATTTTATGAATTTTGCGATACAATTTTTACATCAGGATTTAGTTATAATGTAGAAAGTGGTAATTATAATCTAGCTAGTACTTGGATTAATAATCTGAATACTTTGAGAATATCAATTGGTCGGAATCAGGATTTAGCTAAACTTATATTTGGTCGAAGCAATAAAGGATTGTATAGTATAATTGAAGACAGATTTAGTCTTTCGACAAAGATTATTGATAAATACATAGAATATATTAATAGTGGCAGATTATTTACTGTCTCGGAAAACGCGTGGACAAGAGTATCTCCACAATATCCAACGCAAGTACCTTTTAGATATAATTATGTAATGTTAGCACAGGATAAAAGCTTATACGATGATTTTATGAAGTTGTGTGAATCCGAAGAATTAAAAGAGATACAGACTTTAGTTAAAGAACATAAAGAAAAACATAGTTATGATAACTTTGATAAATATTTTGAAGAATATTTTTCTTTAGATGAGTTGTAAATTATCATTGCTGAATAACATCATATTTGGATTAGCAAAATGGATATAAATATTTTAACTCTAAAATACTTAAAACGAAGTGAGCATCAGAAAGACTCAAATATTTGAGAGATAAAAATACGATGAATGATAAAAAATATATGATGAAAGATTGTAATTTAGACGAGTTTGAGTAAGTTAAATTAACCGAGAGACTGCTAAACAAGCGGACTTTCGGTTTTTGCGCTTTTAAAATATATAAGTTATATTTCCCGTAAAGTTGAGCAATAATTGGACAAGCATAAGTTGTGGTATGGATAATAATTTGGAATTTGATCCAGAGGATAACGGAGGAGAAGAAAACAATGGCTGATACAAAAAAAGAGCAGGAGCGTGAGGAACTGCATCGTGCAATATGGGCAATAGCGGATGAATTGCGCGGGGCAGTAGATGGCTGGGATTTTAAGAATTATGTTCTTGGCACGATGTTTTATCGTTACATCTCCGAAAATTTGTGTAGTTACATAAATAATGGTGAGATTGAAGCGGGTAATATAGATTTTGACTTTGCTTCGATGCCGGATGATGAAGCAGAAGAAGCAAGAGAAGGGCTGGTAGAAGAAAAAGGATTCTTTATTCTTCCAAGCGAACTATTTTGCAATGTGAGAGCTAATGCGCCTACAGATGAAAATTTGAACGAGACTTTGGAGCGAGTATTCCGTCATATTGAGGATTCTGCAAAAGGTAGTGAAGCGGAAAGTGATTTTGCCGGACTATTTGATGATTATGATGTAAATAGTAATAAACTGGGTTCGACAGTTGCAAAGCGAAATGAGAAATTGGTAAAATTGTTAAATGGCGTAGGGGAAATGAATCTTGGAGATGTGAAAGAACATTCTATTGATGCCTTTGGAGATGCCTATGAATATCTTATGACTATGTACGCATCCAATGCAGGAAAATCCGGTGGAGAGTTTTTTACCCCAGCTGATGTTTCAGAATTACTGACAAGGCTTGGAACGGTAGGCAAAACGGAAATTAATAAGGTGTATGACCCTGCGTGCGGCTCAGGTTCTCTGTTATTGAAAGCCGAAAAAATCTTAGGTAAAGCTGCAATCCGCAATGGTTTTTATGGACAGGAAATCAATATAACTACATATAACCTTTGCAGAATCAATATGTTTCTGCATGATGTTGGGTTTGATAAATTTGATATAGCATGTGAGGATACGCTTATCAGTCCGCAGCATTGGGATGATGAGCCATTTGAACTAATAGTATCAAATCCTCCATATTCAATTAAGTGGGCAGGCGATGAAAATCCGTTGCTCATCAATGATCCACGCTTTGCTCCGGCAGGTGTGCTTGCACCAAAAAGTAAGGCGGATATGGCATTTATTATGCATAGCCTTTCTTGGCTTGCTTCTAACGGTACGGCTGCTATTGTTTGCTTTCCGGGCATTATGTATCGTGGTGGTGCAGAACAGAAAATCCGTAAGTATTTGGTAGACAACAACTATATAGATTGTATTATACAGTTACCAAGCAACTTGTTTTTCGGCACTTCAATAGCAACATGCATTATGGTAATGAAGAAAAACAAGACTGACAATAGAACTCTGTTCATTGATGCAACAGGTGAGTGTATTAAGGTTACGAACAATAATAAACTGACACAGGATAATATTGAACGAATTGTGGATGTATTCACAAAGCGAGATGAAATAAAACATTTTGCTCATTTGGCAGCATATGAGGAGATTACAGAAAACGATTATAATCTTTCTGTGTCAACCTATGTAGAAGCGGAAGATACAAGAGAAAAAATTGATATTGTGAAGTTGAATGCGGAGATTGAACAAATTGTGGCAAGAGAGCAGGTTCTTCGTGATGAGATAGACAAGATTATCGCAGAAATTGAGGTTAATGAATGAGAGGAGAAGCAGAAAAAACTTGTTTTGAATTGGTTAAGGCTAATCTGAATAAAGATGTATTTTTTGCAATGTCATATGAGGATGATTATATTGTTAAGAAAGCCTTTGCTGAAGCTGTGCCAAATCCAAAACAAAGCGAATTCCCGGATTTCGTATTTGATGAAGGAATTATCGAGCATTTTCAAGTGACCTCGTCATTTGAGAATCGGAAGGGTTCAACGATGGCGAGAGAAAAGAATGATATAAACCGTGACTTTCAAAACAGAGCAAGGGATGCTGCGGAGAATCTGTCAGAAGGTCAGATTACAATTCATTCTGTTGAAACGCCTCCATATTGGCATAAACGGCACTCATATGAGAATTATGTGGATTCTTTTAAAGGAAACTTTGAACGCCATATTGAAAGTCTAAAAAAGTATGATGGAGCAAAGAAACAAAGAATCTTCATGATTGAATACAGTGATTCTGCACTGCGTATGAGTAAGAAATATGCAAGTGATTTGATGCTTGAAGTTTCATACGGAGATCTGCTTACAAGAGAGAATCCGGCATACAGAATATCGCGGGATATAGATATGCTCCGATATATCCATGATAAACAAGATATGGTGGATTTCGTGGTATTTGTTAATAAGAACTGTTTTCACGTAGCCTTTGTGGATGTCATAAAAACACAGAATGCTTTGGAAATAGTAAAGTTGCTTCATGAGGGTTATGATTTTAATTGCGCTATGGTGGGATCATCGCAGTTTGGGATAGGTGTTTCTGTACCGCATAAAGAAGGAGATGCAGATATATGAGTAAACTTGATAAGTTGATAAAAGAGTATTGCCCGGATGGGGTTGAATATAAGAAACTCGGTGAAATTGCTTCTATTTCTCGTGGAGGCAATTTCCAAAAAAAAGACTATGTTGAACAAGGTGTATCCTGTATACATTATGGTCAGATTTATACATATTATAATTTATTCGTTAATGAAACGATAAGTTTTATAAGTGAAGAAAAGTCCAAAAAGCAGAAAATGGCTTTAACTAATGATATAATTATGGCTGTAACCAGTGAGAACATGGATGATGTTTGCAAATGTATTGCATGGCTTGGGGAAGAGCAAGTGGCGGTCAGTGGACACACTGCGATTATCCATCATAATCAAAATCCTAAGTATTTGGTATATTATTTACATTCTTCGATGTTTTATAAACAAAAAAAGAAGATTGCCCATGGGACAAAAGTTATAGAAGTGACACCGGACAAACTGAACGAAGTACGGATTCCTGTTCCACCGCTTGAAGTTCAAAGTGAAATTGTCCGTATTTTGGACAATTTTACGGAACTTGAAGCAGAGCTTGTAGAGAAACTTAAAGAAGAACTTGAAGCAAGAATGCAACAGTATGGATATTATAGAAATCAACTGTTAAGCTTTCCTAAAGAGGAAACTAAGTATTTGCCTATGGAAGATGTTACTTATAACATTTTTTCAGGTAAGAATAAGGATAAATCACTAAATGGGAAATATCCGGTATATGGTTCTACAGGAATTATTGGAAATACATCAAATTATGTTTATGATAAGCCACAAATTCTAGTAGCTCGTGTCGGTGCTAATGCAGGATTTGTTAATACGGCTGATGGAAAGTACGATGTTTCAGATAATACAATTATTATAGATTTGAAGGAGAATTACTCATTTAGATATTTCTACCATTTATTAATGAATACTAATTTAAATCGTTATGCAAAAGGGGGAGGACAACCACTTATTACTGCTAGTCAGATAAAGAAATTATCTGTTCCTGTACCACCAATAAAAGTTCAAGAGCGTATTGCAAACACATTAGATAATTTTGAAGCAATTTGCTCTGATTTGAATATTGCCCTTCCTATAGAAATTGAAGCGCGCAAGAAACAATATGAATATTATCGCGATCTTATCTTGACATTTATTGAATCTGGTAACACAATTTTGACAGACAGACAGACAGACAGACAGACAGACAGACAGACAGACAGACAGACAG
>JAFLTH010000069.1 GCA_022510525.1 Lachnospiraceae bacterium | reverse complement strand
AAATAGTAACTTTTCTTTGCGTCTCTGGCTCCGACAATGAGCAAAGAAAAGTTACTATTTATGCAAGCCTTGTTTAGAATTCAAAAAATACCTATTTTATATATTTGCTAATATAAAGGAGCATAAAATATATATGGATCGTGAAATAGAATTTGCCAAAACCCTTGAACTGGTAAAAAATACAGCTAGGCAGCAGGGCAACTGCATATCCAAAGAGCAGATTGAGGAAGCATTCTCATCTCTTGAACTGGAAAAGGACAAAATAGAACTGGTGTTCGATTATCTTAAAAAGTCCGGAATAGGAATAGGAGAACCTTTAAATCCTGACGAGTACCTCAGTAAAGATGAAGTAAATTATTTAGAGTCGTATCTGGAGCAGTTAAAGGAACTGTCTGAAGTGACTGAAGGTGAAAAAGAGGCAATTATTTTGTCTGCTATGGCAGGAGATTTGGATGCACAAAAGAGGCTTATCAATATTTTTCTCCCGCAGGTCGTAGATATTGCCAAATTATATGCGGGTCAGGGAGTCTTTCTGGAAGACCTTATAGGTGAAGGAAATGTGGCCGTTACGCTGGGAGTCACAATGCTTGGAGCCTTGGATGATGCTGCAGAGGCGCAGGGAGTATTGGCCAAGATGGTAATGGATGCTATGGAGGAATATATTTCGGAGAATGCCGAAGCGGTCAAAAAGCACCGTCAGATTGCCGATAAGGTCAATAAGGTGGCTGATAAGGCGAATGAACTTTCAGAAGATCTGCATCGTAAGGTAACTGTGGAGGAGTTGATGGAAGAGACCGGAATGAGTGAAAAATACATTAAAGACGCCATTCGTATCAGCGGAGATAAAATTGAGTCTATTGAATACTGAGACAGCTTGCAGGTTGAGCAGGAATGAGAGATTATTATGATTAAATTGAAATATAGGCAAATTTGAAAGGTACGGTTTTATTATGCAATACCGGTATGATGATTTTAAATATTTTATGCAGGATGTAAGCACTCTTTATTTGGGAGCATATTATAGTTATGAGGAACTTATGGGCAATGAGATGGTTCCTTTTAAGTTAAAAAGTATCATAGAGCACTATATAATGAAAGACACTCAGGCTGAAACAACGTTAGAAAGCCAGTTTTACTATATGACAGAGGATTCGTTTTCATACAGGACATATATGCAGCTTAAGACCAAGGTCAAGGTGTGTATGTATGTGGAGAAAAAGTCGATTTTTGGCAAAGAAAAGATGGTTTATAAGAATACTGTTATCCCGCTTGATGAATTTGTACGGATGAATCTTGCGCAGAAGAAGAAATATGGCGTAAAAGTGCAGGAAATCAGCATATCCAAGCTTGCCATGATGGCATTTAATGTGTGAGCGCGATAACTTACAAATTATTTAACGCGGAAACCTATTGATTTTGACAAAATTTTTTGATAATATTACTTTGCTAAACAAATTTTGGTAAAATTCCCCTTTTACACTGAACAGGTAGGAACCTTAACCGGTTTTTGCCTGTTCTTTTATTATAATTCTTTGCTAATTTCTGGGGTAAGTGATATACTAATAAGAATAAAAAGAATTATGAATTTTTATAGTTAAGGATATTAAGGAAAGGTATGGTTTAGGATATGCAGATTGAACAGCTACAGGCATACACGGTACTTGAGAAGAGAAATATAAAGGAGCTTAATTCGCTCGCATATATACTGAAGCATAACAAGACAGGCGCAAGGGTCGTACTGATGTCAAATGATGACAATAACAAGGTTTTTTATATAGGTTTCAGAACACCGCCGGGGGACAGTACCGGAGTCGCTCACATAATAGAGCATAGTGTACTCTGCGGTTCGGACAAATTTCCCGTTAAGGACCCTTTTATCGAACTTGCCAAAGGCTCGCTTAATACCTTTTTAAATGCAATGACTTATCCGGATAAAACGGTATATCCGGTGGCAAGCTGCAATGACAAGGATTTTCAGAATCTTATGGATGTCTATCTGGATGCGGTTTTTCATCCGAATATTTACAATGAGGAAAAGATTTTCAGACAGGAAGGCTGGCACTATGAACTGGAAAGTATAGATGATGAACTGACCATTAACGGGGTTGTCTATAATGAAATGAAGGGAGCTTTTTCATCGCCTGATGATGTGCTTGACAGGGAGATAATGAATTCACTGTATCCCGATACCTCTTATGCGGTGGAATCCGGCGGAGACCCGGATGTTATCCCCGAGCTTACCTATGAGGACTTTCTGGATTTTCATCGTAGATATTATCATCCCACCAACAGCTACATTTATCTGTATGGTGATATGGATATGGCAGACAAGCTGGATTTTCTGGATAAGGAGTATCTCTCCAAATATGAAGAGCTTAAGGTTGATTCTGAGCTTGTTTTCCAGAAACCCTTTGATGAACCGGTGACAGTATATAAGGAATACCCGATTATGGACAGTGAATCTGAGCAGGATAACACCTATCTGTCATACAATATTTCGTTTGGAAATAATCTGGATAAAGAACAGTATATAGCGTTTCAGGTGTTGGATTATGTACTCTGTTCCGCGCCGGGAGCACCTCTTAAACAGGCGCTCATTGACAAGGGGATAGGCAAGGATGTATACAGCACTTATGAAAACGGCATCAAACAACCATTTTTCTCGGTAGTTTCCAAAAGTGCCAACAAGGAGCAGCTTGAAGAATTTATCGAAACCATTGAGGATAATCTTAACATACTGGCAACAGACGGACTTGATAAAAAGGCGCTGCAGGCAGGAGTTAATTTTTATGAGTTCAAGTATAGAGAAGCAGATTTCGGCTCATATCCCAAAGGGCTGCTGTTTGGACTGCAGATGCTTGACAGCTGGATTTATGATGATAGTAAGCCTTTTATACACATTGAAGCTAATGAGACTTACAATACACTGAAAAACGCAATTGATACCGATTACTATGAGAAGCTGATTCGGAAAAACCTGCTTAATAATCCTCACCGTACCATAGTGGTGGTAGAGCCTGTCAAGGGACTTACCGGTAAGAAGGATAAGGAACTCGCCGATAAGCTGGCTAAGAAAAAGGTCGCAATGTCAAAGGAGGAGCTGGAGGATATTGTGGCACAGACCGAGGCACTTAAGCAGTATCAGGAAGAACCGAGTGCCAGGGAAGATTTGGAAAAGATTCCGCTGCTTACACGCGAGGATATGAAAAAAGAAGCGGAAAAGTATATTAATGAAGAGAAAAAAGTCGGTAATACGGTATTGTTATATCATGATATCTTTACAAACGGTATAGGATACCTGCGCTTTATGTTTAATTTGAACACCGTACCTGAGCGTTTATTCCCTTATGTGGGCCTGTTAAAAGCTATTCTGGGGTTGGTGGATACCAGAAATTATACCTATGGAGAACTTTTCAATGAAATAAATATACTGACCGGCGGTATTGCTCCGGTAGTCAATACCTATACCGATGCCGGGGATATGTCGAAATATACTGCGACTATGGAAATAAAGGCCAAGGTATTATATGAGAATATAGATCAGGCTTTCAGACTTGTCAGAGAAATTGTGATGCATTCCCGCTTTGATGATACCAAGCGTCTGCATGAACTTATTGCAGAGCTTAAATCCCAGAAGCAGGCGTATATGATGTCTGCCGGACATTCCGTAGCAGCAGTGCGTGCGCTGTCATACCTTTCAAAGACGGCTGCGGTAGCCGATCAGGTCAGCGGAATACCTTTTTACAGGATGCTGGAAGAACTGGATAAAGATTTTGACAACCGCAAAGATGAACTTATTGAGAGGCTGAATGAGCTTGTTACACATATTTTCAGACCCGAAAATCTGATGGTTGATTATACCGCACAGAAAGAGGGGCTTGAAAATATTGAAACACTTATAACCGAATTTCGTGACAGCCTGCATACAGAGCCTGTTGAATATACGGCTTATGAGCCGCAGCCTGAAAAGAAGAACGAGGGTCTGATGACTTCATCACAAGTACAGTATGTGTGCAGGGCCGGAAACTTCAGCGGGAAAGGACTTGCCTACACAGGTGCATTAAAGGTCCTTAAAGTAATGATGGGTTATGATTATCTCTGGACCCATGTGCGTGTTAAGGGCGGAGCCTACGGCTGTATGTGCCAGTTTGGCAAGACCGGAGAAAGTTATTTTGTATCATACAGAGACCCTAATCTTGAAAAGACGGTAGATATATTTGAAAAAGCGTCTGAATATATACGAAATTTCGACGCTGATGAAAGGACCATGACCCAGTATATTATAGGTGCCGTAAGTGAACTGGATATGCCGATGACACCCTCCGCCAAGGGAACCTATTCTCTGTCGGGATATATGACGAACTATTCTTATGAACAGGTACAAAAAGAACGTGATGAGCTGCTTGCAACAGTGCCGGAGACAATCAGGGGGCTGGCTGAGTATATAAATGCATTTATGGATGATGACAGTTTGTGCGTTGTCGGTAATGAAGAAAAGATTAAACAGCAAAAGGAGTTATTTAAAGAAACAGATTACTTGTTTCACTAATAATATAGAAGAAATCTAAGGGGAGGATGAAGTATGAAAATGAAAAGTATTAAACTATTGACTCTAACTCTGGCTATATCAGGTGTATTGACCGCTTGCGGCAGCAGCAAAAACGAAAGTTATGCCAATTCTGCCGCTTATGATACAGCCGCCGGTGCCGACTACGGTTATGTCACCTCTAATACAGGTGCGGCTTCGGCGGAGATGTCATATGCCTATGAAAGTCCTATGACTATGGAAGAATACGGCTATGATGACGTTGAATATGAAAGCGATGCATCGACCGGAGAAGTGCTTGGAGAAAACAATGTGTCTTCCAACCGCAAGCTTATAAGGACCGTTGATTTATCCGTTGAAACCGAAAACTATGACACCCTGCTTGGAAACCTCTCCAAACAGATCAATGAGCTTGGCGGATATATTGAATATCAATATGAGTACAACGGCAGGATTTATTCCGAGTATAACGAAAACCGCAGCGCCAACTGGAATATCCGTATACCTACGCAGCGTATGGATGAATTTATCGTATTGGTGAGTGATGAGAGCAATATCATAAATAAGACCGAACGCGTGGAAGATGTTACTTTACAATATGTGGATTTAGAGAGCCATAAGACAGCCCTTCTTACCGAGCAGAAAAGGCTGCTTGAACTTTTGGAACAGGCTGAAAGTGTAGAAGATCTGATAACCATTGAGCAGAGACTTTCAGAAGTGAGATACGGACTTGAGAGTATGGAGTCGCAGCTTCGCCTGCTGGATAACAAGATTGATTACAGCACGATCAATCTGAGTATTCAGGAAGTAAAGAGAGAGGTAAGAATTCAGGAAAACTCTGTCTGGGACAGAATCAGGAACGGTTTTGTGGAGACTGTTTATGACCTTGGAGATAATATAGTAGATATTTTTGTGGAGTTTGTAGTTAATATTCCTTATATTGTGATCTGGATCATAGTTGTTATAGTGTTGATTGTTATATTCAGAATAATAAGGAAAAAAATAAAATCAAAGAAACTCCGCAAACAAAATCAGGCGGATGAGAAAGAAATCAAAGAAGAAACCGAGGAAGAAACTGAAAAAGAGCCTGAACAGAGTGAAGGAGAATAGTAAATTGAACGAACAGTTTAAATCCGGCTTCGCCACTTTGATTGGCAGACCGAATGTAGGAAAATCCACACTTATGAACTACCTTATAGGACAGAAGATAGCTATTACGTCCAATAAACCGCAGACCACAAGAAACAGGATACAGACTGTCTATACATCCGACGAGGGGCAGATTGTCTTTGTGGACACACCGGGAATTCACAAGGCTAAGAATAAACTAGGAAATTATATGGTTAATACGGCAGAGCGAACCTTTTCGGAGGTGGATGTAGTTCTGTGGCTTGTTGAACCGACTACCTATATAGGTGCCGGTGAGCAGCATATTATTGAGCAGCTGAAAAATATAAAAACACCTGTTATTCTTGTGATAAACAAAATTGATACGGTTAAAAAGGACGAAATCCTTCTTTTTATCGATACATACAGAAAACAGATGGATTTTGCCGAAATTGTTCCGGTTTCGGCATTAAAGGGTGACGGCACAGATGATTTGATTTCCTGCATATTTAAGTATCTGCCTTACGGGCATCCTTTTTATGATGAAGATACCGTTACAGACCAGCCAATCAGGCAGATTGTTGCGGAACTCATAAGGGAAAAGACTTTAAGATGCCTTGAAGATGAAATCCCGCATGGCATAGCAGTTACAATTGAAGCTATGAATTATAAAAAGCGTATAGTAGATATAGAAGCTACAATCATCTGCGAAAGAGATTCACACAAGGGAATAATTATCGGCAAGCAGGGACAGATGCTTAAGAAAATAGGCTCTATGGCAAGGCATGATATTGAAGATTTAGTTGAAAAACAGGTTAATCTTAAGCTTTGGGTGAAGGTCAAAAAGGACTGGAGAGACAGTGATTATCTGTTAAAAAATTTCGGATATAATCCCAAGGATTCCGAATAGAAAAAGACAAAAAAGCAAACCCTATAATCATACATTTGATTAGGGGGCTTAAGATGAAAGATATAAATTACTGGGATAGATTTATGATGACAGGCAGCATAAGTGATTTCCTGTCATACAGGAATGCACTACGGGAAACGGAAGCAGACCGGAAGGAAGACAATTCGGATATTGTCGAAAAAGACAGGTCAGGTGAGCAGTCTCATGCAGGATTATACAGAGATTACAGGGATGATTTTAAAGGCTGAGCCAATCGGGGAATATGACAGAAGAGTAGTGATTTTGACGAAGGAAAAAGGAAAAATTTCCGCCTTTGCGAGAGGTGCAAGGCGGCAAAGCAGCAGGCTTCTTGCAGCTACCAATCCTTTTTCTTTCGGAAAATTTAAGCTCTATGCGGGAAAATCCTCTTATAATTTAATGGAGGCGGACATAAGCAATTATTTTGAAGGTTTAAGAGAGGATTTTGAGGGAGCATATTACGGATTTTATTTTCTGGAAGTAATGGACTATTATACAAGAGAGAATAATGATGATAAAGAGATGCTGAAACTTCTTTATCAATCACTTAAGGCACTCATGCATGAGAAACTCCCCAATATATTAGTTCGTTACATATTTGAGATGAAAGCTATGGTTTTAAACGGTGAATTTCCGGGAATACCGAAGGAAGGCGGTTTTGAGGAGTCTACCAGATACGCGGTGAATTATATAACGGAGTCACCGATAGAGAAGTTGTATACTTTTACGGTAACACAAACCGTACTTAAAGAGCTTAAGGAAATTGCGGATGAATATAGAAAACAATTTGTGGACAGAAATTTTAAAAGTCTGGAGATTTTAGACGGATTGTATGGGGTTGAAAATCACGTATGAGTCGGATATAATGTAAAAGGTAAAAATCAGACGTTAAAATATAGCAGACTGAGTAGGAGGCAGGGTTATTATAATGAGAAGACGGCAACAGACTATTTTAATAGTTCTTATGCTAATGATATTAATATGTACAATGTCCGGCTGTGGTAATGTAAATGCTTCGCAGTCCGGTATGGATACACTTTCTTTTATGAAAGACGGAAAGATTGTACAGACGATAGTGGATGATTTTGACCCGAATTATTATGATGTGGACGAGCTGTCCCGGATGACACAGGACAAAATTGATTTATGCAGTGATACCGAGGGAGATATTGTTTGCGAGTCGGTAGAAGAAAATGACGGGGTTATCACTGTAAAAATTGTATACCAGAATGATGAAGATTATACGGATTTTAATGACAGGGAGCTTTTTTTCGGAATGGTAAAGGAAGCAGCTTCGGCCGGTTATTCGGTTAAGGATATGGTTTTAAATGACGGAGAGAGTTTAAATGATGAACAGTTTGAACAGATTAAGAATAACCGCTGTGTTATCATACAGACAGGAGCAGAGGAAGAACTGGGTGTCAATGTATTTGATAAGATTTTATATTCAAGTCCGGATGTTGTAGAATCCGGTAAGAAAGATGCCATTATACAGGCCGGGGACGCGGACAAGCTTTCTTGTATTGTATTTAAGTAGGGTATCGGAATTGAGTTTTGAAATGGTTGTTATTTAGTTAATGCTATGAAAGAGAATTAGAAGTACAAATTAACATACTCATGAAGGGAGCATTTTATTATGGAAAAAACAATGGAGAAAATTGTAGCTTTGGCAAAGGCGAGGGGCTTTGTATATGCCGGCTCTGAAATATACGGAGGACTGGCGAATACCTGGGATTACGGAAATCTTGGCGTGGAATTAAAAAACAATGTAAAAAAAGCCTGGTGGCAGAAGTTTGTGACGGAGAACCCTTATAATGTGGGTGTGGACTGTGCTATTCTTATGAATCCCCAGACCTGGATCGCATCAGGACATCTTGGCGGCTTTTCAGACCCTCTTATGGACTGTAAGGAGTGTCATGAACGTTTCCGTGCGGATAAAATTATTGAGGATTATTCCGCGGAGAATAATATTACATTGGACAGCCCTATTGATGGTTGGTCACAGCAGCAGATGAAAGACTTTGTCGAAGAACATAATATACCCTGTCCTACTTGCGGAAAACATAATTTTACGGATATCAGACAGTTCAACCTGATGTTTAAGACCTTTCAGGGCGTTACGGAAGATGCTAAAAATACGGTTTATTTAAGACCGGAAACCGCTCAGGGTATCTTTGTAAACTTTAAGAATGTACAGAGAACTTCACGTAAGAAGATTCCCTTTGGAATTGCACAGATCGGTAAATCTTTCCGTAATGAAATAACTCCGGGTAACTTTACTTTCCGTACAAGGGAGTTTGAGCAGATGGAGCTTGAATTTTTCTGTGAGCCGGGAACCGATTTGGAGTGGTTCCAGTATTGGAGAGGCTTCTGTCGTGACTGGCTGCTTTCACTTGGTATGAAAGAGGATGAGATGCGTCTTAGGGACCATGATCCTGCGGAACTTGCTTTTTATTCTAAGGGTACAACCGATATAGAATTCCTTTTCCCCTTTGGATGGGGCGAGCTGTGGGGAATTGCGGACAGGACCGACTATGACCTGACACAGCATCAGAATACTTCCGGAGAGGATCTGTCTTATTTTGATGATGTTAAAAATGAAAGATATGTTCCTTATGTTATAGAACCTTCATTGGGTGCGGACCGTGTTGTGCTGGCATTCTTATGTGCGGCTTATGATGAAGAGGAAATCGGTGAGGGAGATGTACGTACCGTACTGCATTTCCATCCTGCACTTGCACCTGTGAAGATTGGCGTATTACCTTTGTCCAAGAAACTCAATGAGGGCGCCGAGAAAATATATACGAAATTATGTAAAAAATATAACTGTGAATTCGATGACAGAGGAAATATCGGAAAACGTTACAGGAGACAGGACGAAATCGGTACGCCTTTCTGCGTTACATATGATTTTGATTCGGAGACGGATAACTGTGTGACGGTGCGCTTCAGGGATTCAATGGAGCAGGAGAGGGTTGCCATCGATAAACTGGATGAATATTTTGCGGATAAGTTTGAGTTTTAGGTTATGAAAGCCGGACGGATAGAGTGAATTGCATAAAAGCTATAATATAAATGATATATCATAGATGAAAGGACAGAAAATAATACGATGGAACGATATGGTGTGAATGAACTGAGAAGGATGTTCCTTGAATTTTTTGAGAGTAAGGAACATTTGAAGATGAAAAGCTTTTCTTTGGTACCGCATAATGATAACAGTCTGCTGCTTATAAATTCAGGTATGGCACCGCTTAAACCTTATTTTACGGGACAGGAGATTCCGCCCAGAAAGAGGGTTACCACATGCCAGAAGTGTATACGTACCGGGGATTTGGAGAATGTGGGTAAGACTGCAAGGCATGGTACTTTTTTTGAGATGCTGGGGAATTTTTCCTTTGGAGATTATTTTAAGAAGGATGCCATTGCATGGTGCTGGGAGTTTTTGACCGAGGTTGTGGGTCTTGATCCGGAGAGGCTTTATCCTTCGGTTTATCTGGAGGACGATGAAGCGTTTGATATCTGGAATAAGGATATCGGGATTGCACCGGAGAGAATATATCGTTTCGGAAAAGAGGATAATTTCTGGGAGCATGGTTCCGGACCCTGCGGACCCTGTTCTGAGGTTTATTATGACCGTGGTGAAAAATACGGCTGTGGCAAGCCGGATTGTACCGTAGGCTGTGACTGTGACCGTTATATGGAGATCTGGAATAATGTATTTACCCAGTTTGATAATGACGGTAAAGGAAATTATACAGAGCTTGCACAGAAGAATATAGATACAGGTATGGGACTTGAGAGACTTGCATCCGTTGTTCAGGATGTGGATTCTATCTTTGATGTGGATACTGTATTGGCTTTGCGTACAAAAGTGTGCGAAATTGCGGATGTTAAATATAAAGAGGATTATGATACGGATGTATCAATACGTATTATTACGGATCATATACGTTCGGCAACTTTTATGATTTCCGATGGTATTATGCCTTCCAATGAGGGGCGCGGATATGTGCTCAGACGTATTATCAGAAGGGCTGCACGTCAGGGACGCAAACTTGGGATTGAAGGAACTTTTCTTGCAAACTTAAGTAATACTGTGATTGAGGGTTCCAAGGACGGATATCCTGAACTGGATGAGAAGAAGGAATTTATTTTTAACGTGCTTACGCAGGAGGAAAATAAGTTCAATAAGACTATTGACCAGGGCCTGAATATTTTGATGGAACTGGAAGATAACCTAAGCAAAGAGGGAAAGAAAGAGCTTTCCGGTGAAGATGCGTTTAAATTATATGATACCTATGGTTTCCCTATCGATTTAACCAAGGAAATCCTTGAGGAAAAAGGTTTTGCTGTAGACGAAACCGGCTTTAAGGCTGCAATGGAGGAACAGAAGGTTAAGGCGCGTAAAGCCCGTAAGGTAACAAACTATATGGGTGCGGATGTAACCGTATATGAGTCGATCGATCCAAGTATAACTTCTGTTTTTGTCGGTTATGATAAGCTTGTACACAATTCTAAAATTTCAGTACTGACAACTGAAACCGAGCTGGTAGAGGCGCTTACAGACGGTGAAATCGGAACCGTATTTGTGGATGAGACTCCGTTTTATGCCACAATGGGCGGACAGTCCGGTGATATCGGAATAATTCGAAGTGCAGACGGTGAATTCAAGGTAGAAGATACGCTTCCAATGTTAGGCGGAAAAGTTGCCCATATAGGACGTGTGGTTTCCGGAATGTTCAAGGTGGGTGATACCGTTACTCTGGAAGTAGATGCCGAAAGAAGAAATGCAACCTGTAAAAACCACAGTGCAACTCATCTTCTTCAAAAGGCGCTGCGTATGGTCTTAGGTACGCATGTAGAGCAGGCGGGTTCATATAATGACGGTGAAAGACTTCGTTTTGACTTTTCACACTTTTCTGCTATGACAGATGATGAGCTTGCAAAAGTAGAGCAGATTGTAAATGAAAAAATTGCTGAAAATATTCCGGTTGTTACGGAGGTCCTCACTATAGAAGAAGCTAAAAAGACCGGAGCAATGGCTCTTTTTGGTGAGAAATACGGTGAGAAGGTACGTGTTGTAGAAATGGGTGATTTTTCCAAAGAATTCTGCGGCGGTACCCACGTAAGCAATACCGGAGTAATAGCTTCTTTTAAAATTATATCAGAGAGCGGCGTTGCGGCTGGTGTCAGAAGAATAGAGGCATTAACCGGAAACGGTGTGCTTAAATATTATGCGGAGCTGGAAGAAAAACTGGAGGAGGCTTCCAAAATCCTTAAGACAACTCCGGCCGGCTTGATTGACCGGTGTAGTCATTTGATGGCAGAGCTTAAGACTCTTCAGAGTGAAAATGAATCCTTAAAGAGTAAGGCGGCCAAGGATGCCATGGGTGATGTAATGGATCAGGTTAAGGAAGTAAAAGGTGTTAAATTGCTGGCAGTTAAGGTATCCGGTGTAGAAATGAACGGTCTGCGCGATCTGGGAGATCAGTTAAAAGAAAAACTTGGAAACGGAGTTGTAGTTCTTGCTTCCGATATGGATGGCAAGGTCAATCTGATTGCAATGGCAACCGACGGCGCTATGGCTAAGGGCGCACATGCCGGAAATCTGATAAAGGGCATAGCAGGTCTTGTCGGAGGCGGTGGCGGTGGTCGTCCAAATATGGCACAGGCAGGCGGAAAGAATCCTGCAGGTATGGATGCGGCAATAGAAGAAGCTTCAAAGGTACTTGAGGGACAGATAAAATAAATATAATTTGTAATACTATTTTCAAAGGAGAAATAATGCCGGGTAAGATTAAATCCAGTAAATTATTATGGCTTTTAATTGTAATAGTTGAACTGGCAGTTATATTTATAACATATTTTACTTACAGCAGTAAAAATGTTGTTGGAATTAACTACACACAGGATGATTTTCTCTATGATACGGGTGAGAATGGATTTTATCTGGATAAATCATATAGTTACAGTTATATTAAAACTCCGGAGTTCACTCTTCCTAAGGGCTGGTATACGCTGAATGTAGACTTTGAGTATGCAAATGAGTTGACGTCAAGGCTTGAAATCTTTTATGCTGATGATTCAGATTCAAGCAGTATCACGGATAATATCCCGCTCAAAGGGCTTAATACTATATCATATGATGTTTGGGTAGGGCGTAGTAACAAACCGGTTTATGTACGGGCAAGGCTTAGCGGGGATGCCGGAGATGGAGATTATGCTCTGCTTAGAAACGTAAGCCTTACTGCGGCATCGTATAACACGGGATATTTCATGTTTAATATTGCGGCAGCTTTGTTGGTTGTAGATGGACTGTTGCTTTTATATTGTTTTAGGGATAAGTTTTGTATTAATAAGCAAGTAGGTATTTATGTGAAAGTCCTTATAGCGCTTATTTTTATAAGCAGTATTCCGCTAATGACAGACAGTTTGTTTGACATGCATGATATAGAATTTCATATAATGAGAATTGAAGGGCTTAAAGACGGGCTGCAGGCCGGTATGTTTCCGGTAAAAATCCAACCAAGCTGGCTTGATGGACATGGTTATGCCGTGTCTGTGTTCTATGGCGATATATTTTTATATATTCCGGCCATACTTCGTATGTTTGGGATACCGTTACAAACAGTTTATAAATTTTATATTCTTTTTATAAATGCGGCAACTGTGCTTATTTCGTATTACTGTTTTTCAAAAATGGGAGGCTCTAAGACAGGGCTTGTATGTACTATTGTATATTCCTTGAATATATATCGTTTATGTTGTATTTATTTAAGGGGGTCAATAGGAGAGTATACTGCTATGGTTTTCATGCCCCTTCTTTTATATGGTCTGTGGCAGGTCTATACATTGCCGGAGGATTCTAAGGAGCATAGACGAAGTTTTATTCCTATTGCATTCGGATGTACCGGCATATTCTTATCGCATATAATTTCAGCTGAAATTACAGCATTTTTTGTGATTCTTACGGCGGTTATTTTGTGGAAGAAGACTTTCGGTAAGAAAACATTTTTAGTATTGGTTAAAACCGTAGTGATAACAGTATGTTTAAATCTATGGTTTCTTGTGCCGTTTCTTGATTATATGTTAAACGGAACATATGTCATTAATAACCCCGATTCATATAAGGCGTATGGAATAGAGAATTCAGGGGCTTTTTTGGCACAGCTTTTTATGGTGGATTATTCGGTTGCAGGTTCATCCTCCGCTGCTGATTCGGGAATAAAGCCCGATATGCCGCTGACACTCGGTTTTGCATCCATGCTTGTGCTTTTGGGCTGGTTTTTATTATGTTTAGGAAGAAAGGAAAGAAATAAGGCAGAAAAGAGAACGGAATATCTCGCTGTTTTTCTGTGTCTTTTAAGTCTTTTCATGACACTTTGCCTGTTTCCGTATACATCGATTGCAAAGCTTATTCCTCTTTTAAAATTGCCTGTAAGAAGCTTCCAGTTTTCATGGAGATTCTTAACTATGGCGGCGGTATTATTGTCATACTTATTATGTCTTATTTTACAAAAAGACTGGATCAATGCAAAGACAAAAACATTGTTTGCCGGTTTATTAATTGGATTGTCATTATGGCAGGGACTGTCTTATATGAATATGGCGCTTAATTATACCGACACTGTTCATATTATGCAGTCGGGGGATGCAAATAATGCTTATGTACATGGTGCGGAATATATTCCGATTGACATAGAAAAGGGACCGGAGGAAGACTATAAAAGCTATTATATTAATCAACTTACTTATGATGAAAATGCGCTCAGTGTGCAGGATTGGTATAGAGATAATTATGCGGTTGTGGTTTCACTTGCCAATAATACGGGTGAAATTAAACAGGTAGAGGTACCTTTATTGTTTTATAAGTCGTATTGCGCCATCAGTGATACCGGAGACCGGTTGCAGATATCGCCGGGAAAAGCATATAGGATATCAGTAGCCGTTCCCGCAGATTTTATCGGAAGTTTTAGAGTTGAATTTAAGGAACCCTGGTATTGGAGAGTATGTGAGATTTTATCTCTTATTACTTTAATTGGAATTATTATATATGCTATGCAGGATAATTTAAAGATGTATTCGTTTTTAAATATAAAAGTTAACGCAAAGGAGAAATGATGCTGTCGAAAATAAAAAATACAAAAATATTATGGATTTCAATAATAATTGCGGAATTACTGATTTTATGTGTATCCGGTTTAGTATACGGCAGACGTGAGCACCTGGAACTTAATTATACTCAGGATGATTTGTTCTATAACAATGGAGAGAGTGGTTTCTATCTGGACAAATCATATTCATACAGTTATATTTCGACTCCTGAAATAATCCTTCCCAAAGGCTTGTATACATTGTCAGTGCAATATGAATGTGCAAGAGGCGATATAGGATCCAAAATAGATATACAATATGCGGATGGACAATATGACATGGATGTCGGTGGATTTATTTCCATATACGATTCGAATACAACCACTTGTGATTTCAAGGTAAAATATAATGACAGACCTTTAATAGTACGCGGAAGGCTTACCGGAGATGCGGCGGACGGAGATTATATACTGATGAGAAATGTAAGTATTTCACCATCTGCGACAGCAATGAAGAACTTTATATTTAATATCGCAGTATTTTTCTGCATCGTGGATGCACTTCTTTTGTTGTATTTGATTTTTTATAAAAAAGAAAAACGTCGCATAGATGAGGAGACGACCTTTTATATTAAGGCCCTATTGATTTTGATATTTTTCAGCAGTATACCGTTAATGGTAGATTTCCTCTGGAATGCCGCTGACCTTAAATTTCATTTAACCAGAATAGAAGGTTTACGGCAGGGACTGCAAAACGGTATATTTCCGGTAAAAATCCAACACTACTGGCTAAATGATCATGGATACGCGGTTTCAGTATTCTATGGTGATATATTGTTATACATCCCTGCGCTTTTACGGGTGTTTGGAGTGTCAATACGGGCAGCTTATCAGTTTTATATACTGATTATTAATACGGCAACCGTACTTATTGCATATCATTGCTTTTCGCATATGGGAAGCAGAAAATCAGGGCTTATATGTACTATTGTATATACACTGAATATATTCCGACTTTATGACGTATATTCGCGTGCGGCAGTAGGTGAGTATACCGCAATTGTATTTATGCCTCTTGTATTGTATGGAATGTGGAAGGTATATATGCTGCCGGAGGATTCTGTTGAGCATAAAAAAAGCTGGATCACAATTACAGCAGGCTGTACGGGTATATTCTTATCTCATATGATATCGACCGAAATGACAGCACTTTTTGTAATTCTTACAGCTATTGTTTTTCTTAAAAAGACTTTACGTAAAAAGACACTTCTTGTGCTTATCAAGGCAGCGGCAGCTACAGTACTGCTGAATCTATGGTTTTTGGTGCCGTTTCTGGATTATATGCTTAGCGGTACCTATGTTATCAATAATATCGATGCATATGAAGCTTATAAGCTGGAGGAAAAAGGCAGCTTCCTTGCACAGCTTTTTACAAATGATTATTCGGTTATCGGGGCAACTAAAAGGGCGGCATTCGGTACTGCAGGTGATATGCCAAGAACAGTCGGTATTGCATTGGTGGCGGTATTGGCAGTATGGTTTATTTATTGTGTGGGTAGAAAGGAAAGAAGTAAAGAGGAGAAAAGAGAGGAATATTTTGCGGTTTTTGCTTGTATATTAACCCTTTTTATGTCGACTACCAGCTTTCCTTATACATGGATAGTGGATAAACTGCCGTTTCTTAAGATGCCGGTGAAAAGTATTCAGTATTCATGGCGTTTTCTGGTAGTATCAGGACTTATGCTGTCATATCTTTTGAGTATAATACTTCGTAAAGACTGGCTGGATCAGAGTAAGAAGAAAATCTTTGCCGGAATACTGCTTATAATGTCGTTATGGCAGAGCCTGTCATTTATGAGCGCTGTTTTGAATGAAAGTGATACTTACAGAATCTATCAGGCGGGTGGCTTAACTACATTTGATGTAGTATTTGCAGAATATATCCCGTTTGACTGGAATGAGAGCTTTAATCTTGGCAAATATATGAATGCGTATGTTAATGAGCCAAGCTATGACTCTAATGCAATACTGCTTAATGAGTGGCACCGGGATGAAGATGCGGTTGTGGTTTCCCTTACAAATTTAACAGATACAACAAGTCAATTAGAAGTTCCGCTGCTTCTTTATAAAGGTTATCATGCTTATGCCGATACAGGGGAAGAGTTGGCAATTATGCCGGGTGAATCATATCGTATATCAGTAGGGATTCCGCCTGCCTTTGATGGCAGTTTAGTTGTGAGGTTTAAAGAGCCATGGTATTGGAGAGTGTGCGAGGTGATATCCCTGCTTACGCTCGCAGGCATCTTTACAGGTGTTTATGTTAATAAGAATAAAAAATCTGGTTGACAAATCTATGTACCATATGTATAATAATCAGAGTGTGAATAGGAGTCAGTATGTTCATAAACCTAACTGATGTATTAACATCCGAAGACAAAGTAGTAACGATGCAGGCTGAAACTGATATGGCGCAGGTCAATATCGGTGTAGAGACATTCCGGATTGCAGAGAAAACACCAATCGGTTTTACTTTTACCAATATAGGCAGGAATAAAGCATTGATTGAGTGTGAGGCAGAACTTGTATTTTCTATGAGCTGCGATAGATGCCTGAAACCTGTTGAAAACAGGATGATACTTCATTTTTCAAGGAGTGTTGCTTCGGCGGATGAAGAAACTTTGTCAGATGAGGATGATGACAGGAGTTTTATGGATGGCGATCAGCTTGTGGTTGAGGACTTGCTGAACAATGAAATAATGATTAACTGGCCTATGAAGGTGTTATGTAAACCGGATTGCAAAGGCATATGCCCTAAATGCGGTAAAGACCTGAATACGGGAGACTGCGGATGTGATACATTTGTTCCCGATCCACGGATGGCTAAGATAAAAGATATCTTTAACGGGAATAAGGAGGTGTAACGATGTCTATCTGTCCTAAGAATAAATCTTCTAAGGGAAGAAGAGATAAGAGAAGAGCAAACTGGAAAATGACTGCTC
>JAFLTH010000068.1 GCA_022510525.1 Lachnospiraceae bacterium | reverse complement strand
TAAATTATTATTTATCCCAATATTCGCTTCGATTTTGTCATCAATAACTTTTAAAATTGAAACAATCTGATTTTGTACATCCTTTGGTGGAACTATTATACTTATACGTCTTAAATCTGCAATCGTAACATGACCCAACCCTGTTGTCTGTTTGTTTGCTGCTATCTTAGTGAAGTTTGGTTTTAAAAACTTTAAAACATAATAGATAAAATCCTTAGTAACAAGTTCTTCATTCGCCGTCACCTTAAAAATATGCTGATTTAACCACCCATCCTGTAAACGATAACGAAATACATCTATTGAAGTCTGGGGATTTCCAGACCAAGAAAATAAGATATCATCCCACTGAATAAATACTTCTTCTCCATAGTCCCCCTGTGTAAAAGATGTATTTGAATTAATTCCATTATTCAGCTCCGCAATCTTTATTACAGGTCGACCAATCTCTGAAAAATCTATCTTTTTAAATGCAAGTCCATTCTTCCAAATGGCAAGATCAAATAAAGAATATCTGGTGCCTTCAAAATCTGACTTTATGTTGTAGAGCATACTCTCATCAAATTTCATATCCAATCGCCCCCAACTTCCTTCTGATCTCGTCCTCCAGTTCATGGGACTTGACAAACATATCTGACAGTTCAGATGTCAATCTTGCCATTTTTTCCTCAAATGGCTCTCCATCATCTTCTTGTTCTTCAATACCAACATATCTACCCGGTGTTAAAACAAAATCCTGCTGTGCAATTTCGTCAATAGTCGCCTCTTTGCAAAACCCTTGCACATCTTCATAGCCAATTCCTTTCCACCACTTTTGATAGGTACCTGCAATCTTCAGAATATCATCTTCAGATAATTCACGAACTTTTCTATCAACCATATGTCCAAGTTTCCGAGCATCAATAAACAGAATTTTACCTTTGGAATGTTCACCCTTTCCCTTTCTCATAATCCATAAGGAAACAGGAATACCCGTTGAATAAAAAAGTTGACTAGGCATTGCCACGATACATTCCACAACATCTCCTTTTACCATATTTGCACGAATATTTCCTTCGTTAGATGTATTGGAGCTCAGTGAGCCATTTGCCAAAACAGTTCCACAAACGCCTCCTGCAGGATTTAAATGATGAAGCATATGTTGAAGCCATGCAAAGTTAGCGTTTCCTACTGGAGGTATTCCATATCTCCAACGAGGATCTTCTTGCAAGCGTTCCCCACCCCAATCTGAAATATTGAATGGTGGATTTGCCAATATATAATTTGCTTTCAATGTCTTGTGTTGATCATCATGAAATGAATCAGCATTATGCTTTCCAAGGTTTGCCTCCAACTGCCGAATAGCCAGATTCATTTTTGCCAGTTTCCATGTAGTAGGATTGCTCTCTTGTCCTAAAATAGAAATATCTCGAACATTTCCCTGATGTTCTTTTACAAATCGAGCAGACTGACAGAACATACCACCACTCCCACAAGCTGGATCAAATATCTGTCCTTCATAGGGTTCAATCATTGAAACAAGTGTTCTTACAATACAGGATGGTGTATAGAATTCTCCGCCCAGTTTCCCTTCTGCACTTGCAAATTTGCTCAAAAAATATTCATATACCCGCCCCAAAATATCTTTTTCTTGTGCTGCTGTAGAACCAACCTCAATATTGGTAAAAAGTGTCACAAGTTCTCCGAGCCTTGTTTTATCTAATTCTGGTCTGGAATAATTCTTTGTCAATACACCTTTTAAAGAATCATTTTCTTTCTCTATTGTCTCTAAAGCATTATCTATAACACTTCCTATATCTGTACTAGTAGCGTGTTTTCGAATTTCCCCCCATCTTGCCTCTTTTGGCACATAAAAAATATTTTCTGCGAGATACTCGTCCCGATCTTCCTCATCCCCATATCCATCTGCCAAAAGTTGCTGATATTTCTCTTCAAATGAGTCTGAAACATATTTTAAAAAAATTAACCCTAATACGACGTGCTTATATTCAGCAGCATCCATATTAGAGCGTAATTTGTCTGCTGCAAGCCATAGCTTTTCTTCAAATCCAACCGTTGTTGTCCCTGTTGCCATTGGTGTACCTCCATATGCTCTTATTCTTAAGTTTCTCAAAATCATCGTTTATTTTTATGTACTTTACGTGGATCTTCTGGTTTTTTTGTTTCAGATGGTATCATCCACATCCGACCTTTAAGCACAGCACCCTCAATTCTACCCTCTTTGCAATATATCGCTACTCTTCTCTGTGATATATTCCATTTTGCTGCGCATTCCGCTGATGTTAAGTATTCCACTGTTTTTCCTCCATCAGATAATATTAATATAATTATATTCGAGGATGCGAATAGTTACAAGTGTTTTTTAATTGCTACTTTTGAATAATTTTACAGATCAAATATACAATAAAAAGACTCTAAAGATCCTTGCACACCCTACATACATTCTTCAATAATATTTCAAAAGTACCTAATAACAAGTAAGTACCACTTCCAAAAGGAAAAGACCAATTTTTCCTTATTGGCCTTTTTACATTTTTTATTTAATATTTCAAGCTCCCGTTAGAATACTATATTAACAACAATACTCTTTTACATTAATATCAATCAATAAGTCAAGTGCTAAAGAAATCTTTTCGTTTTCTTTCTTTTGTTCATCACTAACAGCACGCATATCTTCAATTTCATGAAATACATCCACAACATAGTGTAATGCTTTTTTCTGAACTTGATTTGGATGCTTATTTTCATAAAAAGCCTTGCATGCTTTTAAAAATTTTATTGTTTCTGCATACTTCTCTTGATTGACATCAAAATTCGCTTTAATAATACGTATTGCGTTTATAATAGCTTGTATCATATCTGCAACTGTTATTTCCCATCCATTCACGACACCTAACACAAATGTGGATGTTAAAAACTTAGGCATTTTTCGAATTTGTTGAATACCTGATTTATTTAATACTTCTTCCATTCGTTCATCACTGTTCATATATAACCACCTAATTTTTAATTATTGTTCTTAGCATTGTATATCTTTTAGAGAGATAAATCGAGTTGTTTGACTTTCTAACTAATCTCCCACCTAACAAAACTCCCATTCTCATCCTTCCCAACCACCAACTGGTCCTCAATCTCTTGCTTCAACTCTGTCACATGCGAGATAATACCTATCATCTTCTCCCCTTCCGCCATTTCCAGCAACACCTTCACTGCCTGATTCCTTGAATGCTCATCCAATGAGCCAAACCCTTCATCAATAAACATAATATCCAGATTAATTGCAGCCGAATTTTCCTGAATCTGGTCTGCCATTCCCAATGCCAGAGCGAGGGCTGCCATAAACGATTCACCGCCTGAAAGTGTACGTATTTCCCTCTCTTTGCCTGTGACGGTGGAATAGACCATTAGGTCCAGTCCTCTGTTTTTTCCTTCACCGGCTTTATCTAAATCAACCATACGCAGTTCAAATTGTCCGGCGGACATATCCTGGAAACGTCTATTGGCAGCATAGAGTATTTTTTCCAGATAATAGCGTTGTACATATGTTTCAAGGTCCATACGGGCTCCGGTTACATTGCCAGCTGCCAAACGATACAGAGTGTCCAGTTTTGCATGTTCTCCCACAATTTTTCGGCGGACATCCATTCTGGGAGACAGGTCATTATATACTTCACTGTTGCTTTTATAATATTCTTTTAATTCCTCATAATTTTGTTTTGCAATTTTGAGCTTATCTTCCGCCTCTTCAAATTCCTTTTTTATATCTTCGATTACAGGACGTTTTTGCTCTCCAATTGCTTTGGCAGCATTCTTCTTCAATTCTTCGGCGGCTGCAAGTTTGCTGTTATGGTTGTTTACTTCGTTTTGAAGTATATCTGTTTGCGATTTTTCGTATTCTTCTGTCAAGGTTTTCCATTCAGATTCTGAAAGTTTCCCTTTCTGCATCATCGCTTCATATGAAGCTTTTCGCTGAGTATGTTGTTCCTCATATTTAGGAATTTCTTCCGTATATTTTTGAATCAGTGCTTCAGCATTATCTTTTTTCTTTTTTGCAGTGACTGCGATTTCACTTGCGGTATTATATTCAAGTTCTTGCTTATTTTTCTCCTGCTCCGCTTGCGTCAAAGCGGTTTTTGCATCTTCTTCTGTCTGATAATCCTTGGAGGTTTCCAGACTTTGCAGTGTTGCTTTACTGCTTTCCAATGCTGTTTTGGCCTCTACCGCACTTTCTTTTGCCTCATCGGCAAGCAGCCTTAATTTACTTCTCTTTTCATCTACATTTCTAAGTAAGTCTTGAATTTCATTCAATTTACGGACATTTTTTGTCAGCTCTTCCCCTCTCAATTTGACAGACTTACTCCAATTTAATATAAGCTCCTGAGCCTCTTGCAAATTGAATTCTTCCGGCAGGTCTGAAATACCCTTCTTCATTCTCTGATACAGTTTACCTGATTCTTCTCTCAGAGTCGTTTCTTTTTCTGCAAGCAAATCTGCATTTGACTTCGCTTCAGCCGCAAGCTGCTCCTGCTTAGAGCGCAGCTGCTCCACTTCGCTGCCAAGACTTTCAATGACTTCTTCAGTTAATTCTGCGGATTCACCTTCCCATTGACAGGGATTGGGATGCTCTAAGGAACCACATACAGGGCAGGGTTTCCCCGCTTCAAGTTTTTTGGCAAGGAAGCCGGCCTGTGCATCCAAAAATGCCTGCCGCTTGCTCTCGTACTCGTTACTTTTGATTTGGTATTGTTCACTTATCGTTTTATAATCCTGTTTCGATTTTTCGGCTTTGCTTTTCTGTTGCTCAATCTCCTCTTGTGACTTGATAAGTTCATCTACTTCTTCTGTCAAAGAAGCCGCTTCTTTACTGTCTCCTTCCCACAGAGCCAGTTGTTTTTCAGCATCCCCCAGTGATTCAAGCTGATTTTTCCAATCTTTTTCCCGGGCTTCCAGTTCTTCACTGTTCTTCTGCGCAGTCTCGGCATTCTTTTCTGCCGCCTGCAAATCTCTGCTCCTTTTTTCAACCGCTTTTTTCTCTGTATCTATTTTGGCAAAAAGAGTTAAAGCCTTATCAACTTTTTCCGAGACCTGGCTATAACGCGCAAGTTCCTTTTCATAGATGTCTTTGAGCATTGCTTCCTTTTCGGCAGTCTCTTTTGCAGCATCTATCAATGCGGGCAATGCATCCTGTTGCTGCATATAAGCGGTTTGTGTATCTGTAACTAATTTTTCCGCCTCTTTATATCGCTGATATTCGGTCTCGATTTCGTATGCGGTACGCAGTTTTGATATTAACGTAATTACGTCTTTTATTTTACTTTCTTTTGATCTGCATTCTTCTATATCGTTTTGCGCCTTATCAAGCTGTTCGAAGAATTTAAGTAAGTTCTTTGCATTTGTATGTAAATCTCTCTTTTCATCCCTGACTTTACTTGTTGCATTATAATTTTTCTCTGCATTTGCTACTTCTTCTTTAAGCTGCTCACACAGACTTTTAAGTTCCTCAAGGAACTGCCCCATAACTACAAGTTCACCGTTTTCAACTCTTTTCTTTAAAGCATTAAGTTCCTCCATACGTTCATATTCATCAGGTACTGCAACTCTTCCGGCAACTGTCTGGCACTGAGTTCTAATGATTGCAATTTCTTTTTCTTTGGCTCTTCGCCGGTTATTTAATTCTTCAACAATATTTTGATACAGCTCGGTATTGAAAAGTCTGCGAAATATCGTCTTTTTATTGTCGGAATCTGCGCGGAGAAGCTCTGTAAACTCGCCCTGGGCAATCATTGCCACCTGCATAAACTGGTTTTTGGTAAGGCCGATAAGTTCTTCAATTTTTTTATCTACTTCTTTCTGAGGATATTCAGTACCGTCGGGCATTATAAGCGTTACCGAGGCATTGGTCTCCCGTTCCGCAATTCCTTTTGATGCTCCTCTTGTAAGGGTTTTTAAATGACGCGGTATACGTTTAACCGTATAAATATTATCATCCTCACCGGATTTTTCCGAAAAAGTCAGCTCGACAAAGGGTTCAACATCGAAACCCGTAAACTGGCTCTGCAATACTATTCCGGACTTTTTATTTGTAACGGAGCTGGCTTCGCCGTATAGTGCAAAGACAATTGCATCAAAAATAGTCGTCTTTCCGGCACCGGTATCGCCTGTAATAAGAAAAAGATTCTGATTAGGTTTTTCAAAATCAATCGAGGTTTTCTTTCCGTAAGAACCGAAAGCCTGCATTGTCAACTTAAGCGGTTTCATGTCAATAACCCTGCCTTTCTAATTTCACCCTATTTGGTCTCCAAAACCGTATTGATTACGTCCCGAAGTATTTCCTTTTCGTCGTCATCTAGATTACTCAGAAAAGTACAGCATAGTTCAAAGGGATTAAGTTCCTCCACTGTTCCCGTTTTTTTGCTGTAATCCGCTTTCCTCAAACTTTCCCTTTTGATTTCCAGAAGGTTGGGGAATGCTATCCTGATTCTGTCTTTGATATCAATTACGTCTAAATCAACTTTATCCGTAAGAATGACGGATACATAGTCATTGCAAGACTGTTTAAGAACCTCTTCCAATGTTCCCTTGATTACCCGTACCTGACGGAGCGGGTTAAGCGGTAATGTGGTTGTGCGTATTTCGGCATCTTTTGCCTGAATCTCTACCATAATGATACCCTTTTGCTGTCCTGCCTCACTGACAGAGCAGGCTAAAGGTGTACCGCAATACCGGTAGACTTCGTTTCTCACTTCTATGGGCTTATGGATATGTCCAAGGGCAGCATAATCAAACTTTTCAAGAATATCTGCGGATACCTCATCTATATTTCCGGCGGTTCGTATCTCCGAATCCATCCTCTCCACGTCTTTTGCCTCTTTTCCGGCAGGCAGATAGAACTGGTGGCTGACAAGGATGTTGCGCTCAATTTCGTTAATATTTTCACGTTCTATCAATCTATGTATTGTATCGTTATATGAAAAGTTATTTCCGTTTTCATCTGTTCCGATTATCATTTTTACCATAGAGGGTTTTACAAACGGAAGCAGGTAAAAGTTCACATTACCGTACTCATCCTGCAGCGTAACTTTCTCTATATATTCATCTTCTGTAGTTGGCGGCAGGCCGACCATGTACAGGTTCTGCTTGGAAAGTATGCTGCGGAAACAATTCACACGAGGTGCACTGTCATGATTTCCGCTGATCATCATAATAACTGTTTCGGGAAGTGCAGAAGAAAGTTCTGCAATAAAATGATCAAACACTTCCACAGCTTCCGCAGAGGGAACCGCTTTGTCATATATATCACCGGCGATTATGATTGCATCCGGTTGTTCTTTTATGGAAATATCGACGATTTGCTTTAGTATATATTCCTGGTCTTCTCTTAGGTCTCTGTTAATCAGCTTTAGTCCGATGTGTAAATCTGAGAGGTGAAAAAATTTCATTGGAAATTGTCTCCTTATTTAATCTGCTATATTTTATATTGAAATTTAGTTGAAATAGTCTTTTATCTACATTTCCAAGCTATTCTCATTTAATAAAAAATCATAAATACTCATAGTTGTAATCCCGTTCTCATCTTGTTGTACATTCATAACATCCTTCACAATAATAATCTTTTTAAATGAATCATTTACACTGATAAGGGATTCCTTTTCCTGTTTTACTTTTTCGGAATCAGGCAGACTAAGAGCTGATTGTATATAATATCGTTTACTTCCCATATTAGCAACAAAATCAATTTCTAACTGTTTCTTTACCTGTTTTCTGCTTTCATTTCTGATTCTTTTTTGAATTACGCCAACATCTACCTGAAGTCCTCTGATTCTCAATTCGTTATAAATAACATTTTCCATTAAATGTGTTTCTTCAATTTGTCTAAATCCCAAACGTGCGTTGCGAAGTCCAACATCTTCAAAATAATATTTAAGGGGTGTACCTATATATTTTCTTCCTTTTACATCATAGCGGTTAGCTTCGTTTATTATAAAAGCATCTTTCAAATGTTCTATATATTGCCTAATTGTATTTAAACTTATATCTGACTGAATGACACTTTTAAATGTTGCTTTTATTTTGGATGGATTGGTAAGTGAACCTATTGATGATGCCAAAATATTAATTAAATCATTCAGTTCCTGAATCTTTTCAATATGATTTCTTTCAATAATATCTATAATATAAGTCTCTTCAAAAAGCCTGCTAAGATAGTTTATTTTTTGTTCTTCTGTTTTCATAGTTACCGTAAGCGGCATACCACCGTAAGTTACATAATCCGCCCAACCCTGATATCTGTCTCCATCGTAAGCCGACATAAATTCTTTAAAGCTAAGTGGATACACATGTATTTCATCACCCCTGCCACGGAATTCGGTAATAATATCTTTAGATAAAAATTTTGAATTGCTTCCTGTAACATAAACATCTGCATTTCTAATATGGAGAAGTGAATTTAATACTTCTTCAAACTCCTCCAACATCTGCACTTCATCTAACAATATATAATAATCCTTTTTATCAATGATTAAAGAATCAATATAATTAAGTATAGCGTCCGGGTCTCTGTACTGCCTATTTTTTCTTTGATCAAGTTCGATTGTTATAATATGTGATTCGTCTATACCGTTATTAATTAAATAATCTTTAAATATTTTAAATACAAGATAGGATTTCCCACTTCTTCTGATTCCTGTAATAACCTTAATCATTCCATTATGCATACGGTCAACAAGCTTTTGTAAATATTTATCTCTTTTTATTTCCATATCTGCCTCCATAGAATGAAAACTAAGGGAAATTGTGCCCTTGCTTTTCATTATTATACATTTCTAATTAATAAATGTAAATGTTTATAATGAAAAAAGAGGGCACATGTGCCCTCTTTTTTCAACAAAAACAAACTCCTACAACTCTTCCTCCATAAAATATATCCGCGCCCCAAAGTCTTGGTAATATCTCACATCATCACTATACCCGGTTCCCCCAAAGGATTGCTTCAGGCGCACTCCGTTATACATCAGCGTATCACCGTAAACCTGCATATCTTCTTTCTCACCATCCATCTTTACAAACTTTGCGATTATGTTATGCGCAATGGAATCCTGTTTGATATGCACCGGGGAAACTGTATTCACCAGGTCACCAAAATTCTTCACATTGTACTTCAACTCACGGTTATAAAAATGATACCTCTTCTCCGGCTTCAATCCTTTTGCCTTATAATAATGGAACTGCGTGTTAGGCGAAACTAACTTTTGCATTAAAAATCCGACTGCCTTAGTGCCGTCTTCAGACACACAGGTCCATTCCATCTGATTCCCCGGCAAATCGGCAAGCACGCTGGGCGGGGTATCTGCTGTATCTGAAAAGTTCCTTCCGCGGTAAAACTGTCCCCACTGCAGTACTTCTCTCCACTTTTTATAAATCTCAATCTGCTCTTTTATCGCCGCAAGCTCTTCTTTTTTCATATCGGATAAATTGCATTCATACCCGCACACGCCAAATGCCGCAACCGCGAAGCGTGTCTCAAGCGGAGTGGTCCGAAGAGTCTGGTGATTCGGACAGGATGAGACGTGCGCACTAACCACAGACATCGGGTAACCATAGCTGTATCCGTTCTGGATTTCCGCCCTGCAGAGTGCATCGGTGTCATCACTTGCCCAAATCTGCGGAAAGTAACACAGTATACCCAGATCAAAACGATTGCCGCCTGCAGAACAACCCTCAAACAGTATATGAGGAAATCTTTCGGCAAGTTCTTTCATACAGCGATAAAGTCCAAGCACATAGCGATGAGCTAGCTCATATTGCCGCTCCGGCGGAAGGACCTGGGAAAAATAGTCCGTAAAAGTGCGGTTCATATCCCACTTAACATAGGAAATCTCCGCTGATGAGAAAACTTCCGTCATTTTTTCTATAATAAAATCCTGTACCTGAGTCTGGCTCAAATCCAAAATACGCTGGTTACGTCCCTCCGAGTGCGGTTTGTCGGGAATCTCGATTACCCACTCCGGATGCTGCGTATAGAGTTTGCTGTTTACATTCACCATCTCCGGCTCTACCCAGATGCCGAAGTCAAGGCCCATTGCTTTGATTTTCTGGCAGATACCCGATAAGCCGTTTGGCAGCTTCTTTGTGTTGACGTCCCAATCGCCAAGAGAATGCTTATCGTCATTCCGCTCACCGAACCAGCCATCATCCATAACAAAAAGCTCAATGCCGACATCTTTTCCTTCTTTTGCAAGTGTAAGCAGCTTACTTTCATTGAAGTCAAAATAAGCTGCTTCCCAGCTGTTTAAAAGAACCGGTCTGGTCTTATTCTTCCATTCGCCGCGCACAATGTGTTCACGTACAAATTTGTGCATATGCTGACTCATCCCATTATATCCCTCATGAGAATATGTCATCACTGCCTCAGGTGCTTCAAAGTCTGCTCCGGGTTCAAGCTGCCATGAAAAGGATTGTGGATTGATGCCTGTCACAATTCTTGTTTTCCCATAGCCGCTCACCTCTGCTGCCTCATAGTGATTCCCACTGTAAATTAGGTTAAATCCATAACATTCCCCGGCATCTTCCGTTGCACCATTCCTTGAAAGTATGACAAATGGATTTGCACGGTTGGAGGAAGTGCCTGTGTAGGAAGCATTCACATGCTTACCGGAAAGAAGTCTAACATCGGTTCTTCGCATTTCCCTTGCCCATGCTCCTCCAAATGTCATAAATGAAAATTCCGGCGTATCAAAATCCATCTGCGCACTCATAAGCCGCTCTATACGCACTGTCTCCCCACTCTCATTAATAAGTCGTGCGCTTCTGGTGATAACGTCGCAATCCTCATAAACAAAATAATGAAGCTCAAGTTTTATATCATATTGCGTATCTTTCAGTATCACAGTCAAATGGTTCACTTTGCCTGTATCATCATAAGAAGCCGGCAGTGTTTTAAACGCCTCTTTTCCCTGTGTAATACTTGCCTCTACAAACAGGAAATCGCTGGTTGTACTGCCGTCGGCATGCACAAGCTCTACAAAGGGTTCACGGATATCGCCTTTTCCGTAAGAAGACATTTCAAGCCTTATATCTTCCAGAGAAAAGTTTGTATGTTCAACATCGTAAACATTGGTATTACCGGGTGCAAAAGAGTGCTTTTCAAAAAGAGCCTCCGCACTCTGTGCATCTACTGAGATTTTTCTGCCATAATACAGATGCTCTAAATGGCCGGTCTCCATAACCCTGAAACAGTAGGTTGTGTGTGCTGTGTCGAGTACATATATATTCTGTTCTTGTCTTATCATACTCTTACCTCATATCTTCATATCGCTTTGCTTTCAACCCATATCAGCTTACTTAATCTCCATCTACTTACTTTCCGCCATTCGCTTCGCCTTAACCTTTTCCGCGATTTCAGCTACTTTTTCATCAGTCAGGATATATTTTTTACTGAATAAAAATACGGCAATCAACAGTATCACAATCGGCACTACCGTCATAGTCATGCGAAGTCCGACAATTGATGAATTTGCAACCGCTTCAACAACGGCTGAGGTGTCGGAGGTGTCATTGCTTAAGTTAAATACGCTTAAACAGATTGAAACAATAAGTGCCGCCACACCGGAAGCCAGTTTTACCACGAAAGTCTGCATGGAGAAAATCACACTCTCATCGCGGCTGTTGTTTTTTAACTCACCGTAATCCACAGTATTTGCCAGGAACACCGTTGTTAAAACAGAAAGCATTCCGTGTGCGGCAAATATGAAGAATGCCGGTATAAACAGCAAAAATACATTGGACATATTGGTAAATGTCAAAATAAGCAGTGAAGCATATCCTAAGATTGACATTGCAAAGCTTACGTAGAACACCTGAATTGTGTTTAAAAATTTACGAAAAATCGGAAAGAATAACATCATGGAAATAATCTGCATTGCTCCGCCAAAAGTGTTAAATATTGTATAGCTGTTGTACCATCCTTCACCGCCAAAATCATACTTAAAAAAGTAAATAACAAGGTTTGCGGTAATGTACAGGGAGCAGTTTATAAATACGATGGTAAGTACGACTGCCATAGCCTGGTCGTTGGAAATCAATGCACGAAACATCTGACCCACCGAAGGCGTTTCCATATCTACCGTTGATTTTTCTTTAATATTTGCACAGGTGATCGCTACAAATACTACAAATACTATTGCTATAATAAGAGCAAACAGCTTAAAACCTATTCGTTCGTCTCCCTGTCCCAGCTTGAAAACACAGATCATTGTTATGATTGTTATAAGAGCGGAACCTACACCTGCGCAGGAACGTGCCAGTGTGGAAAGTCCCTCACGCTCTTTTCCACCCTCTGTGAAAGCAGGAATCATGGACCAATACGGAATATCCATCATCGTATAAGTAACGCCCCACAATACATAAGTAACCGCCGCATAAGCAACCAGTCCTGCTCCGTCCAGTGTCGGCGGTGCGGCAAACATCAGATACAGTATTATTGCATTCAATATTGTACCAATCATAAGCCAGGGACGGAACTTTCCCCAGCGTGTTTTGGTCTTAGCCACGACAACTCCCATAATCGGGTCATTAAATGCATCAAATACTCTTGCTGCCATCAGTATAATTCCCATAGCAACGGCACTCACTCCCAGAATATCCTGATAGTAATACAGTATATAACTTGCAGAGAGCATATACACCATATCCTTGCCCACTGCCCCCAAACCGTAAGAAACTTTTTCACCTATTGTAAGCTTCATTATATATTCCTCCTATCTACCCCTGTTTTCTGTTCTGTCTTTGCTCATAGCCAGCTCCACAACTCGATATGCTCCGTCATAGATTCCGGCAGCCTTATTTTTTACAATGTTGTCACACATATCACTAAGCATATTTTTATCCTTGATAAATAACTTGATCATCTGTATGGTATGCGCAATGTCCTCACACTCAAGAGTTCCCTCACCAAGCTCTGCCGAGTGGATTGCTCCCCACTGTTCATGTCCGCCCACTCTCTTGATAAAAAGTTTGGGAACCGGATAAAATGACAGCTCGCTCGGTTTGGTAACCAGCACGTCACAGCTTCTCATCAAGAGGTTGGTGCAGTAAACCGCCTCAAAAATATTTTCGTGCCAGAAGCCGTGCACACCTTCCACATCACCGGTCAGTGCCTCGTCTGCAAATTTCTTTGTCTCATCCCAGTCATTGAAATGCTCGGTTGCCACGGTTACAAGTTCAGGTATCTCATTTAAAAGGTCATCCCAGACGTTACGATAATCTCCCACATTCACATAGAGTGCAACACGTTTCTTTTTAATGCCCGGAAGCAGATATCTTATGATTGCCGCAAAAATTTCTTTTTGTGCTCCCGCCCCTCCGATTGTAAGCAGGAAACGCATCGGTTTCTTATTTGCCTGTCTTTCCTTACGTGCGGCGCAGTCGGCTTCAATGTTGCTTACCAGTTCATGGTCTATATAGTGTCCGGTATAGAATAAAACATCTTCCGGCATAGGCTTTAATACCGATTTGCCCTGCATACCGTTTAATATACGGTAACCCTGATATGCAAAATGTGTCTGAACTGTATGGATGCTTCCTTCGGATAAGTGCAAGGCCATGGGCCAGTTGTCCGGAATGGCATTTACAACATGCTCCATTCCTGCATGGATTGCTGCCTGTGCCGGCCACACGTGAGTGGCTACTACCGGAATTTCGTTTGGAACATTACGATAGACCGGAGCCATCAATTCCGCATTTTTCTGGTCTGACGCATTATAGGTCAGTTTACGGAAACCTTCATAGTTGATTGGCTCCCATACAAATTTGTTAAAGAGTTTACTTTTTCCGGAAAGTCTTGACCCCAGTGAATATAAATCGTTCTGCGAACTGATTACTTCGGTGCAGGTGGTCTGTTTATAAGAGTTTAAGTCCATCCAGTACGGTATATAACCCATTGAATGTGCCGCCGATGCAATCGCCATAGATATGCGGTAGTGTCCAAAGCCCATACGGATATTTCCGACAATAAGTCCTTTCTTCGTATTAAAAGCCTTACTTGCTGTTTCATTATCGGCAGCCTCACTGTCCGGATTGCCAAGCTTTACATCCATAACTCCAAGCAGCTCACCGATATGCTCATTCTTAGAGACAGATACCGGATAGCTGACCTGCGTATCGTCCCCGAATTTCCTTGCATATTTTTCTTTTGACCTTACAGCCTTTTTGTAGGTTCCCTCCTTGATGGGATTACCGAATATTTCTTTTGACTTCTCTTCCATTTTTCTGCCTCCTTGTGACACTATGGTTAATTATTATTGAAATTTAATCAGATTCTTTAACAGCGATACCGTTCATTAAAATCTCAACTACTTCGTTCAGTGCATCCATATAAGTAATTTTATTCTGAATCAATATATCTCTCTGGAAAAATTGCTCTAATGCCGCCTCAAGCATCATCTTCACAATGGGAATGTGAATATCCCGTATACACCCCTCTTCTATGCCCTGCTCCAAAAGAGCTATTGTATCCTCCCAACCGGTTTCCAGACGCCGCTCAACCTGCTTGTAAACAGCCGGATATTTGTCTTTTAACTGATAAAGTTTTTGAAAATCTACATTTACATAGCTATCCGGCATTACGCTCATTATCCGATGGATTTTCTCTATGGTGGAGAGTGTATCGTCTTCAACAATGCGCCGCTCACTCTCCTTGATGCTGTCAAACATATAATCTACCATTGCATAAAACATGGACTCCTTATCGCTAAACACCGTATAAATCGTCTTCTTACTCATTCCAAGCGTCTTCGCTATGTCGTCCATTGTAAATTTCAGACCTTTTTTATTAAATGCTTTAATGGTACCTTCCAATATTGTCTCTCTAAGTTCCATTTATGATTCCTTGCCCTTTATATGTGTATTTATCATATTATGTGATATTTTATCTTAACTTAAATTTCCGGCATCACATACGTTTGGAAACTACTTTTTTATTTTTAGTTTCCTATATAATAACAATTTTGTATCGGCTTTTCAAGAAACTAAATTATCAAAAATAGTTTCCGTTTTTTATATAATATTACCAAATACTGTCTCTAAAATTACATACGAAAAAGAAAGGGCATCCCTTATTTCTATGATTAAAACATCATAGTTCCGGGACGCCCTCTTTATATAATTGCAATAATTACAACTCATTCAGATTAATAGCAATCTCATTTTTCCGGAAAGTCTCTCCATTTAATTCGCTACGCTCTCTAATAAACTCCTCTCTCTCAGCCTTCCCTTCCCGATAATCCTCTATATCGGCCGTCCGGTACAGTGATGTAAATATGCCGTTGCACGTATAATAAATAATATCCGCTTTTCCGCTTTCTTTTATAAAGGTAAATTCCACACTGTTACCCGTCCTGTTCTCGTCATATATGTTATAGATTAAATAGCTTTCAACATACGATTCCACATCTTCATCAAGAATTTCCGTTATAAAGGAAATCGCCTTTTCTTTTAATTCCGGAAGCTGTGCTTCCATTTCAACCGGAGCGATACCATTCTTAGTGTTACGAACCATATCCGGGGTGGTGTATATAGTCTGTGTCAGTCGTCCGTCCCGCGCACTGATAAAGAAATAATAATACTGTTCATTCGACATACCGCTCCAGGTTACCACATACTGAGCACTCTCTCCGGATTTCGCATTATCTTCCAGATCACCATCTAAACGATGATGAAGCTCAAGTCCGTCTCCGGTAATGCCATGTATCTTCTCAAGCCACTCTTTAGCTATAGTAACAGCCTCTTCTTCAGTGATACCGCCTGAATCCACGACCTGTGCGGCCAGTTCTTTCTGTGCCTGCTCCTTGGCGGCAATCTCATCGGCGTATTCTTCCTCATACCGCTTTCTGAGTGAATAGTTTAATTTTGTTTCAAAATCTATTATCTGTAATATCTCTTCATCGGTAAGTTCTCTGTCCGGTAGGTAATAGGTACTGTTGGTCGTCAGATAACACAGTTCCATTGTTTCAGCTTCTTCAACGCTGTCAGCCTGTGGCAGTTCACCTTCAGGAAATACGCCCTGCTGATATTGGCTTCGCAGTTCTCTTATGCGACTTTTTTCTTCTGCCGTATACTCTCTGGAAAAACCGTCAACTTCCACTCCCTGACTGTCTAACATCTCCACGAGTTCATGTCTCTCCTCTTCAGGTATCTCTTCCATACGTTCTTTAACCAGAGAAGTAACAAGTGCTCTGACCGGAAAACCTATGATTCCTACCGCCAGCACTACGCCTGCTGCCGTAACTGCGATACGAGAAAATCCGGAAATATTTTTTCTGCTTGTATCAGTTTTAAATGAGACTGTCTTTTTACTTTTTGTTCTCTCTGATACATTCTGCAAAATCTCTTCCTGCATGGTATTATCTATTTCTATATTATTTACTGCATCTTTTAAATCCTGCAATTTCATAACTTAGACCAATCCTTTCCGGAGCTTTTTTGCTCCATTTTCCTAATCTAACAAAGAATATGCTTACACTTTTCACTCTTTTTCCTAATCCGACAGGGTAAGCTTCAATGCTTTTCTTCCTCTTTCCAGTCTTTTTTTGACTGCATTTATGGAAATGCCTAATATATTGACAAGCTCCGTCACCTTATAACCTTCTATATAATGCAGGTATATTACTGATTTCAAAGATTCCGGAAGCTTCATAAGTGCCAGCAGCACCTCGCTCTGCTCCGGCAGTTCACAGTAAGCAGCAACCTCATCCAAGTCCACCTGCGGATGCCTAAGCCTAAATCTATGAATATCCCTGCACCTGTTTACCGCTACTTTAATCAGCCACGCTTTCTCATGCTCTTTGTCATTGAAGACGGGCAAATGTTCTATATAACGGCAGAAGACGTCCTGTATCACATCCTGTGCGTCCCACTCGTTACCTACGATAACGAGACAGATTTTAAAAAGCATATTACTGTATTCTTCAACAAGTTCTTCTACTGTCATACTCTCTCCTCTCCACAACAATGCGCGCCATTGTTTTGTTTTCTATTATAAACACGCAGAAGTTTATTACAAGGTGACATATAATATAAAAAAAGAGGCATCATATCACATTGGTATGATACCTCTTAAAATCATCATAATTCATTAACCGCCGCCTGATATGCTGCCTCGGTCCTGTCATCGAAAAGCACCCATAGGACCATATCAAACTGCCCCGGATTCTCATTTAAAAATTCATTTACGGTATTAACCGCAATCTTAGCAGCCCTTTCTACCGGAAAAGAATATATTCCCGTAGATACAGACGGAAAGGCGATAGTTTTTATACTGTTTTCCATTGCAAGTTTTAGAGAATTTCTATAACAGCCTGCCAAAAGCTCATCTTCGTTATGACTGCCTCCGTTCCAGACAGGTCCAACGGTATGAATAACATATTTACAGGGCAATTTGTATGCCTTGGTAATCTTAGCCTGACCGGTCTTACAACCACCCAGCAAACGGCACTCGGCCAACAGTTCCGGTCCCGCTGCCCTGTGAATCGCGCCATCCACGCCACCGCCACCAAGGAGGCTGCTGTTTGCCGCGTTTACTATGGCATCTACGTAATCAATCTTTGTGATATCGCCTTTTACTAATTTAATCATTGTTCTAACCTCCATAAATTGAAATTTGTGGGGGACGGATGGAGAGGCGTCGGAGTCGGGACAAGGGCA
>JAFLTH010000067.1 GCA_022510525.1 Lachnospiraceae bacterium | reverse complement strand
GTAGATATTTGAAAGCGCTAAGCGATTGCGGAGTTATTCAAAGTAAAAAAACAACAAAGGGAAATATATATACAAGACTTTAAAATAATTCGCTCATTGTAAATGAGCGAATTATGAGCGAAAAAGTTTATGATGAGATTTTAGGAAAAGGTGGCTTGGGTACAATTTGGGTACAACGGCTCCTTAACCATATAAATGAAAATGAAAACCGTATCAAAATGATACGATTGCAACGAGAAAATTAATGAAATTTATAATCTACATATAACCCAAAAAAGAGTTCGAGTAGTACGAGAGTGCGTAAATTATTTTGTATAACAGTAATTGTTTATATTAAGCTACCATTATTTGCACTATTCGTATTATTTAATATTTCGTTGCCAACATAGTTAATGAATAACTTCTAGCTGTTGTAATAGGTATTATAGCTAAATTTAGAAAAAAATTAAGTTATGGAGTACTTGAAAAAGAAAAATGGAAAAAATACAAATTGTTTTAGCATCACCTTCTGATTTAAGTGAAGAGAGAATGATGATAAGAAAATTAGTGGATGAACTAAATCCATTGTATATGCAAAATGATATATGTATTGATTTACGTATGTGGGAAAATTCTGTAGCAAGTATGAATGCGGATGGTCCACAAGGTGTTATTGATTTAGACCTTGAAATTCCTTGCTCTGATATTTTTGTATGTTTATATTGGAAGCGTGTGGGGACTGTAATTGAAGTGGAAGATGTTGCCGGAACGGAACATGAGTTAAATGTAGCTTTGGATAGTTATCGAAAAAATAGGCATCCTGACATTAAAGTTTTTTTTAAGACAAGGGAATTAGATAATACAACAGATGATTACAAAAAGATTCAAGAAATTGCTGTAAAATTGCAAAATAAAGGGTTATATGATTCTTTTTCTTCAATAGAAGAATTAAGAGGAAAAATTAACAGGGCAATTCAAAAAGAAGTTATGGAAAGGCTCAAGAGAAAGGCAGCGATTATTCCTGAAATACATAAATATATAGAGGTTTCTTCAACAAATGATTTGGTAAAAAATCTAGAATCAAATAATAAATTAGTATTAAATAAGGGATATTATGATATTTTAGATTTTGAGGCAGAAACAGAAACAGTATTTAAGCAAGATGTTTTTGATGGTAAGGAAGTAGTTATTCAAGGAATTTCTAATGTTACAATTGTAGGTGATAATACTACTTTATTAGCTACTCCAAGATATGCAAATGTAATTAATTTTAATAATTGCACAAATATAAAGTTGATTGGTTTAACCATTGGTCATATTCCTTATAAAGGTGATTGTACTGGGGCAGTATTAGCGTTTGAAGATTGTAATAACGTGCAGTTAGAATCATTAGAGTTGTATGGTTGTGGAACATATGGAATAGTATTGCATAATTGCAAAAATATAAAAGTTAATGGGACAAAGATTTTTGAGTGTTCTTATGGTGCAATGCAGATAATAGCTTCAGACTTATTCTTTGAAAATTCAAAAGTATTTGACTGTAACAAGATTGCAGGTAGTTTATTTGAAACGTCTTTTAGCCAATTGCAATTTAGCAATGTGTCGATATTCAATAATCATATAGATAGTTCGATTTTCTATATAGAAAATTCTACATTGTTTTGTAGAGGGGTATCAATTTTTTCAAATACATATAGTGCCTTAAGTAATGTTGCAATACCATTTGGAATACATGAAGAAGATAATATAGTGATTTCGGAAATGGAATGGAATTTGACAGTTTCAAAAGAAAAAGCAACAAGAGAGGAATATGATGATATAAAAGAAATATGTGTCGAATATGGTAAAATAGAAGAAGCGATTCTTGTAGACGGACATTTATATATAAATGTTATATTTATTAATGATGACAAGGCGGAACAATTAACAAGCGAATTGTATAAATATGATGATATTGTAGTTGCAAGAGGTTGAAAAATGTTTATTGCAATTAGAGAATTGCTGATGATTCTTGTAATTTGTAGTTTTCCAGGTGATGTTAGTAGGATTGAAAGAAAGAGGTAATTATGGGTCAGGTCGATAGAATCAATGAATATAATGAATTTTGGATAAAACTGACAAAAAATGCAGAAGAGATTTTGAAAGAGTATAATAAACTTTCACCAGAAAATAAGCAGAGGGCAAGCACAGAGGCTCAACGAATAGTTATGTCACAAGGAATTTTGGGTATATTGGAATACGGAAGAACTTTGTGATAAGTAGAAAGTTTATGGATATATGAGAATTTTTTAATGATTTGTGGCAACACTTTGGCAACAAAAAATCAGTAAGTCAAAATAAATTATGTAATAGAAGTAAAAGTACGGCATTTGAACAGCGAAACTTAAACAAAATAATTTAAGTTACAAGCTGAACTTGCCGAGTTCGAGTGATTTGTATTATCCAAAGGTACACCCGATTATCCGCTAAAGGCAAAAGGTGTAGTAAAATAAAGAAAAATAAATGACCTTGATAATGAGAAAATAAAACTCATTACAAGGTCGTTTTTTATTAGGAAAATAGAGATTAAAACCTTGAAAAATAAAGGATTTATAGACATAGAAGTAATTATCTTTTAGAGTAGATAATTGCATTTTAAATCGTTAAAAAAGAATCTTGAGTGTAGTCGCTTTTTGACTTTAGAGGATAATCGGGGTTGCCCTGTAATAAAGGTGCATCCCTACAAAGCTTGTAATTATGAGCTTTGTAGGGACTTTACTATTATCATCTACAGTTATATTAATATATAAATAGCAAATCCTCTATTGTCGATTATTTAACAATAGCTGAAATGCATAGCAGAGTAGTAAAATCAGAACTGCCATGTTGGAAATTTTAGATTATTAGGCCTTGATATTAGACACCTCAGCATGGAGACACTCAATTTCGGAAGTGAGTTTTTCAATTTTCTATTGTGAATATTTGGATGTATGTTATATTCTTTGAATGCATGGATGCGCTGCCTTGCTATTTCATTGGCATTGAACCTATAAAGGGTTTCAGAAGCTTCTGTAAAAACGAGGTTATTGCCAGCAATCATTCTAATTTCTTTCTAGATGGTGGATTTAAAGAACCTAGTCCTATATCTATACCGTTGGCGTAGGCTTTGTCTTCATCTGCCGTAAATTCTATGTGAGTTAAGGCGGCCACAATATAATTATATAAATGTTGTTTTTTATATTTAGCAGTTTATATGTGGCAGAAAATTCCGAACACTAGCGGAAAGGAGGTAAATCTGGAAAATCAATGTTAATAGTAGGCTTGTATTTCATATAATTGCTCTTTGCTCAATTGGCCAAAATGTCGGTTTAAATATTTAAACGATCGTTTCAGCCAGTTATTTGCTACCAAATACAATATATATTTCTGAATACATATTTTGCTATAAAAATGACAAATTTTGCAAAAAAAATTTTTATATCATTATAGTATTGTATTATATTAAGTAGATTTTTCCTTTTAAGAAAAAGGATTAAAATTTAATAAATATTATTATGGGATTGAGGTAAATTATGAGAAAAATACTATTATTCATAGGAATAAATTGTGACGAGTTTTTTGTTGAGGTAAACGATTTAATCTATAGTTTAGAAAATAAATTGAAGTCATTTGAAAATTTATATACTGATAACATTCGGATAATTTGCACGGAAATTGATAATACAACTGATATTTTAAGTCAACTAAAGGATCCCCATAAATTGATTAAAAATGGATATGAAGTAAGCATAAGAGATATGCCAAAAATATTGATAAATGATGATGGAGAAAGCAACATCTTCTATTATTATCTTTACATAACAAATAAAGATCAGGATGATAATTTTGACGTAATTCCACTTAGATATTTTTCCATAATGAGAAGAAGATATAAAAACATCTTTCTCGGTATAGAAGAAGATAAGGCCGATAATATACAGCGTATATCTGCATATATGTTTATAGACAATCTTAGTGAAATGAACAATTGGGATAGCAAATGGAAACTTATCAATAATAATAAATCATATTCTTTGCAAATAAATAAAAGAAGTCTAGACCAAAATATTTTTTATAATCAGGTATTTACGTTGTCACCACGAGCAAAAAGATGTGTCATACATCGTATGGGAAGTTTTAATAAAATAATCCCCTGTGTTTATTTAGATTGGGAATGGTATCAGTTATTTTCTAGTGATATAGAAATTCATATGAATAATATGGATTTTACATCCAATTTTTTTAGAGACGGTATTCCGATAATAAATGATTATGTATTTAAGTTACAAAAAGGACTGTGCCAAAATAGTAATGATAATGACATGCTTTATAATAATTATCACAAACAAGTAGGCAGTTCACAATGGAAACGATTTTTCTATAAATCTATGCTTCAGGATATCTGCATAGATAACCTCATTAACGGCCATGTTTTAAGAACGGAAAACAGTGAAGAAATTCTTAATTTATGTAAAGGAATGTCAATGCTAGCTTTATTACTGTTCAGTTCATTTTGCCATTTTATATATGATTCTGCAGAAAAAGAAAGCGGAGAAAATAAGAAAAGGAGATTAAATGAAGTAGAAATCAATAATTTAAAGCAATCTGCACAAGATTTTTCCGAAGGCTTATTGCAATTGATAGAAAATGCATTAGAAAATTCAGAAGGAAGTTGTTTTAGTTTCCGTATTCATGCAGGGAATAGTCAGCACTTTGGCAGGAATTATCAGGAATTTGTAATAAATCAAAAATTATACTATTTAGAGGTTATGATTACTGATATCAATTACTCTGATAATATACCTGAAAAATTTATAAAGACTATAAAAAGAAGAGTCGGAACAGGAGAATTGCCGCATGAATTAGTAGAAAAAATAGCTGAACATATAACCCTGGAAGGTTTTTTTAATCCGAGTGACGAGATGCAAAGTATATGGGATGATTATTATAAGATAGCCGAAAATGTAACAAATCATTACGGTTTACAGTTATTTAATACATTAGTAAATTATTATCAGGGCTTTTTTGCTGTTACAAGCAAAAAAGCTAACGATAATTTTGGTAAACCATATATTGCTAATTATGGGAAAGAAAATAAGACTAAAGATGAAAATAAATATCCAGTTGAACACAAAGTTGAAAAATGCTTTCCCGGGACACAGTATGCTATTTTATTACCAATCAAAAGGCAAGAAGAACAAAAGAGGGTAGGAATTCATATTCAACCGGCCTTTGATGATATTGCTCTAAAAAGAGAGTGGAAAAGCAATGTGCAGAAAATCAAAATAATATTATCAGAAAACACTAATACAAATGCGAGGAGAAATAAAACTGTCAAACAAGAATCCATTATAAAAACATCTGATAATTTAGATAAATATTATTGTAAAAACGAAGTATATGTTATTGACCTTAAACCGCTTACTTCCGGTATGAACGCAGAACTTTTTTCAAAAGCAATGATATCATTTATTTTACATCACCAAAGTGATAATTTACGTATTGCATTAATAAATGTAAACCATGACTTTATTTTGCAATTCACAAGGTGCTTTGCAATTTTTTATAATAAAAGTGCAAAGTGCACAGCAATGAAAAAAGTACAACTTTTTTTATGCGATACGGAATATCGTACGGAAATCAATTTTTCAGGTCAATCATTAATAACAACATATGCCAGTAACGAATTATGGGCTAATGCCAAGGGAGAATATAACGAATGTCTCGAAACGTTACAGATAATTCTAAATCAGCGGACAATTAAAACCACCACGAGCAAAAAGTTTAATAGAATAGCACCATTTGAATTGCTGGTGAAGGACAACGGATTAACATTGTTTGAAAGACGTGTATATAATGACTTACATAATAATATTCAGGAAGAATCATTTGGATGTCTATTAGAAAATATTCATATGCGTGTAGGATCGAAAATGCATGTTACAGATTATTTTTATGAAACTTTCCAGTTGTTTAATTCCAGTTTATATAATTCTAGATTTGCATACCTTATAGCATCAAAAATCAATAAAGCCATGAAAAAAAACAATAAGGAGAACGTGACAAACGACTTGGTATTAGTGGGGTATGATGTTTATTCTGAATTGTTAATTCTAGAGACAAAAAAAGTATTATCTAATATATATGGTATATCGTCCAGAGGCATTATTTATGAGCAAATGCCGCACCCCGATTTCCGAATGTGGGATGATGATATGATGAACAGCATTTTTGTAATTATTGTACCCACGAGTACTACCCTGACAACACATGGTAAGATTATTGTAGAATTGGCAAGAAAGGCAGGAAGTGAGGATATTAATGGTTTTAGTAAGTCAATATTACTAAATATAGCCTTAATATTGATTAGGGATTCTTCCGAAAAAACTGAAGACGGAATACTGCCTAAAGAAGAATTACCCAAGGATAAAATACTTAAAAATAATCTTTCTGTAATTGAGAAAAATTATTGGAACGCAATACAAAATGATCCAAATGAAAGAATTGTTTGGACAAAAACAACACAACCGGAAAGTATTGATTATTTTGTATTAGTAGAAAGTCATTGGCAAGAACCCCTAAGCTGCCAATCCTGCTACCCAACAAATTCCATATTAAATGAAAAGCCTATTATTGAAGTTAATCGGGCTTCTGTCATACCTATGATTATGGCAGGGCCTATTACAAGCAGTTTAAAAGAAGAGACATCCGAAAAATTACCAGAAGCGGATATTAAAATATTAGAAGATGTAATGTATTATGGCCATGGAAAAAGAAATAATAATCATTTTCAATATTATTTTAAAACAGATTTGTTAATGCAGGGCATTTTACAAAATACTGCTAAAAAGAAAGAATTTGAAACATGGCTGGGGTCTGTCAAAAATAGTGTAGACAGTCAAAAAGAATTGCAAGAGAAAGAAATCAGAGAAATATTTAAACAGACACCTTGTATCTATGATATTTTAGTGGCGCCGATTCATGAGACAAATGCATCATTTCTTGAAATGATAAATGAGAAAGTTTTTGGAAATGTCCCACTTATTCTATATATAGACAGCGGGCGTGAATATCGGGAAAACATTCTCAGTAAATATAGCAATTTGACTGCACTATATAATAATATTTTACATATTGGAAGAAGAGCCGTTATCAATTTTCATTATATAGACGACTGTATAAATTCCGGGACGGCTTTTAGAAGAACACGGGACTTACTAAGTTCGCTTTTCCCCGAAGAGTCATACTTTGAGCATGCTAAAGTACAGGTGAATCTGTTCCAAAATATTTTTACATTATTAAACAGAAATTCAACGAGTTCCGTAAAGGGGTATACACATAAAGGCAGTTTTTTTTCATATGTCAACTTAAAAATATCCGGCTTGAGGAACCACCATGAGAATGCATGTGCGTTATGTTCTGAATTGGATAACTATGAGAAACTCATAAAATATTCTGCACTAAACAATATGGCATTATACTGGCAAGATAATATTGAAGATAAAAAACTTAGACTTGTTGAAGAAATGATTCAATCGAAGCACCAAGATCGATATTTTAGAAGAATGCTTTGTACACATGAAATTAATTCAGAATTACAACAAATAGGGTGGAAAAGAAACGATTCTACAGAAGTTTTTTTAAGAATTATTTCTATTCTATTGAAATTTCTGCAGAATCCACAATTAGACGGTAATATGAAAATGGAATATATGATGGCTTATATTACAGTACTGTCTAAACCATACCTGTCATACCGCAAAAGTATCCTGAACGCGATATTCCCAGTGCTTCTGGAAATAACAGATAATCTGATTAATAAAGGGTCCACTTCCCCCATCAACGAAACAGAAAAGATTACAAAACTTATAAATAATGAATTTTTTCATAATTCGTTACTAAAGACACAAGAAGATTTCCTGAAAGTCATGATCAATTCGCTTTCCAAATTAGGCGCAAGTTATCTTATTCGTTTGGAAGTATTAAATAAAATATTTGTTTTGGCCAAAGAAATAAATTCAAATTTATTTGAATTCGAATTATTCTATGGTGCAGCAGTAAAAAGACTGATTACTCTGGGAAAAGACGAATCTAATTGTTTGTGGCTGGAATACCTGCTTATAAACGGATATGAATACAATGGACATGAACAGTTAAAATTATACATCAGTCAAAATTTCAATGATCTGCTTTTTTATGAGAATACATTTATAATTTCCGCTGCAATAGACGAATTGATTTATAAAAAAGTCAATTCAACGAAAGATGTAGACGAGTATTTATCACTATACTATTTTGAAAATTTCAGAAAACTGATGAATATTGATTACCAGGGAAAGTTAACTGATTCTTTATCCGAGCCGGATACTGACTGGACAGAAATCAAAAAAACACTTGTAGAAATGGTAAAATTGAGGAATTATCTGGCTGGCGGAAGTGATGATAAAGATTATTATCTACAATTAATACTATATATTAAGAAAATAACAAATGCGCAATATGCGTGTATATACGGAATTGATAAAAACGATCAGGTATACATAATCAGCAGTACGAAAGATGCATTTTATAGTGCTAAAGATTTTCGAAATATTAATCAAAAAAGAAAGGAGGCCATACAATCGGAAAATTATTTAGATAATGCAGTCTATTACTACAAAGACAATATGATTCTGTTATGTTTGACTGAAAAAAGTAATAATACAGATGACACCAAAGCTCAAGGAACAGACGATGAAAACATGGACACGGTTTGGCTCATGCTCAGATTTGAGAAAGTCAAAAACAGCAAAATGCCTTTAGCAAACAGCAGATATAGGGCTGCTATACGTAATGTGCTAATTCATAGGCATTTGCTATGGAAACGTCTGCAAGATGATTTTCGGAAGAACACATTTAGCACGATTAAAGAACTGTCCATACAAAACAAATTGTTGAGTACTTGGAAAGTAGGGTCTCATACACCGGATGAAATGCTGATAAGGATAGAAAAGGATCTTAATAAGGTTTCTCTTGACAATGATGAAACTTTGGCTTGGGCAGGTTCTTTATTACAATTAACGGCAGACAGTTTAATTAGCAAACTTTATGTAGAAAAAGTTCTGAATGAGCCTACCGAAAGACCGCTCTCTTTTGAAAAATTTGATTTTTCAGAAGAAAAAAAAGAATTGTTAAATCAAATGATATATCAAAATAAGGACAAAAATGAGAAGCAACTAACGCATGCCAATGTAATTATAGCCCCCAGCGCTGAACATTTTGACTTTTGGTATCCGGCAGAAATGCGATATTATAATATATTCATTTTAGCTTCCATCGTGCAAAATGCAGTAAAACACGGAAAAGCAGATGATAAAAATACCGTAGATGTAAGGTTTAGGGTTGAAGGGAAAAACCTGATAATTGAGAATACCTTAAAAGAAGGATATTTTGACAAAAAAGACGAAAATGAAGAAGGCATCACTGAAGTCGCATTAAAGCATTATTTTAACAAATATTATAATAATGACATGGTGTGCAAACCGGATGAAAAAGAGGGACTTTATATTGTACAAATTCCTGTAATACAAAAGGAGAGATGAAAAATGGGCAAAATTAATGTATTATTTATTGACGATATTCAATCGGCCGTTGACAATTTAATAGATGTATTTCAAGAATCTGGTTATTTTGAATTAGTAAAAAAGAATGCTATATTTGATGAGGGAAGTATAAAGTTTCAGGACAGAGAACAACAAAAAAGAATAATTATAAAATTACTGAAGGAAGAAAGCTATGATTTAGTATTATTAGACTTAACCTTAAGACGTAGAACCGAAACCGATGTTTCTCCGGGTATGGCCGCCGAGGAGTTTTTAAGCGTGGAAATATACAGTGAAATGAAAGACTGGTTTAAGGAAAACAATAAAAAATTTGTTTTTGTAACATCCCATGCAGAGTGGTTCTCTGAAAGTAAATTCAGGAGTATTGGCGAAAGTGTAGAAGGTTCCTATTTTATGAGAAAAGCAAATGACAAAAAAGAATATTTTGCATGCAGACATCTCGATGAAAAACGAGAACCAAAATGTGGCAGGGATAAATGCACTGTATGCAGCAGCTATGAATGCTTTAATGAATTATTAAGGAGGATTGCGGAAGAATGAATAATGAAACATACGGTATATCATACGAAGAATATGTAGAAGATTATTTGTCTTCACCTAAAAAGGAGTTTATCGGAGAAGGTAAATATTATCACTATACGTCACTTGAAAACTGCCTGAATCTGCTAAACCATGATAATAACATATTTGAATTATGGGCTTCACACTTATCCTATTTAAATGACAAGGAGGAGCATGTGAATGGGTTAAAATTAATTGATCGAAAAGTAGAGGATCTGCTTCTAAGTAAGGGTGATGATTTAAGCGACTGGATAGAAGAGTATAAAGAAAAACAAAATACTATGTTAAATGAAATATTTATTCTTTGTTTTTGCAGTAAAAGAAGTTTATTAAGTCAATGGAAGTATTATGGTAAAAACAGCGGTATAGCAATTCAATATAACTTAGATCATTGTGAATATACCGGATACATAGAAGATGGCGGCGCATATGCTAAAGAGATGTTCATACCCAACTTTGCCCAAAAAGTAATCTATGATAATATGGAGAAACAGCGTATAATTGATTCCTTTATTCATGAAAATATTTACAGTATCTATAATGGCCCCGATGACAAAGTAAGCAAATACCGCAGAATCATTCGCAATATGGATATATTATATTCATTAGCACCACTATTTAAGCATGATGCCTTTGCAGAAGAAAACGAATCCAGATTATTATTTCGGCCACTTTATTTAGAGGATACAGTTGGAGTCAAAGATGCCCGTGATTTGGTAAATTATCGAGTTTCAAATAATAAAGTTATTCCATATTTGAAAGTAAAAGTGAGAGGAAAAGAAGAAAAGGGCAAAAGAAGCCCTGTAATACTCTCGCTTACTGTAGGTCCAGGAGAAAATCAGGATCTAATATTTGATGCTTTAAAACATTTTGTCCGGAATAAATTTCCAAACAGTGAAAATCATTTTGAGCCAATTTATAGGAAAGATTATTCTTATATAAAAGTGAACGGAATTGAAATCAGAAAGGCGTCCATTCCGTTCCGGGATTAATTAGGCTCATTAAAAGGTCTACCTTGAGTCTAGGAAGAAAACAGTATGTATTGCAGTCAATATAATTTATAATTTGATAAGGGGCAAAAGTGGAAAATGAGCTGAGGTAGGGAAATATAATGATTTCTGCTAAGGCTCTTTTGTACTCATATCTATAAATATTTTTAGACTTAACTTGACACAAACAAAACTATTGGCACTTATCCCCGTTGACACCGATTTGGAGTAGCATACGATTACTGTTAATAAGTAATGCGTAACACTAACAAGTATACAAAATTATATTCAGGTGGAACGCCGGTCTTTGTGGAGACTAATATTTTTGAAATATTGATACCAATGGGCAATGTTGCGGAATTACAGGTAGGACCGGAAGAAACTAGCAAAGAAATCAGCAGAATCAACAGGAAATCCTTTGTTAGGCGCAATTAAGAAGTGATGTAGGTAGCAGAAAGTGAAATTTTGGTCTGTATTTACTATATTTGTTAAAAAGTTGACAAGAGAAAACAGAATACCAGATGATATACCTGCAGATTCGTTTTATTCTGAAAGCAATATGTCATATTTGAAAAAGATAGTAGAGGATATTGAATCAGGGGAAGCTGTTCTTGAGGAACATGAGTTGATCGATGATTAAATTGCAAATGCAATGGCATTAAGTAAGTACATTTTGAGTACAAAATATCTCTAACTCAAAATAATATCAATTAAATATCAAATAAAGCTACAGAACGTAGCGATATCGCAACAAATCAACCCTAAAACAATGTCCTAGGAGACAAGTTCGAATAATGTACAGTGTCAAAAGGCAACCCCATTTTTAAAAATATTTAATAAAAAGTACAAAAAGAAGCAATTAACGAAATTGTTAACGGCTTCTTTTTTTAATGCATATAGATTCATTAACATATCGCACATAAGCCACAGACCAATAGAGGTCTTGATTGTTAAATTGCAGAGCCTAACAGCAGTCAAACCCTACAATTATGTGGCATATAAAGTATGGTTATGTTATAATCATATAAACTGATTAGAATTATGTATGGGATATTAATCCCGTGATATTACTTCATAATCACACCCTACATTCGCCCACAACACCATACATTTTTCAATCCAACATTCAAGGAGCCAGATATAAATGACTGATATAACTTTCAATAAAAAAGGAACCATGAAATATTTAACCTATACCTTCTTAATTGCCTGGATTCTACAGGTTGCCGTAGCCGTTTTGTACCGAAATGGACTTGCTATGGTCGGACAGCTGCTTATTTTAGTCGTAATGTTTGCGCCGATGTTTGGAGTACTCCTTTCCGGTCATAAGATATCAGGTATGGGATGGAAACCTCACCTCAAAGGGAAAATTAAGATGCTTCTTACAGCATGGTTTCTTCCCGCAGTTCTGACTGCGATTGGTGCTGTTCTTTATTTTATTGTTTTTCCGGGACACTTTGATATAAGCGGAGAGTATCTTGTGGCAGCTGTCGGTCCTGAATTACTGGATCAATTAGAGGCACAGGGTTTGACTTACCCTTTGTATGTCCTGATAAGTGTTGTTAGCTGCATAACATACGCGCCGTTGATCAATATGATTCCTGCGGTTGGCGAAGAAGCCGGATGGCGTGGATTTCTGTATCCGCAGCTGAAAGCAAGATTCGGTAAAAGGCGAGGCTGGCTGATTGGCGGTGTTATCTGGGGAATATGGCACTGGCCGCTGATGTGCTTGATTGGCTATGAGTATGGTACGGATTATGTGGGATTTCCGATTGTGGGAATGTTGATTTTCTGTATCTTTACTACAGTGGGAGGAATCCTGTGTGACTGGCTTTATGAGAAAACCGAATGTATCTGGATTCCGGCGATTTTCCACGGAGCAATCAACGCTGCAGCTACCGTTCCTATGGCTCTTTGCATAACAACTACAGGCTCTGCTATACTGCTGGGACCTGCGCCGAATGGTGTTCTGGCTGTGATTCCTTTTGCTATTTGTGCGGTTATACTATTTTTTAAATCACATAAATCGGAAGAGTAGCAAGGTGAATAAATATGTCTAAAGAATTATTTTTTCAAGCTATACTGAAATTTTGTGCCGGAGTAGTCCTTCTTGGCGTGTTGTTATTCTTGCCTGCAGGAACGCTTTATTATTGGAACGCATGGTTGCTTATGGGGATTTTGTTTGTTCCTGTGTTTTTCGCCGGAATTATTTTGATGTTCAAGAACCCTGATTTGTTAAAAAAGCGGTTAAATTCAAAGGAGAAAGAGACTGAGCAGAACCTTGTTATAAAGCTCAGCGCTCTCATGTTTGTTTTGGGGTTCATATCGGCAGGACTAAACTTCCGTTTTCAATTCATTGTTTTACCGGAGTGGGTTTCATGGGTGGCGGCTGTTCTTTTCCTGCTTTCATTTTTGCTTTATGCGGAGGTGCTAAGGGAAAACACTTTTTTATCCCGCACTGTAGAGGTGCAGGAAAATCAAACGGTCATAGATACCGGTTTATATGGCATAGTTCGCCATCCTATGTACAGTGCGACTATTATTCTGTTTCTCAGTATGCCATTGGTGCTTGGCTCTTTGATTTCTTTTGTTGTTTTTCTTGTATATCCCGCAATTATCGCCAAGAGAATTCGTAATGAAGAAAAGGTTCTCGAAGAAAGCCTTACCGGGTATGTCGAGTACAAGGAGAAAGTGAAATACAGAGTAATTCCGTTCCTATGGTAATGTATCGACAAAGCAAATAAAAATACACAAAAAACCGTTTGTGTAGAGAGGGGCCGAAAATGAAACATATCTTTATTCTAAATCCATATGCAGGAAATACAATGTTTGCGGAAAATTTACGGGAAAAACTGTCCCAGATAAAGGGGCTTGATTATTTTGTGTTTATTACCAGGTATGCCGGATACGAGACGGAACTGGTAAAGAAGATATGTCACTATTTTGCCGATGAAAAGCTTCGCTTCTATTGTTGCGGCGGTTCCGGAACCATGCGAAATATGTTGAATGGTTTTGAGGATTTGTCGGAGGCGGAGGTGGCATTTTTTCCCTGTGGTCTGACCAACGATTTCATAAAGTGCTTTGGCGGAAAACAAAAACACTTTTACCGGATAGAAGAGTTGATTAACGGAGATGTGATTTCTGTTGACTATATCCGGACGAATGAAGGTGTTGCATTAAACACCCTTTCTATGGGAATGGATTCCAATTATGCCACGAAGATGGAAAGTTACCGAATGGCAAGTATTTTTGGCAAGCATATTCCCTATATACTTGCTCTGCTGTATGTAATTTTAATTTCCAAGCCGCAGGAGTATGAGATATACATAGATGGTAAAAAGCATGAAGGGCGGTTTACGGAGATTCTAATCGGTAACGGATGTGTGCTGGGCGGCAGCATACGCTTTATACGGAAGGCGAATGTTACGGATGGCAAAGTTGTCTATATGATTGTGAATAACAAAGGTTTGCGGCCGCTGGTGGCTAGTTTGGCCAGGAAGGATTATCATGGGATTCAGAAATATGCCGAATTAGGATTATGCGAGAGTATCCGCATCCGCCGCAAGGATGGTAGCCCCGTTGTAATGAATTTCGATGGGGAACTTGTGCAGAATGTAAGTGATTGGGAGGCGCAGGTAGTGCATAAGGGACTAAAATTTGTAGTACCGAAGGGAGGTTCCATAAATGCAGAATAATTATAAAATGGGGCGATTGATTACCTTGATCTTCTATTTCCTGGAAGGTCTGATGACTATATTGGTCAATGTATTGCAAAAGAAGGAGCAGTTAAGCGTTACCCTGACGATATTGGGTGTATGGCTTATTAGCTTTTGGCTGCTTTCGCATATAAATGATGAGAGTATGATGTCCAAGAGAATATATTATATTGCAGAATCGTTTTTTTCCGGTATGGTAGCTTGTGCTCTGGCATATGCGACGGAAAATATGTATTTTATGCTGTTTGTCTTCTGGGGTCAGTGGATGGCATACACGCTGTTTCTGGATAAGCTGGCAAGCAGGATTACGCTGGGGATTCATATTTTCTTTGTGTATGTTTTAACATTTGCAGATAGGACGGGTTTTTACTTTAGGGTGCGATGGAATGAGCCCTTGGTGCAGGTGGCGGCTTTAGTTTGTATCTGGTGGCTTACAGAGATTATCATTAATTATATCAATAGTCAGAATAGGTTGAACAGGGAGCAGGAAATGAGTCTTGACGATATGCTTAAGCTGGTGGAGGCTATGTGTGATGAGGCGCAGCTTGCTACAAAGAGCAAGTCCATTTTTTTATCATACATATCCCATGAAATTCGGACACCGATTAATGCGGTACTTGGCATGAATGAGATGATACTCAGAGAGTGCGAAGACGAACAGATTCTCTCTTACGCGGCCAATATTAAGAGTTCAGGAAAAACGCTTTTATTCTTGATCAATGATCTTCTGGATATGACGAAAATCGAGTCCGGCAAGATGGATATTGTCCCGACAGAATATGACATTGCAGATATAATGATAGATTTGTGGAATATTATCTACCTGCGTGCACAGGATAAGGGTCTGACGGTTGATTTCGTATTGGATAAAACAATGCCGCGGAAACTCTTTGGGGATGATGTAAGGATCAAACAGATTGTGACGAACCTGCTTACCAATGCAGTAAAATACACGCATCAAGGAGGCGTGGCGCTGCGTGCGACCTACAAGAAGACCGGGGACGACAGGATGGACCTAATCATATCCGTGAAGGATACGGGTATGGGAATCAAACAGGAGGATATGGGGAGGTTATTTGAAGACTTTCAGAGATTGGATGAAAAGAGGAATAGAAATATTGAAGGAACCGGTCTGGGTATGAACATCACGAGGTCACTGCTCGATTTAATGAAGGGCGACATAGAGGTGGAGAGTGAATATCAGAAAGGCTCTACTTTTACGGTTACGATACCGCAGAAGATTATCAGCAGCGAGGCAACCGGTGATTTTGAACAGGTTTTAGACAGGCATAGGTCAGGAGTTGCGAAGAGGCAGGAAGGCTTTGAAGCACCGGAGGCAAAAGTGCTTGTGGTTGATGACAACAATGTAAACCTTTCCATATTTGAGTCATTGTTAAAACGTACTAAAATGAATATTGTCAAGGCCAATTCTGGTAAGAATTGTCTGGAGCTTGTAAAAAGACATCCGTTTCACCTTATTTTCATAGATCATTTGATGCCGGAGATGGATGGGATTGAAACATTACATGAGATTCGGAAACTCACCGATTCCCCCAATGAGAAGACACCGGTGATTGCCCTGACGGCAAACGCCGTTTCCGGTGCGAAGGAATCGTATCTGAAAGAAGGTTTCGCAGACTTTTTGACAAAACCGATTGACGCCGATACGTTGGAGAAGTTGGTCGTTTCTTATTTGCCTAAGGAACTGGTGCAGATACAGAATAAATAGCAGGTCGGCACACAATAAACTTTATTAATTTAAAGGTACAATATGAAATAAACGGAGACAGGGTATGAAAAAGGTATTATTATCAGCAGCTGTTATTATGAGTTTTATCTTTTTAACAGCGTGTGGAAAAAAAGCAGAAACCATAGATGGTAAATGGGTATTAACTCAGGAAATTATGGCCGATGGAACGGTATATAAAGGCGACGACATCAGTACTTATGAATCTTATGAAATAAGTGACAGCACTGCTACATTTAAGAGTGTTACTGATGTATTTGGCGAAAAGACCTTTGACCTTCAAGTAGAAAAGATTAACGACAATGAATATAATTTTAAAATTGCGGATACTCTCGTTTTTACTACAGGTAAACTCGAAGGAAAATATTTGATGTGTACTATCGGCGAGGGCAGCGATGCGGTTACTTTTGTTTATGAAAAGGAATAGGTATTACTGTTTATTCGATGTAATACGTATTTCTTTCCTGACCTTTTTAAATGTTACGTCACGATACTCTGATTGCAATGTTTCCTTTACACCGTTTATAATAATTACACATCCCACATTCGCAATACCGCCAACAATAATTTTGCCGTCTGCAGAACGCTGATTGATATCGATAAACCGCTCCCGTTCCGTAGCGGCCTCTTTTAATTTGAGCTGATAATTGATCTTTCTGCGCATCTGCTCCGCTTTTTGCTGATTCAACTCCGGATTAGCCGGCTGTGTTCTTAGCTGATGAGTAATACGATCCACATCCCGTGCGGCATCTTCCATATTGTTCTTATATTCTTCCATCTTCTGATCGATTTCTTCCATTTTGTGTTTAAACTCACCATCCAAACCGATTACCAGCTGTGTCTTTACCGCAGCACGGTTACCTATAGAAGCCGTCATAATCTGTTCTACCGCAGTAACCTTGCCACCAATAATGGTGCCACGGTTACCGGAAATTATCACACTCTGTCCCGATTCCACTTCGCAATTCAATAAGGCTCCCACGTTAATTTCATTGCCTGCAAAAACCTGTGTCTGCTCTAAGAAACGAGCCAGTACATTACCACCTGCACGAATGATACCGTTACCGGCACCCTGCATTCCGTTTCTTAAGATAACATCCTTTCCTGCAAAAAGGCTCGCTGTTTCCACATGTCCGTTTATCGTAATGTTTCCGGTTGTTTTTACGGTAACACCGGCATATACGTTGCCCTGCACCAATACATCGCCATGGAAATCCACATCCCCGGTATTGGCATCCA
>JAFLTH010000066.1 GCA_022510525.1 Lachnospiraceae bacterium | reverse complement strand
CCGTTTTTCAGATAGGAAATGGAGTTGCTGGTGATTATCCAGTATACATCCCTCAAGGGATCCTTGTGCAGCTGCATGATGATCTCGGATTTCAGACCGTCGTCCATTCCCAGCCGCCTCAGCTGCTCGTTTTCTTCTATTATGTACAGACCACCGCCGTCGCTGCCGAAATAAATGCTTCCGTTCTCTCCTTCGGCAATACTGAGTATTTCCGTGTTGCTTATACCGCAGGATCCGTCGTATGTTGCTACAATGCGGTCGTTCCTTATCAGATTTACTCCGCCGCTGCCTGCAACGGCAATAGTACCGTCAGACAGCTCCGTCAATGTTCTGATCTTACTGGAAACCATTCCCGATTCTTCGTTGTAGACCTTATATGTACCGTCTCCGTAATAACAGATCAGACCGTAATCACTGATGGTGCTATATGTACACAGCCAAAGCCTGCCGGCTGAATCCGCTTTGATACTGCGTATCCTGACTCCCTCCAACAGCTCGGTTAAAACATTTTCCTTTTGTTTATAATTTTTATCCAGCAGTTGAAGTCCCGCATCAGTACCGATATAAAGGTCGCCCTGATACATACAGGTGGTATTCACTACCACCCTATCCAAACCGGCAATGCCGGTGATGTCCATAAAGGGGCTGCTTATGATCTTCATTACGCCCTGTCTGGAGGAGGTGAACCAAAGGTTGCCCTCAAAGTCCTCCATTATTGTGGTTATCGAGCTGTTCATGGGGAGATTTTTCATTTCCACATATCTGCCGGTTTCGTCAAAGTAACCAAGGCCATTGTTGGCGCAAAGCCACATTTTGCCGTCCGAGGCAAAATAGATATCGTTTATATGCTCCTGAGGGGAAACGAAAATGCTTTGGGTCGTCTTCATGCCATCAGCCATGTTTCCGACCACGATGCGGTCTCTGTCGGTGCCGAGATAAACCTTGCCATTTTCAACGGGATCTGGAGTGATACAGTATATTTCTCCCAGCCCCAGATCCCCTCCGTCATAAAATGAGGTCAGCTTCAAATTTTCCATTGAGAAAAAGCAGCTGTCCATTGTGCAGCCGTAAATAACTCCGTTCTTGTCGACTGTCAGGCGGCGAAGATATTTGCCCTCGATCTTGGGATCGTTTATTTTAAACAGTTCACCGTCGCTGTTGATGTACGCAAGACCCGATGTTGTGGCAATGATGATGTTCCCTGCCCCGTCCTCACATATGGCACGAACAGACAGGGAAATCAACCCCTCATTTCTTCCCCAGAGCTGAAATTGCGCATTCTGACGCATCGCAACACCACTGTCATTTGTTCCGATCCATAAGCGGTCCTGAGAATCCACATACAGATAATTGACACTGGAAATGCCCGAGGAGGAATCAAAATGATGAAATTCGCTTCCGTCATAGCGGGTCAGACCGCTGTAACCTCCTATCCAGATAAATCCTATGCTCGTCTGGGCAATAGCGTTCGCTTCAGATGTGAGAAGTCCGCTGCCGTTATCGTACAGAAAGGCAGAATAGCCTCTTTCGCCGTCTGTCTCCTCGGCAGAAACAGCGCCTACAGGAATCAGCAGACAGGAAAGAGTGAATATAGCTAAAAGTAAATATTTGAGAAGAGATGAATTTTTTTTGCTGTTCATCATACGATCCCCTTCGTATTGCAATGTAATATGCTGAAATCAACCTTTTATCTATTTAATATATGAATTTTCGATATATATATAAAATTATACCAATTATATTACAAACAGTCAAGGGAATTTTTACATTTTATCTTCCATATTCAGGTTAAAGGATACAGAAAACCGCCTGCGGATAGGTTTTCCGCAGGCGGATACTCTTTATCAGCCGGCTTGTAAATATTTCCGGTGGATTTCCTTTAGGAAATAGGCTCAAAGTCGGCTGCACCATGCTTGCACAGCGGGCAGACAAAATCGTCGGGCAGCTCGTCTCCCTCATGAATGTAGCCGCATATCTTGCATACATAGCCCTTTTTGCCCTCGGTCTGGGGTTTAGGCTTGACATTCTTCTGGTAATAGGTATAGGTCATTGTCTCCGTATCAGAGATCACACGAGCCTCGGTAACGCTGCATATAAACATTCCGTGAGTGCCAAGATCGACATACTGCTCCACCTTCAGAGACATGAATGCGTTGATATAGCGGGGCAGGAACACAAGTCCGTTGTCGGAGCGGAGAGGCGTGCAGTCTGCAAACTTATCAACCGTTCTTCCGCTCTGGAAGCCGAAGGTCTCAAATACCTTGAAGGGTGCTTCGGTGGACAGGCAGTTCACATTCAGAATTCCCGTCTGCTTGATAACATGGTGAGAGTAGTTTGCCTTGTTGATGTTGACTGCAACACGGTAAGGATTATCCGTAAGCTGGGTTACGGTATTTACTATAAGTCCGTTATCCTTTGTTCCATCGTTGGAGGTGACGACATAAAGACCGTAGCCTATCTTGAACAGCGCAGTCATATCATGCTTGTTTGCGGTATCCTCTTTTTGAGCCATATAGCCCTTGCACAGCTCATCGGACAGATCCTCAAGCTGCTGGCGGCTGGTTTCGTTCAGTGCAGACATAATGTGAACGGTATGATTGGCAAAGGTCAGATTCTTGCATTTTTCCAGCATGCCCTTCATGGTCCTTACCGCCTGAGGAGCCCATGAACCGTTTTCTATCAGGGCTACCGTACGGTTCTGGAAATCACGTTCCGTCAAGTGCTCAATAAAGGTGCGCATGAAAGGGAAAATATCTGCGTTGTAGGTGGTGGTCGCCAATACCAGCTTGCCATAGCGGAAAGCGTCTTCCACCGCCTCTGCCATATCGTCACGGGCAAGGTCGGTTACAACGACCTTAGGGCATCCCTTTGCGGTCAACTTTTCCGCAAGCAGCTCCACAGCAGCCTTTGTATTGCCGTACACCGAGGTGTAGGCTATCATTATTCCCTCGGATTCTACGCTGTAAGAGGACCATGTGTCATACAGCTTAATGTAATGAGCAAGATCTTCCTTGAGGACGGGACCGTGGGTGGGACAGATAATGCTGATGTCCAGTCCTGAGGCTTTTTGAAGCAGACGCTGCACCTGCTTGCCGTATTTGCCGACAATTCCGATGTAGTAGCGGCGGGCTTCACAGTCCCACTCCTCTTCCACGTCCAGCGCTCCGAACTTTCCGAAGCCGTCGGCGGAAAACAGGACCTTGTCAAATGAATCGTAGGTAACGATTACCTCAGGCCAGTGTACCATGGGAGCGGTCACAAATGTCAGGGTGTGCTTACCGAGACTTAATGTGTCGCCCTCGTTTACCACGATACGCCGATCGGCGTATTCCTCGCCGAAAAACTGCTTTATCATTGTAAAGGATTTTTCGGAAGACACTATCTGCGCACCGGGATATACCTTCATGAAATTGGCGATATTGGCGGAGTGGTCCGGCTCCATATGTTGAACGATAAGGTAATCCGGTTTTCTGCCGCCAAGGGCTGCTGCCACATTATCCAGCCACTGGTGAGTAAAATTACGGTCTACCGTGTCGATCACAGCGGTCTTTTCGTCAAGAATAACGTAAGAGTTGTACGCCATGCCGTTGGGAACTATGTACTGTCCCTCAAACAGGTCTATCTCATGATCATTGACGCCTACATACCTGATATCTGATGTAACGTTAATATCCATAATCTTCTCCTTACTTGTAAAATTATACTGTAAATTATATACCTTTTTTGACGCAAAGTCAACTTATATCAAGTCGAATTTTTGCAGCTTTTATTTGTATTTCTTCTCAAGGAACGAATATGTAGTGTCGGGAACTATTTTCTTGATCTCATCCCAGTTCTTATCTTCAAGGTGTTTTCTGACAAGGGAGGCGGATATTGGTTCGCCGTCGATTTCCTTGCGGGGTATCTCACACAGCTCAACACCGTATTTCGGTAGAATTTCTTTCATGCTTTGATTGTACTGGGCAGTGATAGGGTCAATGGGTTCTTCGCCGACGAATCTGACGGTTATGTTCAGGAAAGGTGCGATCTGGCTGCCGAAGGTCTCAACGTCAAGGGACGTGTCGATTTTAGTTCCTTCAAGATTTGCCTTGTCAAAATACTCTGAAAAAGTGGTAGAGGAAATAATAAACTGACCGCCGGGCAGTACCTTTACGTTTTCCAGATGGCTTGTTCCCGCCTTCACCAATTCGATCCTATCCTCAAATTTAAAGAAAGACTTGTCCTCCTCTACCACGAAAATGTACAGGTAGTCAACCTGCTGCGCGGCATATTCGATAAGGTGGCGGTGACCGAGGGTGAAGGGGTTGCAGTTCATTACTATGCTGCCGATTTTGGGGATTTTATGAATCGCATTGCTTTGGATAAATTCCTGATATTTTTTAAGCTGCGGGTTGCCTGAAAATGTAGTGGGGTTGACTGTGTGTGTGTGTCGAAAGCGAAGGGAGCTTCGATATAATCCATCAGGAAGTCGGCGACGGCTTTGTTCCCTTCTTTTCCGCAGTGTATAGGCATATCAAGATAAAATTCATAGCCGTACTGTTTGTATAATTCCTCAAAAACGGGAAGAGCATCTAAATCCCACTCGTCTTGTCTGTATGTCTGACCAAAAAGGAAGATTTTATCCCCTTTTCTGATGTCATATTCCTCCAAAATCTTCATGTAATAATATCTGTCAGCGCCATTAGGCATAGGTATGGAGACTACCCTGTATTCAAGTCCACGGTTGCTTATATTTTCCTGCAGATAATATCCTAAGGTGTTTTTGTCAACACTCCAAAAGCTTCCCGTAATACATGGACCTATTAGATAAACTGTGTTTTTGTACGTTGACGGAGCATTTATAACTACCCTTGAATTGCACCCCATCGCTCGGTATTTTGCTTTCAAACGGTCGTATAGTTCCGCATTTACATAACGGGTTATATATTCATCTATTACACGATTGGCGTGTTTATCGATCAAAATGCTCGGCGCATAGATCACATCAGTGTGAAAATCTTTTAACGGGGGAAAATTTTCAAGATGACGCATTGTCCAATCTGTGATAATAATAAGATCTACGCCTAATTTACATACGCCTTCAATTGAATCTACCATATATACATCTGTTTCGCAATTAAGCTGATCTACCTCTCTAATGTGCATTGAGCGAAATGTTGTATCCTCATAAATACCAAGAGCTTGAATACCGGAATAGTTACTGATTGCATTTGAAAATACGGCAGACAATTTATCTTGTCCCAAGAAAGCGATTTTTTTATAGTTCCTTGCTAAAAACCAATACTCTAAACTCAATCCTTTTTCAACGAGATACTCAAGCTTTGCAATGCAATCAAGCTTATCGCTATACAATGCTTCTCACTGGTACAAACAACTGCTCCTGTAACTATGTTTTTTTCGGACACTACAGGGATAATATCGCAGCCGGAGTCCTCAACAGATAAAGGCATATTTATTTCCTGATAGTGAAAATTGTCTCCGGTAGCCTGATAATATACCGTATCGTACTGCCTTCGATTACATGAATATTGTAATTATAGCATTGATTTTTTTAATAGTCAAGTGAGGTGTATTTTGAGCATATATGAAAAAATACAGTTGAAATATTGACAGTGCTTGTTGGTTGCGCTATGATATATTTAGAAATAATCACATAGAGGTGTGCAATGAAAAAGCTGGAAATTGATCATATAACGCTTGGAGTGTGCTACTATCCCGAGCACTGGGACAAATCGTTATGGCGGGACGATTTGAGGAAAATGAAGGAATACGGTATAGAAACTGTCCGTATTGCAGAATTTGCATGGAACAAATTTGAACCTCATGAGGGTGTATTCAGCTTTGACTTTTTTGATGAGTTTATGGAAATGACTGTCGAGGAAAATATGAAAGTAATCTTCTGCACTCCGTCGGCAACACCGCCTGTATGGATGAGTGAGAAACACCCTGAAATTTTAAATGCAGATATTGACGGAAATCTGATCTATCACGGACTTAGACGTCATTGCAACCTCAATTCCGAGAAATACCGCTTTTTCGTTTCCCGTATCACAGAAAAACTTGCGGAGCATTACAGCAGGTACTCTAATATTGCAGCGTGGCAGCTTGACAATGAAATCAACTGCGAATGTGACTTGTATTATTCCGAAAGCGATCACCATGCGTTCAGAGAATATCTGAAAAGCAAATTCGGAGATCTTGATGAGCTTAACAGGGCGATCGGAGCTGAGTTCTGGAATCAGACGTACACTGCGTGGGACGAGGTCCATCTTCCCCGCCGCACAAACTTCGGCAGAATGGGAAATCCGCATATCGGACTGCTTGAAAAGCGCTTTATTTCAGATACTGTTATAAACTTTTTTAAGTTGCAGGCGGATATTATACGGCAGTATACCGATGTGCCGGTGACGACGAACGGTTTGTTCCGCCATGTTGATTATCATCGGCTTGTTGATGAGGTGCTTGACTACATAACTTACGATAACTATCCGAATTTTGCATACGAAAGGCGGTTGGACGTTTCACATCAAAATGGAATGAAGGATAGAAACAGCTCGTATAATCTTACACGAGTACGCAGTATTTCCCCGATATTTGGCGTTATGGAACAGCAGTCCGGACCGTCAGGATGGAATTTCAGAATGGAACACCCATCACCAAAGCCGGGACAAATACGGCTCTGGACTTTGCAGGCACTCGCACATGGCGCAGACTATATAAGCTATTTCCGTTGGAGGACCTGTACCTTTGGAAATGAGATATACTGGCACGGGCTTCATGATTATTGCAACAAGCCGAATCGGAGAACAAAAGAGCTTGAAAAAACCTATCGGGATATTCAATGCCTGCAGGATATCTGCGGAAAGGAGTATATTGCTGAGGCGGCACTGTTAAGAGATTACGATAACGAGTGGGACGCTGAGGAGGATGTATGGCACTCAGCCGTTGATGATATAAGCTATGACGGTTGGTTCAGAGGGTTTCAAAAAAAGCATATACCCTACGATTTGGTGTATATAAACGATATGACGGGACTTGATGAGCTGTCAAAATATAAGATGATCGTGTATCCTCACCCGACGATTTTAACCGAAAAACGCACCGTGCTTTTGCGGGCGTATGCCGAACGGGGCGGAACGGTGATTTTCGGCTGCCGTACCGGATATAAAGATCTAAGCGGAAAATGCCGTATGATAGCAATGCCGGGATTTGCGGCTGAGCTTTGCGGTGTTGAGGTTGAGGATTTTACGTTCCTTTCGCCCTATGATGAAGCGCAATATGTGAATATCGGAGAAAAGCGTGTCGGCGCCCCGTGCTTTAACGATGTTCTGCAAATCACGGACGGAGTACAGCTTGGAACGTTTGAAAGTAATTATTACGCCGGAAAGGCTGCGTTATCGGTCAAGAAGATCGGCAAGGGCAAGGTGTACTACTTTGGCGCTGCGTTTGCCGAGGATTGTGCCAAGGCGTTTATTGAGCTTGAAAAAATTGGTTCACCAAGGGATTTGGACAGGTTTATCAATATACCGGAAAGCGTGGAGCTTGCAGTTAGGGAGGAGTATATATTCCTATTGAATTACAGCGAGGATAGAATTGAAATGGACTGCTCCGCAAGCTTTAAGGATATGATCAGCGGAGAGATCTACACTGATAAAATCACGATTGAAGGGTATGATGCTGTCGTTTTAAAAGGAATATAATTGTACCGCAGATTGAAAAGATGAATCTCTCATGCAATTTATTATGCTGAGCGATATGTCCACATTATTCTTTTACCGAATCAAATTTAGCCAGTATAAACAAAGTAAAGCCCTTTGGAAAACATTTTCCAAAGGGCATTGTCCAATCACGGCAGAAATTATACCTTTTCCATTGTTCAAAATAAGTCGATGAGTATGCCTGCCATTGTATCATCAGAAAAGGATATTTACTCTTGATAAACTTGCGTCAAATTCAGCGCCAAAATTCTCATAGCACGTTCCTCTGCAATATCTCAAACAAGATATGCGTTGAAGAACTCAGTGAGCTTGTCAAAGGGAATGATATCGGTTCTGTCATAAAGATCAGTATGGACTGCACCGGGGATTATCATCAGCTCCTTGTTGTCGCCTTTGAGCTTTTGGAAAGCGTCCTTGCTGAAATAACATGAGTGCGCCTTTTCCCCGTGTATGATAAGCACTGCGCTGCGTATCTCATCGGCGTAGGTAAGGATAGGCATATTCATAAAGGACAGTGCGGAGGTGGTGTTCCAGCCGCCGTTGGAATTGAGGGAACGCTCGTGGTAACCGCGGCTTGTTTTGTAATAGTCGTAATAATCCTTTACATAAAAAGGTGCGTCCTCGGGCAGCGGGTCAACAACACCTCCACCAAGCTGATAGGAACCGTTTTTGTAATCCACCGTCCTCTGTGCGTTTAAGGATTTGCGAACTTCATACCGTGCGTCGGCGTCCATTACATCAAAATAGCCTCTGGCATTGACACGAGTCATGTCGTACATTGTAGAAGCCACCGTTGCTTTGATGCGGGTGTCACTTGCAGCTGCGTTCAGCGCCATGCCGCCCCAGCCGCAGATACCGAGGATACCTATACGGTCAGGGGCAACGTTGTTCTGAACGGATAGGAAGTCTACAGCGGCGGAAAAGTCCTCGGTGTTGATGTCAGGAGAAGCTACATAGCGAGGCTGACCGCCGCTTTCACCTGTGAAGGAAGGGTCAAAGGCAACAGTCAGAAAACCACGCTCAGCCATGATTTGTGCATACAGACCGGCAGCCTGCTCCTTTACTGCGCCGAATGGACCGCATATCGCAATTGCAGGCAGTTTTACTGCGGCGTTCTTGGGCATATACATATCCGCCGCAAGAGTGATACCGTAGCGATTGTGGAAGGTCACCTTACGATGATCCACCTTATCGCTTTTCGGGAAAGTCTTATCCCATTTTTCTGTCAGTGTCAGTTTTTCTTCAATCATTTTGTTTACCTCCGTTGATATATTTTTTGTTTATCTCATATACAAGAAAATCCAGACAATCTATTTGTCTTTCGCTTTTGTGCAGTGCGGTCAGCAGCACAGCCTTTTGCTTTGCAAGTGTATTACATAGCTTGTTCCACTCGCCTTTTTCGGCAAATGTCAAGCACCGGTTTGCTTCCGCTTCGCTGCACCCTGCGTCTATAAGATTCTGGCGCAGATTTTCTGCCTGGGCCATGCACATCGCCTCCTTACATTATTATTTTACTCTCAAATTTGCAATATGTCCAATACTTATAAATAATATCGTGTTATTCTTGACAAGAATAACACGATAAAGTATAATACACATGACATTGAGAAACAGGAGCAAAGGATATGGAGATAAGGGTGCTGAGATATTTTCTGGAGATCGCCCGTGAGGAGAACATGACTCGTGCGGCAGAACGGCTTCATGTGTCCCAGCCTACGCTTTCCAAGCAGATGAAGGAGCTGGAGGAAGAGCTGGGCAAAAAGCTGTTCCGCCGTGGCAGCGCAAGCATTCACTTGACTGATGAGGGAATGCTGCTGCGCAAGCGTGCGGAGGATATTCTCGCTATGGTGGATAAAACCGCAGATGAATTCAAGGCATTGGACGATGTGACAGGCGGCGATGTTTATATCGGCTGTGCAGAATCGTATCAGATACGGTATCTTGCCGAGATAATAAAGGAATTCCATGAGCGTTATCCGCTGCTGAAATACCATATTTTAAGCGGTGATACGGCTCAGGTTGCGGAGCGTCTTGACCGGGGGTTGCTGGATTTTGCGGTTATCGTTGAACCGCCTAATCTTCAAAAGTATAATTATATCGAATTGCCTGTGGCAGACACATGGGGGGTGGTTATGCGAAACGACTGTCCGTTATCAGAAAAAAAGTTTGTTACAGCGGACGATCTGATCGGGTACGACCTGATATCCTCTCCGCAATCGCTGGAAGCGGATTTTCCAAGATGGTGCGGTGAGAAGCTTGGTGAGCTGAATGTGATAGGGACGGTGAATCTGTTCTATAACGGAACGGTGTTTGTACGAGCGGGAGAAGGCTTGCTGCTGACATTTGACAAGCTTGCAGATACGAGCAGCGACAGCGAGCTTTGTTTTCGTCCGCTGAAACCATCGCTCCAATCAAAAATGTATATAATCTGGAGGAGGTATCAGATGTTTTCGCCTATTGCTGAAAGGTTGATCGATGAAGTTAAGAGGGCTATTGGTGTTTTATAAGGTCGTGTCGGAAAGATTCAACGGTTTGAATTGCGGCAGATGCTAAGGTAAAGAAAAAAGACAAGTTTTTTGTATTGAAACTTGTCTTTTTTGTTGTCTAAGCACTACAAAAAGGATTTTTAAGCAGTAGCACATAAAAACACGCTCCCGTTTCTTGAGAACGTGCAAGAAGCGGCTCAGCCGCTGTCTAACCGCTACAAAAAAGTTTTTTTAGCCGCAACATATAAAAAACACGCTCCCACTTTTTGGGGAGCGTATCAAGAGTCGCCTTGCGACTGTCTAACAACTACAAAAAAGATTTTTTCTTGTCTCTGTTTGAGATAAGTATTGGTGTGAATATGTGACACTTTTATTCGCTTTTTCGTGAAATACCTGTTTTAAAATTAAAAAGGGAGTTAATTGATTTTTAAAGCTATTATAAAAAACATATGACAATTAATTTAAGAGAAATTTAATGATTATGAATGAAACTATAGTTATCCATCTAACCCTTTTCGATTTCTATTTTCTGTCTTTTTATCACCTAACTCTTGATAAATGCTTTTAAATTGCTTTAATGTGCTATCCTCAAAATTCAAACACGATGCGACAAAAGAAAGAAAAGATTGCTGTCCAAGCCCAATGGGGTTCAAATTATAATAGGTGTTTCAATTATATTTATTTTATATATTCAACTAAACGATTGTATTGCAGTTCTTTAAAAGATGGGTAATTATTTCTATGTTTAAGAATTTCAATAATAATCAATATAATGACATACGTTTATAATTCTAAACACAAAATTGTATATAAAAATACAATACACGAAAAAATACGATGCCATATAATACTGTCAGCAATCTTGATAATTGATTATAGTCAATTAATTTTATGAGTTTATTAACTCCAATATAAAGAAGTTGCATATAAATATGCGCTAAAATCATATATAACGATATCGTTCCCTGAATTATTTAAAGCATTGAGAGTAATGTCATACCTTCTAAGTGATAATTCATTAATATCGGCCATATAGTAATTGTCTTTTGACTTTAAAAAACTGATTTTGAGAAGAGTAAATTTCTGTTTTTTCATGTGATACTTTATCTACGATGGAGCAAAGATGTAATTATTTTGCTTATAAATAAACATACATCAATCAGTGGGATTATTATTGAAAATCTATTTTGTACAATCACTAAACCAAAGAATAAAACTGACAATATTTTCAAGCCTGATTAGTAGTCTAATTGGGTCTTAATTAAGGACATTAAATTAAAACAGGTGTTTTGTTTTTATTGTCCAACTCTTCTAATTTCTTTTTAATATCAGCAATCGTTATATCATGTTCAACCAAATCTTTTTCGTCCGAATGTTCCATTTTAATTAAGAACGCTGCAATGTTTTCTTTTTTGCAATCCGGAAGATAACAAAATTCATCAGTGTGAGCAAAGTTTCTAATACGATTATAAGCATCACTGATATCTATATATTTTTTTATTTTATACTCCCTTATAATCCAGACCTTATTACAAGAGTATGTGTCCGTTGTTTTACCTTTCTCTACTGCACTGCTTATTAATTTTGCCAATGATAATTCGGAATCAATTATTCTATTAGTATACAATTTCGCTTCGTCCGGTGCAATCTGCTCAAAAAGCAATATTATATTTACAGCGTAATCATTATTCAGTAAATTACCGGATTCCAATTCTTCAACGGTTCTTTTTATAAACGTTCTCTCCAATTCTTCAAATTTAAACTTTTCAATTGGCTTCTCTGTACTGGGATCCCTATTTTCAGTAAATAGGTTATAATTTTTTCCAAATATGTCATTACAAGGAATATGGTGGAAATGTCCATTTTAGGAAGATTAAATACATGATATAAAAAGTTGTATTGAAATGGTTCCTTAATGAAATGCAATAGATTAGGAACTATACGGTCCAGATATATGGGTAATGACATAGAAAAAAATTCCTTGTAATAATAATCGTCATTTAATTTGTGCCAGCATAGCAACAGACATTGCAAAATCAATTCAGCTCGATCTGTATTAATTGACAAATCATTTTTCAAGCTAAAATTTGCATTGATTTGATCTAAAAAACTATTTATTCTATTAGATGAACTGATTTCCAATATACCTTCGGTCAGTTCTTCGGCGGTCGCTTTGAATAGTAAATGGTCAACTATCTGACGAGAAATAGCTGTCTCTTCCAACGTGAGTGAAAAATATCGATCAAAGCATTTCTCACATGAAATATACCCTTTACTCAGCGCTTCATCATGATTATAGCGCCTAATATTATATTCTGACATTGAGGGACTAAAGGATGAACCTAATTGGGGAAATAACTGAGCAAGTATATTTCTGCTCTTCTCGGCTCTTCCCTTAGTAATACCTGTATAAATAAGATCATATGCACTCTGAATTCTTTTTTCTTTTGTCTTCACAGCAGTATTTTTTTTATTTATATATACTCCACACAAAATTTCCTTTTGAAGTGGCAATCGGGAAAATATTTGCGGTTCAAATACCTGAAGACATGTGAGTCCCAATAAATCAATAGGATATGTTTCGTCTTTCAACAGGGCATACTTCAGTTCAAACGTATTTGTAAATCTAATAACATCTCTGATAGTATTTAAGTATGGTGCAATTCCGAAATTAAACATTCCGTTCCAATACTCTTCATCCCAATTCTTATCAGATGTCTCAATAATTGAGGAAAGGATTTTGAAAAGCACTTGTTGTATCTCTTCTGAACTGGCGGGCGGTAATTCAAACGGCACTTGAATGATTTTCTCTAAATATTCAAGGCCGTCTCCTTTCTGGACAGATCTAAGTGCCCGTACAACTATATCACGATCGAAAGATAATATATAAACAGTATTAGGAAAATCAGCCAATGATTTTACAAGTTGAAAAACAGAAACAATTTCTTCATTTGAAAGCTATCAATATCGTCTATGGTTACTATAATTTTAATTTTTTCTCTTCTGAGGGTTTTGCTGATATTGTTTTTAATATATTGAAGATCATCATTTTCTTCTGCTTGTTTTTTTGATATGTTTTTTAATATTTTCCACGCAGGTTTATAAAGTAAATGTAATACAGGAAGATATTCCGACATATCAAGCACATCGGCATATTTATTTATGAATTTACAAACTTTTTTCAAACCAGGTTCTTTCATTTTTATAGCGGAGGATAATTGTTTAAAGAACTGATATATAAGTTGTTTTGAATCAGAACACAACCACGGTTCAAATCTTAGGACAACATGCCTTCCATTTAAGTCGGACATCTGTTCATCAACTTTATCTAAAAACATATTGATAAAAGAGGTTTTGCCGCACCCCCATCTGCCATATATTCCTATAACAAAGCCTTGTGGAACATTGAGACCAAGTACTGTTTTCGCTAAATTGTCTGCAAGAGAAGCTCTGTTCAGAAGATCATCTTCTATGCTTTTAATTGGCAAATCTGACTTTATCATAACATTATTTCCTTTTTTTATATCTACAGCATAATATCAAACCATTATAATACCAGCAAAACCTAACATATTATCTGATTATATCAAAATCTTTTCAGGAGACAGCACAGTACAGTCAACAATTTTTTCTTCTGTGATATTTTCAAATGAAATAATAACGGATTGATGTAGGTTATTATAAATACAAATTATACCATAATCTGCCAAAAAACAAATACGACTCAATATCTAAATGTAAATAAAACGCTGAAACGCTCTCTAACAACCGATTCATAAATCAAATACATCTCAAAATACGATACTGAATTGTTCATGTTTGGGATTACCACTCACCTCAAATTTTTAACCATTCGTTAGGTTGGGTTGCAGTTCAACGCAGTTTTTGTACTATTCAATTGGAATTATTTTTTAACCGACTATATTTTTATACACATTATTATATCTCTATAAACATAAATCCCCAAAAAACATTTTGTGACAAGTTTTGACATATTTTTTTGCTTTTTTTGGTATGCGGATACAAGTATTGGTAAATTGTATGTTATAATGTTTTTCACGCAAAGTAGTGTCATATCATTTTCCCGGAAAGAACAGCACACAATTAGCCAACACGGGAAAATACGAGGGCTGTCGGGAATACCATGTAGGACCTGATTGGCTGCTCATTTATGAAGTGGTAGACGGTGTGCTTGTTTTAATGTTCTATCGTTTTGGAAAGTCATTCTGACCTTTTACTCAATTCGCATCCCATGTAATTCTTTTTTCTCATTGATCTTACGCTGTAGCTTACGGTCTACCCTAACGCTTGAGGGTTTCGGATAACCGAGTATGCTGTTTCGGATAGTGTTGCTGAGATGTTGGAAGAGACGAAGCACTTCCATTGCTGTGGGAGTGTTTTGCTTTTTTGATTATGCACTTTGGGTTTGGATAATACTCCGCAGGCTCTGCGTTTTCACTCTGAGATGTTTCATCTTTTGCAACCTCGGAAGCTGATGCAGCGTTGTCATAAGTGTCCAGAGAGAAGGGCTTATACTTCGGCGTAACTGCACATTGACCCCGCCACCGCCGAGATTCATTGAATTGCATTCAGAATGTACGCTGATGGCAGAGGTAAGAAAGAGATAGCAGAAGTGCTTAATGCCAAAGGCTACCGCACAAGGGCAGCAGGCTGTTTACATATAACTCATTTGATGTGATGCTGAAAAACAGGAAGTATATAGGTGTCTATACATATGACAATAAGATTGCGATAGAAGGAGAGTGTCCGGCGATAATTGACCGTGAGGAATTTGAAACGGTGCAAAATATTTTGGAAACAACAAAAAGCCCCTACAAGAGCAGAAGCTAAGGTCGAGTATTTGCTGAGTGGGAAACTGTATTGCGGCATTTGCGGCGAGAAATTGACGGCTACCGGCGGCACAAGCCAAAACGGTAAGCAACACCACTATTACAGGTGCAAAGATAGAGATTGTTGCAAAAAAGCGGAGCGCAAGAATTTTATTGGGTGATTCATCTTCGAGCAGGTGCTTTCTCTCCTGAATATGGAGAAACGCAAGGATTGGCTGGCGGATAAGTTGATTGCTGCTTACTCCTATTCTATGGAGGCCAACAAAGTTGAGGAACTGGAAAGAGAGCTTATTGCGGTAGATACAAAGCTGAATAATGTAGCCGATATGCTCATTGAAAAGAAAAGCGATGCACTTATGAAAAACTGGATGAGCTGGAATTGCAAAATTCAGAGCTTGAAGAAGAACTGTACTCGGCGAAGCTTACCGCTGCGCACCTGCCTTCCAGAGCGCATATAATCGAGTGGTTCAAGCGGCTGGAATAGGCTACGGAAGAGGGCAAAAACGTTACAATACAGGAGATCAAAACATTTGTGGATAGAGTCTATTTGTTGGATGATAAAACGGTTATCGTGCTGACTCTCCCAAATACACAAGAAACCGTCACCTTCGTGCAAATCAGAGAGTTTGAAATGCTGTCCGATGACGGTTCTTGGTTCTGTCTAGCCACTACAAAAAAGATTTTTTAGTAGTAGCATATAAAACACGCTCCCTGTTCTCTGGGAGCGTGATAAGGCCGCTCAGCAGCTGTCTCCATATGACAATTTAGATTTTCTTAAAATAGAAAAACAAAAAATATACTTCTGATATTCTGAAAAAATGTCAAGGGCACTCAGCTAATGGAAAAATTCATAAAAAAATGTCAAATTGTTTTTTGATCAAAACAAAACACAAATACTGTAAATTTGTTTAAACTTTTATAAACTTAAATAATAGTATCATATCCCGCTCAATTCCTGGTATAATGTTTTTGCATATGTATCTGTCATTCCACTTACAAAATCTGCGATCAATAGTAAACAAAGGTATAAATTATACTCTTTATCATCCTCTTTTTTGCACTTGAAATATGCCGCTTTGTGATTTTCTGAAACCAATTTCATCAGTTTCTTTTCCGCTTTTCGTTTTGTAATTCTGCTTGCACTTGATACCTCCCAGTCGATTGCAGCGGGAACAAAACGCTCCAGCAAACCTTCTATGATCGTTTCGGCCGAAAGTTCTAATTTTAGAATCGGTGATGAACAAAAAGTAAACTGGGTCATAGACTTCTTTAAAATATCCATCGTTCCTTCGTGATAAGTACCGATTATAATTTCTCTAAAAAATTTCCCTCCATAATCTTCTGATAATTGTGTGTAAACCCATAGGCAGCACAGTAAACAAGCCAATGGCGGACATAGTTTATCCACCTTTGAAACGCCTGAAGCTCAGAAGAAGCTCCGGCTGTGGCGGAGTTTCTGAAATTATCCAGTTGATGTATTAGTTCCTTAGCATACTGACGTTGTGAGTGATCTGTAATATTTTCCAACTCTTTGGTAAAAAACTTTTTAAATTCGTCAATTGTAAATAATCCTTTTTTATATGAATCTTCCAAATCTGCTGTTGCATATGCTATATCATCAGCCGCCTCAAGAATAAACGTCAAAGGATGTCGATGATGCATATCGTTAAAATATGTACCTGTATGTTTGGCAATTGTCATAAAAAAATCCTGATCCGCATAGTAATACCCTAATTTATGAATGCAAACGTTTTCCGCATCACTGTTTACATGCATTGAATCGGTCGGATATTTAACCAATGTATTTAAAACTGCTGAAGTAAGGTTAAGGCCATATTCGCTGTCCACAGAATGTAATTTTGTCAGAAGTCTAAATGCCTGTGCATTTCCTTCAAAATGTTTTAAATCAGCAATTATTTCATCTTTTGTTAATGATATCTACTTATCTGTTTCTTTATCATGGTACGTCAATTCGTTAAGATTGTTCTCAAACCATGAATGCAACACATCTTCTCCGAAGTGACCAAACGGAGGATTCCCAATATCATGTAATAACCCCGCACATGCAACGATGTCAGCAGCAAATTGTGCATTTTCTGAAGTAAACGGATACCGTTCTTTTATTGTGCTTGGAGTAAATGTATCTATATTTTTATACACCATCGCAACTAACTGCTTTGCAAGTGCAGCAACCTCAAGTGAATGAGTCAATCGTGTACGAACAAAATCACTCTTATCCAAAGGAAAAACTTGCGTTTTATCTTGCAAGCGCCGGAATGCAGAGCAATCCAGAATTCGCCAGTAGTCCTTTTCAAATTCACTCATTGAATACTTCTCTTGGTCATACGGTATTTCTATTTTGCCGCCAAGACGTTCTTTGCTTAACAAATCATTCCAATTCATAAACATACTCCTTAATATTCTGTGTTAGATATAAAAACACCTTATTCTCAAGAATAATTTAGTTATTTTACTAAATTTTATCATACATTGTATATTTTTTCAATATCAAACTTAAAAATTCATGTCAATCAGCAGTTTTACGCCGAAAAGCCCAATCAAATATGGGTGAACGATGCTGCATATTTTAAATATAAGGATTCATCTTATTATGACAACTCGGTGATTGAAACTTTCTTTTCTTCTTTAAAGCGTGAGGAATTGTATCGGACGAAGTATAGATCTGAATACGATTTTATAAGTGCAGTGGATAAGTATATGATGTTTTATAATACCAAACGTACGCATAAGAAACTGCAATACAAGACTCCGGAGCAGAAAGAACAAGAATATTCCCTAAAGAATGCAGTTTAATGACAATTCAAATTGGACTTGCAGGGTTCAGAAATGCTACATTTCGCTGTTTATTTCTGAATTTGATCTGTTTTGATTTTTAGTCCAATTTGAAAATAAAA
>JAFLTH010000065.1:104-18166 GCA_022510525.1 Lachnospiraceae bacterium | reverse complement strand
AGCTGGAAGAGCACCTGACTCTTAATCAGGGTGTCCAGGGTTCGAGCCCCTGAAGGCGCACTTGTAAGTACCATTTTTGAGGACATATGAGCCTTGGGGATGGTGCTTTTTTTTTGCATTTTATTTAAAAACCTTTAAACAAAAAAGGGCGCACACTCTGCGCCCTGCCTATAATATATCTCATTCAATTAATTGTCCTTCGGAAATCCCTTCAATTGCAGGCGCATCCCCAAGAGAAACCTCTACCTCCACACCATATTTCTGCATAGGTGTTGTTTCTTCCTCAGGATTTGTATACTCACGCTCTTCCTCATTTTCATACAAGGATTTATCCTTTCGATGCTCCTCCATCTGATGAAGCATAGCTGCTGCCTTTGCCATCTTATACAGCTCTGCATTATATTCCAAAAGCTTCTGTTCATCTATTGCGGGTACTATATCGCCGTTTGCAATCCGTCTTGCAGTTGCAAGTGCTTTGGCCATGTCTTCAGCCATATCTTCGGCAGCTTCTTTTTGCTGCTCGGCTGCATATTTATTAAACTCTGCAACATAACGCTCTGTCTCCGCATCTCTGTCGGCATAAAACTTATCCCTTGCATCATAAAGCGCCTGCATTGCCTCATCGGACAGTTCAATGGATACACCGTCTACGCTTACCTGACGGGTTGCAAGTGCTTTGCCTATGTCTGTTGCGTTTGTAAAAACTATACTTTTTCTACCGGTATTTTGAGTTTCCGGATGTATATCCTGTGCCTTATAAAAATTAGTTGCGCCTATATTGCCGATTCCCATTGAACTCCACCACCTTAAAAATAAGTAAATTATTGTAATTGCTATAATATATTTATCGGCATAATTTACATTATAGATAATATAACAAACTTAAACATAATAACATAACCGGAGATTCGGGTAACATTAGAAAGTAATTCCCAACAACTCAATAATAATTCCGGCCGCAATACCCAGCCCATAAAGCAGGACTATAATTCGTATATTTTCTTTCGGTCTATCGTTGACGCGAAGCAATACAAGAATTCCGACCCCGGCTCCGACCAGCAGTCCCGCCATCATTGCGCCTGCGCTTAAGATACCTTGCAGATAAAGCTGTGTAATTATTACAGATGCTGCACAGTTAGGAATCAATCCAATTATTCCGGCAATCAGTTCCCCTATGAAAGGTCGGTTAAACAGCAGCGTCTCCAGAAAATCTTCTCCAATAAACGCAATCAATAAATTCAATACAAATGTGATCAAAAGCAGATATATAAAAATCTCCACCGTATGATGAAGTGTGGATTTTACAATCCCTTTTTCACAATGACAATGATGATTCTCACACAAATACTCTATCTGCATTTTGTCGTTTTCTTTTTTAAAAAATCTGCCTGCTATAATATCTATTAAAAATCCCGCAATCATTCCGATAAGAATCTTTGCACCGAGGATTTTCCATATCATTGCAGCTCCGACTTGTTCAGAGATTAAAATAGGCAGCATTTCATCCGAAGTTGAGAGATAAATGGATATCAAAGTTCCCAGTGTAATAATTCTTCCGGCATACAAATTAGAAGCTGCCGTAGAAAACCCGCATTGCGGAAATGCACCCAGAATACTTCCGACAAACGGACCGAACTTTCCGGATTTACGAATCGTATCCTGCATACGGTCTCCTGCCTTATGTTCAAGATACTCCATCGCAAGATAGGTAAGGAACAAAAATGGCAGTAATTTGACGCAGTCCAGCAATGTATCCAAAACAACGTCTATTATCATCATAACTTTGCTCCTTTCCCTTTCTTATGCTATATATTAATGCATATAATGTTTCTATTTCGTCATAGGCATACAGGCATACCCTGTTCATTTTTATGCCGTAACATCCTCAAACTGTGAATTATAGAGTTCTGCATAAAACCCGTTCTGTGAAAGCAACTGTTCATGATTTCCCTGCTCTACTATATCTCCGTCTTTCATTACAAGAATCAGATCGGCATCCCGGATAGTAGACAATCTATGAGCAATAACAAAACTGGTTCTGCCTTTCATCAAGTTGTTCATCGCCTTCTGTATACGCTGCTCGGTTCTGGTATCAACGGAGCTGGTTGCTTCATCCAGAATCATAATCTTGTTGTCTGCAAGAATCGCCCTTGCTATCGTAAGCAGCTGTTTCTGCCCCTGGGATACATTACTTGCATCCTCATTGAGTTCCATATTGTACCCGCCGGGAAGTGTCTGGATGAATCTGTGGGCATGCGCTGCCTTGGCAGCCTCAATAACTTCTTCATCACTTGCATCCAAACGTCCGTAACGGATATTTTCCATAATTGTACCTTTAAATAACCATGTATCCTGCAATACCATACCAAAGCTCTCACGAAGCTTACTGCGGTTAAAATCTTTTACATCATTGCCATCTATTTTGATACTGCCATCGTTTACATCATAAAAACGCATTAACAACTTAACCATTGTTGTTTTTCCTGCTCCGGTAGGTCCGACAATAGCCACCATCTGTCCCGGTTCTACTTTACTGTTAAAATTGTGTATTATGATCTTATCAGGTTTATATCCGAATTTTACATTTTCGAAGCTGACATGACCTTCAAAATTTTTAAGCTGCGCCGGATTATCCGCATATTGGTCTTCTTCGGCTTCTTCCAAAAACTCAAATACCCTTTCCGCTGCCGCAGCAGTAGACTGCAGCATATTGGATACCTGCGCAATTTGTTGAATAGGCTGTGTGAAATTTCTAACATACTGGATAAACGCCTGGATATCTCCGATTTCAATCGTTCCTCTTATAGTAAGCATGCTTCCGACAACGGCAACCGCAACATAGCCCAAGTTTCCTATAAACATCATAATAGGCTGCATAAGACCTGATAAAAACTGTGATTTCCACGCAGACTGATACAGGATGTTATTGGTTTCCTCAAATTCTTTCAAAACCTCTTCTTCCCTGTTGAATGCCTTGACAATATTCTGTCCACTGTATGTCTCTTCTACCTGTCCGTTGATTTTTCCGAGATATTTCTGCTGTGCTATAAAATATTTCTGAGAAAACTTTACCACTATACTTATTAAGGTTCCGGCTATAGGCAGTATAACAAGCGCAATTAATGTCATAAGCGGACTGATACTCAACATCATGATCAATACACCTACAAGGGTGCTCACGGAAGTAATCAGCGTAGTTATACTCTGATTCAGACTCATGCCAAGAGTATCAACATCATTGGTAATGCGGGAAAGAACCTCGCCTACTGTTCTGGATTCAAAATACTCAAGCGGCATACGATTTATTTTTTCCGAAATCTCTTTTCTAAAACGGAAGCACAACTTTTGTGACACACCTGTCATAATCCAGCCTTGAAACAGGGATAATAATGCACTAAGAGTGTATAATCCCAGCAGTCCCAACAAAATTTTTCCTATTTTATCAAAATCAATCCCACCTGTATGGTAAAGCTTCGCCATCAATCCGCTAAAAAGTTCTGTTGTCGCTCTACTTAAAACCTTAGGTCCAAGAATATGGAACACCGTACTTCCGACTGCGAAAATTGCAACAGCAAACAGGGCATATTTGTAATTACCCATATAACGTAAAAGCTTTGCAATTGTCCCTTTAAAGTCTTTCGCCTTTTCCCCCGGCATCATGCCTCTTCCCGGTCCGTGGGGCCCCCTGGGTCTTCTTTCATTCTCGCTCATTATGCATTGCCTCCTTTCAATTCATTTTCCGAAAGCTGAGACCTTGCAATCTCCTGATAAGCCTCACAGTCTTTTAGTAAGTCTCCATGTGTACCTATTCCGGCTATTTTTCCCTCATCCAGAACTATAATCTGGTCGGCATGTAAAATCGTACTGATACGCTGCGCAACAATAATAACAGTTGCATCCGAAATTTTCTCATTCAATGCCTTTCTAAGAACTGCATCGGTCTTATAATCCAATGCGGAAAAACTGTCATCAAACAAAAATACCTTAGGTTTTGCAGCAATTGCTCTTGCAATAGAAAGCCTCTGCTTTTGTCCGCCCGAAACATTTGTGCCTCCCTGTGCAATAGGGCTTTGATATCCTTCGTTCTTGCTCTCGATAAATTCCGTTGCCTGGGCGATTCCGGCAGCTTCCTCCATCACTGCATCGGAAACCTTATCCTCTCCTGCGAACTTAATATTAGAAGCTATTGTTCCGGAGAAAAGCACTCCCCTCTGCGGCACAAAACCTAACATACTGCGCAGTTTCTTTTGAGACAGTTCTTTTATATCAATTCCGTCAATAGTAATCCGTCCGCTTGTTACATCATAGAAGCGGGTAATCAAATGTAATAATGTGGATTTTCCACAACCGGTACTTCCGATAATTGCCGTAGTCTTTCCGGGTTTAGCAACAAACGAAATATCGGACAGGGCATCTTCCTCTGCTTCAGGATAACGGAAGTAGACATTCTCAAATGCGACCACACCTTTTTCTTCTATCTTATCATCCTTCAGCTGCTCTGCATCCAGGATTGTCGGCTCCGTATTCAAGACTTCTTCAATACGTTCGGCCGCTACACCTGCCCTTGGCAGCATAACTGAAATCATAGTCAGCATAAGGAAGGACATAACAATCTGCATAGAATATGTAATAAATGCCATCATATCACCAAGCTGCAGATTTCCCAGATCAATGCCTTTAGCTCCAAACCATACGATAGCTATCGTAATTCCGTTCATGATAAGCATCATGGTCGGCATCATAAATGTCATAACCCTGTTGGTAAATAACTGTGTGGACATAAGCTCTTTATTGGCCTTATCAAAACGTTTCTCTTCATATTTTTCACGACTGAATGCCCGGATAACCATAATACCCGTCAAAATCTCTCTGGAGACCAGATTCAATTTATCTACAAGTGTCTGCATCATCTTAAATTTGGGCATAGCAATTCCCATTAAGCTTCCTACCAGCAGAAGAATCATACCGACTGCAACTGCAATGATCCAACCCATTCCGGTTCTGGTACTGGCTACTTTAACAATTCCGCCTATACCAAGTATAGGTGCATAGCAGACCATACGAAGCAGCATAACGGAAACAATCTGTACCTGCTGTATGTCGTTTGTACTTCTTGTAATCAGGGATGCTGTAGAAAACTTATCCATCTCTGCCTGTGAAAAAGAAACTACTTTCTTAAACACCCTGTTACGTAGTCCCTGTCCGATTCCGGCAGAAGTTCTGGCTGCCAGGAATCCAACGGCAATAGCCGCTGACATCATAAGCACAGTCATCAGCAGCATCTTGGCACCTGTAACCAACAAATACCGTGTCTGTAGAGCATCCAAGTCAAGTCCTACTGCTTCATACTCAGACTTGACAAACATAATTGCCATCTGATCTACAATCATATCACTGAATTCTTCACCGTACTGAGCCAGCATCTGATTTTTCATATCAATGACATCTTCCTTAGTCATTATACCGCTGTCCACCATTGCCCTTAAATCATCAACACTAAGCTCCGGTATGGAAATGAGTGCCATTGAAATCCCCATAGCCTCATTCAACGAATCAATGACTTCCTTATCAGCTGTCTGAAGTTCATAATTCCCGTCTTCGTTCAATGAATAATATTGACGGATCAAGTCCTCCTTTTCCGAAAACAGGCATATACTATCCAATGTCTCTTCACGCATAATATCCGGAACCGCGCTTTCTATTCCGCCCTGTTCAATTCCCACATCCACGATATCCGATGTATAGGAAGGCAGCGACAAGTCACAGTATGCCTGTAAAATAAGGAGGATTATGACTGCGATAACCGATACTTTGAACTCCCCCAAATATTTTAAGATTTTAAACATTATTCAGTCCATATCCTTTCTTATAATAATATCACTACACATAAGCCCCAAAATCTCCTCCGGAGCTTTTCATAAATCTTCCAAAAAATATATCAATGTTTTTATATATTAATCTTATTTAGCAGAAAGGTCAATGAAAAAACTCTTTAAAAAGTATAAAAAATATCTTTACCGTTTATAATGGTTTTTAATACTACACTATCTATAAATACAAACAATGTATGCTTGACAACAATACTGCAATGATGTAGTGTATATATATACTTTGATATTCAAAATATTATATTAGAATATTTAATAATACACAATTTGAAAGGACATTCAGACTATGAAAGCATTACGTATAGGAGATAAAATAGCACAGATTCCTATTATACAAGGCGGAATGGGTGTTGGTGTAAGCCGATCTTCGTTAGCAGGAGCAGTTGCGGCTGAGGGGGGTATCGGTATTATTTCCACTGCGCAGATAGGTTATGATGAAGACGGATTTGAGAAAGACCAGGCGGCCTGTAATCTAAAAGCAATCCGTAAACACATAGAAAAAGCAAGAGAAATTTCCGGCGGAAAAGGATTGATAGGCGTCAATGTTATGGTTGCGCTCAAACACTATCGCGAGCATGTAAAAGAGTCTGCCAGAGCAGGTGCAGATGTCGTAATATGCGGTGCAGGCCTTCCGGTAGACCTTCCTGAGCTTGTGGCAGGATACGATACAAAAATCGCGCCAATCATATCAAGTACCCGCGCTTGCAATGTTATTTTAAAAATGTGGGATCATAAATATAACAGAACTGCCGATTTTCTTGTGGTAGAGGGTCCGATGGCAGGAGGACATCTCGGCTTTTCTATTGAGCAGCTTGCGGATTTGGACAAATGCGTAAGAGCGCAGAACGATGAAATTCTTTCTATTATCTCTGTAAAAAGGCAATATGAAGAAAAATATCACTGCCGGATTCCTGTAATTGTCGCAGGCGGTATCTACGACCATTCCGATATAGAGAATGCACTTGCACTTGGCGCAGACGGCGTTCAGATTGCCAGTCGCTTTGTTGCAACATATGAGTGTGATGCATCTGACGCATATAAACAGGCTTATCTAAATGCAAAAGAAGAAGATGTCCGAATCATTAAAAGTCCGGTAGGCCTGCCCGGACGTGCCCTCTATAATTCTTTTATTAAAAAAACCAACGAGGGCAGGCTTCATGTAAACAAATGCTATCAATGTCTGGAAAAATGTAATCCATCGCAAATTCCATACTGTATCACACAGGCTTTGGTGGATGCCGTAAATGGAGATGTTGAGAACGGTCTTATTTTTTGCGGGGCAAATATAGGCAAAATTAACAAATTAGTGAGTGTACATGACCTGATAAAAGAACTTCAAGGTATTCTTTGATACTGTTTTTCGTCTTTTTGCATAAAAAAATACGTTTTTTTTCAAATATTTTAAGAAATTTTAGTTTGACGTTAAATTAATATTGATTATAGACAAAAAAAGTTATAACATATATATGTACACTTTTTACCATGGAGGGGATTAAAATGGAAGGACTAAAGAATATGATGGAAGATAATGTAGAGTCTATGCTCAATCATCTTCTGCCCACGATGCCTAACATATGTTCTTGCGATGATTGCAAGCTTGATATGGCTACATACGCACTGAACAGACTGCATCCCAAATATGCACGTACTGCCAAAGGCGCTATCCTTCATCGTTTCGATTCTTTAACTGCACAGGTCGAGGCAGAGATTCTTACGGCCTGCGTCTCCGCCATTAATATAATCGGAAGCCATCCGCACCATGAGGCCAAGGATGGCAATAAAGGCAAAGAAGCCGATACGAATAATGAAACTAATACTGCTGCTGAGGCTGCCACTGCTGGTGATGCCAATAATACGGCCAGTTAAAATAATAAAGCTGTTGCACTAAAGCAACAGCTTTTCTGATTATTTGTAATTTTTATGGATTTCATCGGCTATATATTCTTCAACACTATCCTTGGGAATAGATAATGCCAGTGACATTTCGCTGTAAAGAAGTTCTTCCGCTTTTTTAAGATAGTGTTCATCCGAGGAAAGCACTTTTTTCCCCTGTTGCACCCTATCCTGCTTACGAAGATACAATGTCTTTATAATCTGCACAAGACTCTGACAGTCATAGGTTCTTATTGCTTCCTTATACATCTGTTCTCTTGTCTTTTCTTCCTTGATCCAAACTGTCTCGATTTCCGGAATCTTATCAATAAGCTTCTTTGCATCCTTTTCGTTCATTATCTTTCTCATAATAATCTTATCATTATCGACCGGAGTATAAATAGTACTTCCCTTCTCAAAAACCGGCTCCAGAATATAGTACTTTCTTTTCTTATCCAGTTTATCAATTGGATTTCCGGTGATAGCCGTAACCCGACAAACTCCATGACCCCCGCACATAATCAATTCCCCAACTTCAAACATGCAATTTCCTCCTGTCACTTAAACTAACCATTTTTAAACTCCAAATCAGCTGCCATTAACGCTCAAACCTATGACATTATCATTTCCGCATAAATAAAAAAGCTGCCCCTGCCTGTTTGGCGGAACATTATCTAAATGGTATAAATTAAAGCTTTTAGAGCATCTTTATCTAGCACTATTCTAACATTTAAATCCAGAAAATGTAAATACTTTTTTTATTTTTTCCAAAAATTTTACTTCAATTCATTGGCTGTTACATAAAAATGATAATAAATACCCTTTTTTTCGAGCAACTGTTCGTGATTACCCTCTTCCACTATACCGTTCTCTGTCAATACAAGTATCCTGTCGGAATTGCGTATACTCGAAAGTCGATGAGCAATCGTTATAGTTGTTCTTCCTTTAGCAAGCTCCTGAAGCGATTTTGCCACCTGGAATTCACTTTCGTTATCTAATGCGGAAGTTGCTTCGTCCAGAATAAGAATCGGCGGATTCTTCAAAAATACCCGGGCAATGCTGATTCGCTGTTTCTGTCCGCCGGAAAGCTTCACACCACGTTCACCGACATATGTGTCATAACCGTCCTTAAGCGCTTCAATAAATTCATGCGCTCCGGCTTTCTTTGCGGCCTCAATCACATCTTCCCTTGTTGCATTATCCCTGCCATACGCGATATTTTCATAAACCGTGCCGGAAAAAAGATATACATCCTGCTGTACCATTCCGATATTCTGACGCAGACTTTTTATGGTATATTTTTTAATATTTTGCCCATCCAGGATGATTTCACCCTTGTCTATATTGTAAAAGCGGGGAATAAGATTGCAAAGGGTGGTTTTTCCGCCACCGGACGGTCCTACTATAGCAATTTTTTCTCCTGCATGAATATCAAGATTTAAGTCACGAAATACGATATTGTGATCATCAGGATACTCAAAACTTACATTCTTTAAAGAAATATCACCGTTAACATTTCCACATGGAACTGCATCAGGCTCATCAAAAATTTCGATATCGCTGTCCATTATCTCTACAAAACGTTCAATTCCGGTCATACCTCTTTGGAATTGTTCGGCAAACTCTATAATCCTTCTTATGGTCGCAATCAGGGTGGAAACATACATAACATATGCCACCAAATCTCCCGGAGAAATTAATTCTTTTACCATAAAAATGCCGCCTGCCAGTACCACCACCAGATACATCAGTCCGTCAAATGCCCTTGTTGTAGTTCCAAAAGCCGCCATAAACTTGTAGGTTTTCTTTTTTATCCGGAAAAAATTCTGATTATCCTCTTCAAATTTCTCTTTTTCCTTTTCCTCATTGGTAAATGCTTTGACTACTTTTTGTCCAAGGAGACTATCCTCAATTCTTGCATTTAATTCACCAATCTGAATTCTCTGCTGCCTGAATGCAGCGCGCAGACGTAAATTAATTATCGTACAAACGATAGCCATTACCGGTACAACCGCAAATATGATAAGTGTAAGCGGGAGATTGATTCCGGCAAGAATAACAAAAGAAACCACTGCTTTTATCCCCGCGATAAAAAACTCCTCGGGACAGTGGTGGGAAAATTCGGTCACATCAAATAAATCATTGGTAATCCTTCCCATGATCTGACCAACCTTTGTGTTATTGTAATAAGTATCGGAAAGGTGCTGTAGATGTGCATAGGCATCCCGGCGCATATCGGTTTCCATTCTGGTTCCCATGACATGCCCCGTATATGCCATATAAAAATTAGCCATAGAGTCAATTATTCTGAGTACAAGATATAAAACTGCCAGACGCAGTATGATACCCACACTCAGCGCTGCCAGATTATCCATACCTGTATTGGTTATATAACGGATAATCATTGGCAGCACCATTTCACATATAGTTGTAAGACCTGCGCAAATCAAATCAATTACAACTATTTGCCAATATTTTTTATAATATGGCAGGAATCTTTTAAGCAACTCACCTGCACTGTATCTTGATACTTCTTCTGCCTGCTGCTCCATTATATTTGTACCTCTTTCTCAAACCTTATGATAAGTTGTTTTACCGACTTGCCTCAAGCAGAAACTCTATCTATTCTCATAATGAATAACTGTTCAAATATCTCTCCTGCTCAGGCGTAAGTACATCAATCTTTTTTCCGAGGAAAGCAAGTTTACGTTTTGCAACATCCCTATCAACTTCCACCGGAACATCAATCAGCTTCTCTGTTAACTCACTTCCATGCTCCACAAGATATTTTGCGGAAAGAGCCTGAATAGCGAAACTCATATCCATAATCTCTGCCGGATGTCCGTCACCTGCGGCAAGATTAACAAGTCTGCCCTCTGCCAGAACGAATATCCACTGTCCTGTGGGAAGTTTATATCCCATAATATTCTTTCTCTGCTCCCTTGTTTCAACTGCATTCGCCTTTAACCATGCCATATCAATCTCACAGTCAAAATGTCCTGCATTACAAAGTATAGCACCCTCTTTCATAACTGCAAAGTCTTCTTTATCAATAACCGCATCACAGCCTGTAACCGTAACGAAGAAATCTCCTAATTTGGCAGCTTCGTTCATCGGCATTACATCGAAACCGTCCATAACTGCCTCTATCGCCTTAATCGGGTCGATTTCGGTTACAATTACTCTTGCTCCAAGACCCTTGGCACGCATTGCCGTACCTTTTCCACACCAGCCGTAACCTGCTACAACAACTATTTTGCCGGCTACTATAAGATTGGTTGTCCTATTGATACCGTCCCATACAGACTGCCCTGTACCGTATCTGTTATCGAATAAATGCTTACAATCAGCATTATTTACGCGCACCATCGGGAATTTTAACTCTCCGGCTTTATTCATTGCTTCCAGACGGATAATACCAGTTGTAGTTTCTTCACAGCCGCCGATAATATTAGGAATTAAATTTGGCATCTCCTTATGTACCATATTTACGAGATCTCCGCCATCATCAATTATAATATTGGGGCCAACTTCAAGTACATGGCGGATATGATTTTCATATTCTTCCTGTGTAGCATCATACCATGCATGAACTTCCAGACCTGCCTTAACCAGCGCTGCTGCCACATCATCCTGTGTGGACAAAGGATTGGATCCTGTTACATACATATCTGCTCCGCCGGCTTTAAGCACCAGACACAGATATGCCGTCTTTGCCTCAAGATGAACTGATAATGCAACTTTCTTACCTGCAAACGGTTTTGATTCGCTAAATTCCTGCTCTAAAGTTCGGAGTAGGTCACAGTTTCTTTTTACCCACTCAATCTTTCTCTCACCGGACTCCGCTAAATTAATGTCTCTGATTTCACTGCTCATTATATTTTCCTCCTAAATATTATTAAAATTTTTTATTCATAATCTCCTATTTTAATATCGACTAATATACTTTTTTATCCAAGCCCATTCTGACAATAATATCATTTATTTTTTTATAGACCAGTTCCTCATCCATTGTCAGGATTTTATGATTTTCCATAGTAACCTGTCCGTTGATTATAACAGTATGTACCTCCGAACCATTAGCGGAATAAGAAAGTCCCGCAATCAGGTTATTTCTTGGCGTCAATGCCGGGGTATTCAAATCAAGAATTGCCAGGTCAGCCTTCTTTCCAACCTCAATTGAACCTGTTTCTTTTTCAAGACCCAAGGCCTTTGCCCCGTTAATTGTCGCTATACGAAATCCCTCTTTGGCACTTATGCATTGAGGTGTCTTGCCGGTTCCTTTATGTATCAATGTAAGCAGACTCAGTTCGTGGAACATATTAAGGCAGTTATTACTTGCCGCGCCATCGGTACCGAGACAGACATTGACACCCTTTTCAAGCATTTTTGCAATTGGTGCAAAACCGTTTCCAAGCTTCATATTACTTGCCGGATTGGTGACAACACTGACATTATGCGCTTTTAAAATATCTATATCTTTGTCAGTTACCTGAACGCAATGAGCCGCAATCGCCGGAACATCAAATATACCTGTCTTTTCAGCCAGCTCAATCGGCGTGCAGCCGTATTTATCTTTTATCTGTTCGATTTCACTTACACTTTCCGAAAGATGGATATGTATGCCCATACCGTTTTTCTTCGCTTCGTTGGAAACAATTTTCAGAAATTCGTCATCACAGGTGTAAGGCGCATGCGGTCCAAGTAAAAAGGTCAGCCTGTCACAATCCTTAGCGGCGTCACGTTCTTCATATGCCTGTCTAAGTCTCATCTGACCGCCTTCATCATTCCCGCTTCCCACAAGTCCGCGGCAGATTACCGCACGCATACCGGATTCCTTAACTGCTCTTGTGGTCTGATGAATATTCATCTGCATATCATTGAAGCAGGTGGTTCCGCTTTTCATCATTTCAATAATAGCCAGATTTGCTCCCCAGTAAGTATCCTCGTCAGTCATCTGCTGCTCAATGGGGTCAATCGTTCCAAACAGCCAATCCATAAACGATAAATCGTCGGCAACATTGCGCATAAATGACATGTAAGAGTGTGTATGGCAGTTGATCAATCCGGGGATGACTAGCTTGTCCGTTCCATCAATCACTTTTTCTTCGCTGAACCCGGATGGCATTTCACCGATGCCTGTGATTCGGTCTTTTTCAATATAAAGAGAGGTCTCTTTTATAATGTCCTCTCCACCCTGTGGTACAACTACAAGTGCATTCTTAATTACAATTCCCATAATCTTTATCCCTTTCCTTTTGTTTATATTTATAATTTCACAATCTGGTTTAATTAACAATATATTTTAAAATCTGACTTATATTTCAATTTATAAATTTACAATATTTCTGTCTTCTCCATTTAAAAACGCTTCTATATTTTTCATAGTTTCTTGTACAAGCCGTGTTCTTGCTTCTACACTTGCCCATGACATATGCGGCGTAATTATCAATTTGGTACTGTCCTTAATCTTACTCAACGGATTGGATGACTCCATAGGCTCTTTTTCCAACACATCAAGACCTGCTGCCATAATCCGCTCTTCCACAAGGGCATCATACAAATCCTGTGTATTGACAACCGGACCTCTTGCCACATTAATAAGGATTGCTGTTTTTTTCATCTTATCCAAAGCCGCCTTATCAATAAGATTGCGGGTTCTGTCAGTAAGCGGACAGTGCAGTGAAAGAAAATCGGATTCCCTTAATAAAGTATCAAAATCAACCCTTTCATAGTCCGTACATGTGCTGTTTCCCGATGACGAATAAAAAATAACTTTACAATCAAAAGCCTGTGCAAGCTCCGCAACCTTATGACCGATCGTACCCATTCCGACTATTCCCCAGGTCTTTCCTTCCAACTCATTGAAAAGGTTGTCGAAGTGGGAAAATCTATCCTGTGCACTGTAGGCTCCTGATTTTACATAGTCATCATAATATGCAATTTTCTCTGAGAGCATCAACGCCATCAGAAGAGTGTGCTGAGCAACTGCGGATGTACAGTATTTACCAACATTCGCAACTTTAATTCCACGGCTTTTGCAATATTCCAAATCAACATTATCATATCCCGTCGCAAGAAGACAGATAAGCTTCACATTAGGTGCCGTTTTTAAGGTGCTTTCATTAAAAGGTGCTTTATTGGCAATTATGATATCCGCATCTTTTATACGTTCTGCCGTGTTTTCTGCAACGGTATTTGGATAATATGTAACCTCGCCGAATTTTTCAAAACAGGATACGTCTATATCAACACCTGCAGAATTTCTTTCGAGAGCCACCAATTTCATTAAAATATCCCCCTATTAGAACTCTTCTATGTTGTAAAAATCTTATTGTCTTATTATAATATATTTTTATCCAAGTCTCAATTTTTTCTTTTAAAGAAATGCTCTTACCATACAGCATTGCAAGTTATCCGATATTACTTCTTTTCATCATTTCCATATAGTATTGAAGGTTCTGCAACCATCGACATATTATTTGTCGAATCATATTTATATACTACTGCTTTATGTTGCTTCTCTGCAAATGAAGCTGAACTACCAATACCAAAATACTTTTCAAAAAATACTTTTAGTTTATCTATAACAACTTGCTTTTTCTTATCTCTTCCACTGCCCCCAAATCGGGAAACCGGTGGCATAAGTTTGTCAATGTCGGTTCCGGCTGTCTTAATCTCGCCATCACGAAATGCGCTATCCAGAAATCTACGGGTATTCTCCGGATTCAGCTTTTCCTTTACAATAATGGCTTCCAAGTCAGACTCCCTCTGCTGCACCACATAATTATGCCATTCACTCATCACATCATCTATATCATTGATTCCTGCAATGAAAGTTTCAATTAACTGTTTTTTACTGCGTAATTCCGGACTGGCATCAATAGCCCTTTTTATTGTTATCAGTACTTCCTTATCTTCACAATGAGTGTCATGATATTTTTTCACAAGCATCATAATATAGTCAATGTTAATTTCAATCTGTTTTATCAGTTCTACTTCAAATACTATATCATCTGTGATATCTGTACTTTCTCCCGATTCACGCTTTTGTTTCCATTCATCACGCAAATCCTGATATCTACCAAGATAATCCTGCAGATCGCGCTCTGAAATCAGTTCCTTTCCTTTGAAATCATCAAAAGATACAAGCAGATTACGCATACGCAGGATAGCTCCAAACAAAGCAATAAAATTCTTCTGATTCTGCTCGCCGATAATCTGTGGCTCTGACAATGGAAATCTTTCTGTCAACTCCTCCATCATATCCACATACCCTGACATCTGTTCTCCATCCACAGATTCATAACCGTAATAATAATCCTTGAAACTCTTTAACAGAACAATACCACCGGCATTCTTATCACCAAAAAGAGAAATAGCACTGTCTACACGTTTCCCAAGATTGCGGAAACACACAATATTACCGAAGGTCTTAATCGAATTTAAAATACGATTTGTTCTGCTGAATGCCTGTATTAAACCATGCATTTTCAGATTTTTGTCAACCCACAATGTATTTAATGTCGTGGCATCAAACCCCGTCAAGAACATATTTACAACAATAAGTAAATCCAGTTCCTTATTCTTCATACGAAGTGATACATCTTTATAATAATTCTGAAACTTATCTCCATCCGTTGAATAATTGGTATGAAACATCTTGTTATAATCATCGATAGCGCTATCCAAAAAATCACGTGAAGTCTGGTCAAGTGCTGATGTATCCTCCGGATTTTCCTCATCCAAAATACCATCTGTTTCTTCTTCATTTGCACCATAACTGAAAATAGTCGCTATACGCAGGTGCTTTGACGGATCATCTGCCATCTGTTTCTTAAATTCCTGATAATACAACTTTGCCATTGGCACTGATGACACAGCAAAAATAGAATTAAATCCGCTAAGACGCTGTTTATGTTTGATTTCTTCCACGGTTCCACGTTCCGCAGATGCAACTTCCTTAATATTTTTCAAAGAATTAAAAATATAAGTTTTATCACCTCGATAGGTTTTCTGGTCAAAATGATCCAGAATATACTTAGTCACATTTGATATTCTCTCAGGAGACATCATTGCCTTTTCCCTGTTGATGTCCCACACCATTTCATCTGTAATCTCTTCTTCCTCTTTCATCGTTGCAATATAGTCCACACGAAAAGGCAAAACGTTCTTGTCATTAATAGCATCTACAATAGTATAGCTATGTAACTGGTCTCCAAAAGTCTGACTTGTTGTAAAAAATACCGAATTATTTGCCTTTCCGGAGTTTACTGCAAATATTGGTGTTCCTGTAAATCCAAATAAATGATACTTCTTAAAACTCTTAACAATAGCAGTATGCATATCTCCAAACTGGCTACGATGACACTCATCAAAAATGATGACTACATGCTTTTCATACACTTCATGCCCCGGATTCTTTTTGATAAAAGTTGCCAGTTTCTGAATCGTAGTAATTATAATATGTACATCCGGATTTTCTAACTGCCTCTTCAAAATCTTTGTTGAAGTATTGCTATTGGCAGCGCCTTTCTCAAAACGGTCATATTCCTTCATCGTCTGATAATCCAAATCCTTACGGTCAACCACAAACAATACCTTATCAATAAACGAAAGCTTCGAAGCCAGTCTTGCGGTCTTAAAAGATGTCAATGTCTTGCCGGAACCTGTTGTATGCCAAATATATCCGCCGCCTTCCACACTACCATATTTTTTATAATTATTTGCAATTTCAATACGATTTAAGATACGTTCCGTTGCTGTAATCTGATATGGACGCATTACCATCAGTATATTTTCTGATGTAAATATGCAGTATTTTGTAAGCACATTCAATATAGTATGCTTTGCAAAAAAAGTTTTGGTAAAGTCAATTAAATCAGGTATAACACGATTATTAGAATCTGCCCAAAAACAGGTAAACTCAAAACTATTGCTTGTTTTTCCTTTCTTCACCTTGTTGGAATTTAAATCCTTAATTGCATTATCACGAGTACTGTTGGAATAATATTTTGTATTAGTTCCATTGGAAATAACAAAAATCTGGACATACTCAAATAAACCGCTGCCAGCCCAAAAAGAGTCTCTCTGATATCGGTTAATCTGGTTAAAAGCTTCCCTAATGGCAACTCCCCTGCGTTTTAATTCAATATGTATCAAGGGCAATCCATTAACCAAAATCGTTACATCATAACGATTATCATGCCTTGCTCCATCGTCTCTGCTTACCTCATACTGATTGATAACCTGTAAGCGGTTGTTATGAATATTCTTTTTATCAATTAAGGAAATATTCTTGGAAGTGCCATCATCTCGTTTCAATACCTTTTTATAATCTTCCTGTATGTTACGAGTTTTCTCAACCATATGTTCATTCGGATTAGCAATTTCATTTGCGAAAAAGCTCTCCCATTCTGCGTCAGAATAACGATAGTTATTTAATTCTTCCAGCTTGCTTCTGAGATTTTCAATTAAATCTTTTTCAGTATGGATAGGCAAATATTCATACCCCTGCTCACAGAGCAAACGTATGAACTCATTCTCTAATTCTGCCTCGCTCTGATAACTGTCAGAACGTTTCTTAACTGGTTCATATTCAGTAACTACGGTATTTTCAGATGTCTCGGCTACTATATTAAAATATGGCACGATGTATTGCCTCCTTACTGTGAAAGTTCTTTAAAGGATAATAATTTGTCTCTGTAGTATTCGTATTGTTTTTTGCGTGCTTCGATTTCTGCTGGTAAAGCTGAAGTAAGGTCATCACAGATGGTATCAAAGCGGTCAAGCAACTTTACAATGCGTTTTTGCTCTTCCAATGACGGAAGTGGTATCACAATACGATTTAGATTTTTCTGATTCAATTTAGGTTGTGCTGCACCTGTAATATAAACTGATAAATCAATAGAATTCAGATACATTTCAACATACTTTCTTGTTGCATATTCATCAAAACGAAGCACATGAGCATGGTTATTTACCCATGTTTTCCCAGTAATCGAAAACGCAATCGGTGTATTTCTTGCCAAAAGATTTGCACCGTCCTCTGATACCAAGAGATAATCTCCATCAAAAATATAATCTTTTACATAATCAACAATTCCTGATGCACCATAATAAGGTATATTTCCTGCTTCTCTATTATTACTGGTAACAGGCTTTCTTTTGGCATCACAATTTTCTGCAATATCTTCCATTGTAACATACGCAAAACCAAACACATACTGCAAGAGCTTAATTACTGTCTGTCTGTCTGTCTGTCTGTCTGTCTGTCTGTCTGTCTGTCTGTCTGTCTGTCTG
>JAFLTH010000064.1 GCA_022510525.1 Lachnospiraceae bacterium | reverse complement strand
CCCCGCCCCGACTCCGACGCCTCTCCATCCGTCCCCCTTACACAAATTTCAATTTTTCAAATTTTTTTAAAAAATATTGAATATTTTTCCCAAACCCGGTAACAATGATATTAGTCAAAAGATAAGGAAATACTTATCCTCCCCTAAAAGAAAAACCCCAAAACAATATCTTCTTGTTTTGGGGTTTTTCGCTATAATACACACTTTACTTTTCCCAAAATGAATGATAAAATGGGACTTACATGGGATTATGATTTAAATTAATTAATATATGAAATTATACATAGTATGGAAAGGAAAACAGCTATGCGAATCGACGAATTTTGTGATATGCAGAAATTTGAAAGTATCATGGAAAACTGGGCCAAAAGCACAGGACTGGCTACAGTTGCGGTAGGAGATGACGGAAAGTACATCAGTGAATGTTACAATTTTACAGACTTTTGCATCAAGCTTACCAGAGGAAGCGCTGAAGGCTGCAGAAGATGTGAGAAATGCGATCGGGAAGGAACCGGCGTTTATTCCTGCCATGCAGGTTTGGTGGATTTTGGTATCCCGATTACACTTAGTGACGGAACTGTTTTGGGAAGCGTAATAGGCGGTCAGGTTCTCCCTGAAAATCCTGATGAGGAAAAGTTCCGCCAGGTTGCCAGAGAACTTGATATTGACGAAGATACATATATTAAAGCCCTGCATAAGGTCAACATAAGAACAAGGGCTGAAATTGAAGCGTCTGCTAATCTTTTAGGTGATGTAATCAATATGTTTGTCCGCTCAAGCTACGAGGAAAATCGGAATGCTTATTTACTTGACAAACTGACAAACGGCATAGCCAAGGCTGCAGAAGAAATTGAAGCTGCCAATGAAAGCACATCACAGATTGCGGCTTTCAGTAAGAGACAGAATATGCTTGCACTGAATGCATCCATAGAAGCTGCACGGGCCGGAGAAACCGGTAAAGGTTTTGCCGTAGTTGCCGCCGAAGTACAGAAACTTGCAAGTGGTATGGCGGAAACCAGCAAGGAAATCGATTTAAGATTAGCCTGCCTTACCGAGACAATTAACGACTTGACTGTTCAGTAGAATTGTGCAAATAATACGAACTTGGGAAGAATAATTATGGAAGAAAAGAAAAAAAGAAGCCCCAAACAAATTGCGGCTCTAATCTGTGTCATTATACTTGTTTCCATGTATATAGTTACATTAGTGGTTGCATTCCTGGACTTTTCAGACTCCGGCAGATTATTTGCAGCCTGTCTGGTTGCTACTGTAGGTCTGCCAATCCTACTCTGGATATACATATGGCTCTATGGCAGGATTAAAGACAGACGCGATAATGCCGAGGACGGGCGCTTGGAAGATTAGTGCAATATTTTCTCAAGCTCTTCTCTGGCCTGTTCATAATTTTTAAATAATATTGTATGAATTCCAAAACCTGACGCACCTGTCAGGTTTTTTTCAGTATCATCTATAAATACGCATTCTTTGGGATTCAGCTCGTATCTATCTATTAAAAGCTGATAAATCTCCGGCATCGGCTTGATCACCTTATCCCTGTGTGAAAGTATTCCGCCATCCATATAAGGCATAAAATCCAGAGCTTCTGCGCATTCTATTTCTGCCGATTTGGCAAAATTGGAAAGATACAGTACCTTATATCCCCTTTGCTTCAAGTCCTTTATCCATGGGATGGCATAGTCGTTTCTTGTCACCATGCCCTTTTTGCTGGCAAAGCAGCGTCTTATATCAGCTTCTATTTCAGGATCGTTGTCCACAAAACGCTGTATGATTTCTTCATCGCTAAGTACCGCCCTGTCATATTCATTCCAGACATCACTCAAAATGCTTGCATTGGCTATACGCTCAAACAAAACACCTGAATACCCCTGTCGCTCAAGATGCTCTCTCCATGTAAAATCCGCAAGTACGTTTCCTATATCAAAAATAATAGTATTTATCATAACTTAATTCTCCCGTTGGCACTTATATACGAAATATATTCTACCTTATGTCATTTAGTAAATCAATTCCTAAATTCCAAACTTTACCGTAATATATATATTATTTGACATTATTTTAAACAGCCTATATAATGATACATATTGGTATTTTATAAAAGAAATTATACAAAATATAGTATTTTTATAGAAAGGCATGGTTAATATGCAATATCGTAAGGATAAAAAAGGTAACGACATTTCAATTCTCGGTTACGGTTGTATGCGCTTTTCCAAAAAAGGCAGCGGCATAGATATTGATAAGGCTGAAAAAGAACTTATGGCCGCAATTGAGGGCGGCGTAAATTACCTGGATACGGCTTACATATATCCCGGCAGTGAAGCCGCTGTAGGAGAGATAATACATCGCAACAATTGCCGCGACAAGGTTTATATCGCAACCAAGCTTCCTCATTACCTGATTAAATCAATGGATGGAGTCGAAAAAACTTTCCAGGAAGAGCTGAAACGCCTTCAGACAGATTACATAGACTTCTATCTGATGCATATGTTAAGCGATGTTTCCGTCTGGAACAAGTTAAAGCAGATGGGAATCATTGAATGGATAGAAGGCAAACTCTCGTCTGGACAGATACGAAACATCGGTTTTTCCTACCATGGCAGTTCTGATATGTTTAAACAACTTGTGGACGCTTATGACTGGGATTTCTGCCAGATTCAGTACAACTACATGGATGAGAATTCCCAGGCAGGTGTAGAAGGACTTAAATATGCCCATTCCAAGGGGCTTCCGGTAATCATAATGGAACCGCTCCGCGGCGGTCGTCTTGTTGATTTGCTTCCGGAATCCGCCAAGGCATTGTTTAAAAAAGACCCGGAGCATCGCACTCCGGCAGAGATGGCCTTTAAATGGCTATATGACCAACCGGAGGTCACTTGTGTGCTCTCCGGTATGAACTCCATTGAAATGGTGGAACAGAATCTGCGTACTGCCTCTAATGCCCATTCAGGCTGTATGACCGATTCTGACAAATCACTTATAGAACTTGTTAAAAATGAAATTGCCAAAAGCGTAAAAGTGGGATGTACAGGCTGCGGCTACTGTATGCCCTGCCCCAGAAACGTTGACATTCCCGGAACTTTCCGCTGCTACAACGCAATGTATTCCGAGGGCAAAAGATCCGGCAGAATGGATTATCTTCAATGTACCGCACTGCGTAAGGATACAAGCAGCGCCTCCCAGTGTATACAATGCGGCAAATGCGAAACTCACTGCCCTCAACACATCGAAATACGCAAGGAACTTAAAAATGCTGTTTCCGCGCTTGAAACACCTATATATAAAATTGCAAAAACAGGTGTTCGCCTTTTCAAATTATGGTAAGAAAAAGGGTGCCGCACAAATCGCGGCACCTTTAATATTTATAATTATTTCGTTAATTTATCTATATAAATCCATCAGATAATCTACTACCATATCTCTCTTTTCTCTCTGTACAAGATAACCTTCACCGTATGAATCTTTCATACTATTTACATAATCTTCACTATTTTCCTCAAGCATTTCAGCAAAGTACGCTTCCGCATCAAATTCAAGTCCTGCGCTTTCAAAAATCGCCTGATATACCATAGCTTCTTTTACATCTTCTTTTGCGCGTTCGGTAAGTTCTTTCTCATACTCGATTTCATCCTCGATGTCATCTCCCATATTATCGCTATCCTTGTTAATACCTTTCATAATCTTCAGATATTTCTTGGGATAAGAATTTACCGTAGAATTCTCTACTATATAGTTGGTGAGATATTTCTCAAGATGTTCTTCATAAAAATTATTTTCTATCTGTGCACGATATTCATCTACTGTCGTAACTCCCTCGGTATCAGCAAGATTTTCCTCAACAAACTCATCCGTGAGTTCCGGAGCAACCATAATACCATTGACGGTAACCGCAAAGCTTGCATCCTTACCGGCAACCTCATCGTCACCATAATCCTCAGGGAAGGTAACCTCTACGGTTACGTCATCTCCTACTTTATGCCCTATAAGCTGTTGCTCAAAATCATCTATAAAAGAACCCGAACCGATTGTAAGGTCATAACCTGCACCTCCACTGTTTCCGCCTTCAAATTCAACACCGTCAATAGTTCCCACATAATCAATGTTTACCTCATCGCCATCGGCAATTTCAACATCAGTATCAGAACTGAGTTCCGTATATCCCTCAAGCATTGAATCAATTTCCTCGTTAACCTCTTCTTCGGTAGCTTTAACCTCATCATCAGGTATGGAAATGTTCTCGTAATCCACCAGTGTAAGAGCTGATAATACATCAGCATCCTCTATCTTACCGTCAGAAGTCAGTCCTGCGCTGTAATCGGAAACCGGACTGGTCCGTATAGCCAATATATAAATCTGTTTTCCTATTGCCCATGCAATAAGTAAAACAATAACAGCCATTATAGCGGTACTTGTTATTTTCGATATAAGCCGCTGACGACGCATCTTCTCATTCTGCTTTCTCTGCGCCTCACGCTTAGCCTTGCTCTTACTCATGTTTGTATTATTGTTTGCCATTTTATATGTCCTTCCCTCTTTCATAAAAATTCCTACTCAAATAATTTATCACAATTTATCAAAAAAATAAAGAGTAATATTTAAGTTCACAAATTCTGCACAAATTCCAGAAGACTTGAGCATACTCTGGAGCAATATGGGCGTATTTCCGGTGAAGCCTCCATCAGGTCCGGTACCATAACGGTTATGCATCCTGCAGCATGTCCGGCCTTTATTCCGTTTTCACTATCCTCAAAAACAAAACATTCCTCCGGCCTGCATCCTATCCGCTCTGCAGCATAGATGAAAATATCAGGTGCGGGTTTTCCATGCTCCACTTCCGTTCCACTGACTACTGCATCAAAATAATCTTTTATGCCCGATATCCTTAAATTTGACTCAATCTGCTCCATGCGGCTGCTGCTTGCAACTGCTATTTTGACGTTATTTCGTTTAAAATAATCCAATATTTCAAACACGCCCTCTTTAATCGGCACATTTACCGACAGTTTTTTCCTTACTCTTTCCGTACAGTCATCTACAAGTGGTTTGCCGTCTGATATATGGTAAAATTCTTCTATCACCTGACACAGCCTTTCGCCGCTCGTTCCCGTTACGGTTTTTAAAAAACTTTTATCCAATACAACATTATTCTCCCCGGCAATCTCCTGCCAGGTTTCCTGAAAAACGCGCTCCGTATCAAATAAAATGCCATCCATATCAAAAATTGCGCCTTTATATTGCATTTTGGTTATCTCCTTAAATATTCCTGTCATCTTTCTTCTTTAAAAGCTGTGAAGTGTCAAGAGTCTGCTCCGACGGTTTGGATTTCTTTTCCTTTTTGGAACTCTTTTCTTTCACGGACTTTAGACCTTTTTCAGGAATCTGCATAGACACATCCGGCGCATCTATTGATTCCTGTGAGTCTTGCACCAGTGAAACAAACTTTTGCCCATCCTGCACACGTCCATTCTCCACAGGCCTAACCTTCTCAAATACCTTCTTCGTCCATCTCAAGTCAGGTACATATTGGAAACGCCTCATTGCCACATCGGCCAGGAACAGACAGATTGCCAGTCCAAGCAGCCAGTTGGTGATGGAGCGTTTCTCTCCGGCACCGGTAGTTATATTCGTCCATATATTCTCATCAGGGGAAATCAGTCTACCGTACTGCTGCGCAAAACTTAAATACCCGGCTGTACTGACATCAAATTTATATTCGTATGAAAACTGTACCGCAGCCGCCGTGGTCATATAGTTTTGAATCTCCCCATTCTCCATACGGCGTACATTGAAATGGTACAGGCCTGCATCGGATGTGGGCAGGCTCATCTCATAGGTTCCCGGCGCCGTGGCGTGGAGCTTAACTTCCTCGCTATTCCCTTCCGGGTCAATAATCGTGGCCAGAATCTCCGTATCACCGCTATAGTTCTCCGTCTGATAGACCATCTGTGTCTCTTCACCGGCAGTTACCACATTAACCCTATCCTCACCCATATTGACGTTCCCGGTGGAATAGTCCACAATCCGCTTCCAGAGTTGGACATAATCATCCTCTCCGGCAAATGCACCGCTCCACTCTCCCGTAACATCACTGTTCCACGCCACGGTCCGCCCCAGACCGTACTGCCATACCGTGAGAATAGGATCATCCTTCTCAACGGATGAAATAATGGTACTGGAAGCTGTCTTGGGTGTTGAGGAAATATATCCATAAAGAACAGGCCAGCCCTCGTCAAAAAGATTTGCCGTCAGCTCATGCCCTGTCCTTACGGACAATGCAAAATTTCCGTTCTGTATATAGCTGTCCCCTCCAAGAAAGACCTCCTGGGCAAAAATTTTAGGAATATCACTGGAAATATCGGAGTAATAATACCGGCCTCCGCAATCGTTGGCAAGACTCTCCAATAATTGTGTATCCGAGCCGTCGCCTACCGCTACTGTGGAAAGTGTGATGCCACTGTCGGTATACGATTTCACAACATCTCTGAAATCCGTAGTTTCTCCCATACCGTCCGTAAGCAGAACAACATGTTTTATAGAAGCCTCTGACTGTGAAATAACACTGAAAGCTTCATTTAATGCGGGCTTGATAGTAGTACCGCCGCCTTCGTCTATCCCTCTGATTTCATCCTTGATTTCCGCCTTGTCATCTGCCTGAGTCAGCTCCACCTGCCATTTATACATATCATCAAAAGTCAGTACTCCCACATAGTCCGACTCCCTCAGATTATCCACCGCAACAACGGCAGCCTTGATTGCAACATCCAGATTGCTCACATCGGAGCCGGGGGCTGAACCTGACATACTTCCGGAACGGTCAATTACCATAACCATAGCCATAGAAGGTTTCTCATCCACACCTCTAAGTTCCATATCCACCGGAAGTACTGTCTCCAGCACCGTATCTCTATATCCTCCCAGGGCAAAACTGTCCTCACCGCCGCAGCAGACAAAACCGCAGCCATAGTCTTTCACATAGGTCTCCAGATTATCCAGAAAACCCGCAGGTAAATCATCAATATAGGTATCCACCAGAATGATGGACTTGTATTCAAGCATACCGTCTATATTATCCGGTGCATTCAAGGCGGATACTACACTGTAATCACACCCTGCCGCATTCAATGCCGAAGTAAAACCCGAAACATTGGTATTTCTTCCGGAAATAACCAGTACTCTGGGCGTTGCTTCCACAATGGAATAAGCATTGTAAACATCATTCTCATTGCAGGTATCACCCACCGCATTCACTTGTACCCGCAGAATTTCCATGTTATTACTGCTTTCATCATCGTCTACCTGCTGACTGAACACAAAGCGGTTACTTCCTCTGTTAAGATGTACCTCACTGGCCGCGGCCTTCCTGCTTCCATTGTAAAGCTCTATAACAGCATCTGTTTCATAATTACTCTCAACCAGCACTGTTATGGAATACTTGTCACCCGGATGCAGATTTGCAGGCAGAGAAACATTTTCAATATAGGCATCATCTGTCTCTTCATCCTCGTAAAGCAATGTTAAAAACTCCGCCCGACTGGCAGAGAGTGCCTGCGCCATATGACGAATGTCCCCTCCGGTCTCTTTTCCGTCCGTCAATACAACCAGTCTTGCATTATAATCTGCCGGAATCAATGTAAGCGATCTTGAAACGGCATCCTCAAAATTGGTCGCCGACATCTCCGGCACTGTCATTATGCCCGCATAATGTTTCTCTGAGGTCAAAAACTGCTCCACAAGCGCATCTTTCCCAAATGTCACTATACCGTACACATTCCGGGAAGGCATATCAGACACCGTCCTACTCAGGTAATTTTCCATCTCTTCCAGATGTTCTTCATTGCTGTCAGAAAGGTCCACCACAAACACCGTTGCAATCCCGCTGCTGCCTATTTTAACGCTTACGCCCAAAAGTGCCATAAGCACACACACAAATACTATACAGCGAAGTATGAGATAAAATTTCCCTCTGTACCGCATCTGACGCACATAAATAATCCACTCCGCTGCTAAAAATGCCAGTGCAATCAGTAAAAAGATATTTCTCAGAGTTCTCTTTACTTTTTGCAGCCGCAACTCACCGGAATCACTGACGGAAGCCGCCTCAACCTGCCCGTCAGACTCAGTATCAGTTCGGAATCGCACAACATAGGATTCTTGATAATCACCGCTCCCAACCTGATACAAGCCTGCCTTGCGCAGGCTGCTATCCACTCCTGTCATATCAAACTCCGCCCAGGGCTGTAGAACGAGTTCTTCCCCCGCATAATAAACATTGGTGGCAAGTAAAGAAGTGTCTGACAGATAAATCATAGCATTTGCCAGGAATACCGGAAACTCTGCCCTAAGCGGAAAATCAGACTCCCGTATGTCAAAACCCACTACAACCTCTTTCCTGCCGTCTCGTTCTCCATAATAACCTACACATTTTCCGTCGTACTCCAAAAAGCTCTCTGTGCCCTCCGGAAGTGCAAAACAATAGGCAGTATTCACCCCAATGTTGAAACCGGTCATACCGGCAGTCAGGTCACAGTCCGTCATATCCAGCACCACATTTTCCAGTTTTTCAACCGACTCACCCCGGGCATCGCCAAACAGCAGTTTATTCCCCTCCTCTGTCTGAGGAGCATTATTCATATCATAAATCACTACATTATATGAGTTGTTCTCCGTCGAAGTATCGCTTTTTGCCCTGGCAATACTGTTCCCAGTAACAGCCTGATATGCCTTTTCAATAAAAGTATTCCCGTCACCCACCAACAGACCGTCAATGAGATTACTCCGATTCTTTACCGCCTGTGATACATTGTCCTTCGCCAGACTGTCACTGCCGCCACCTGCAAAAGAAATTCCGCCAAGGCGCGATTCAATATTTTGACCAATCCAGTCAATCTGTTCAAACAGGCAGTCTTTGGTTTCGCCGGATGCAAGATGCATCTGGCTTAAGGCTATCAGCTCATCTCCTTCATCATAAAGCCCCACGTCAAAAGAAGCCTCTTTGTCGCTGTAGTTGGTCATACTGACCATCACATCATAAAATCCGTCCTCCCGCAGGGAAAAAACGGTATATTCATTGGCCACATTCGTTGTAGGTTCTCCCACAACGTGAAGTTCCTTACCGGCGGAACTTACCAGTGAATCAAAGTCTTCCGCTCCCGCTCCGTCCGTATAGACTATAAGCCTGGCCGCACTTTCCGTATCTTCCCCCGAAAGGGTATCCAAAATATTCTGGGCAGCCGTAAGTTTTCCGCTGCTGTCACTGCACTCCAGCTCTTTTAAGGTACGTACCAGACTGTCCGCATCAGTAATGTCCACCGCCAGCAGATTCACACCGGTTCCGTCCACCGTCACCAGTGAAAACTTTGCATTCCCTGAAGTCTGTGAACTCCCGGCAAACTGTGCATCCTCCGAGGCGCGCACATAATCACAGGCCTGTTCCACAGCCTGCTCCAACCGACTCTTACCCGAGGCGTCCACATGCTGCATACTGCCGCTGGTGTCCACAAGCAGAATCTTCCTTCCGCCATCCCGACCCTCAGCTCTGATAAAAGGCGACATCAATGCAATCACCAGAAGTCCGATGATGAGAATCTGGATATACATAAGAAGATTGTGTACAAATTTTTCAAAAAAGGTGCGCGACTGCTCATTTTTCAAAAATTTCTGCCACAAAAGATTGGATGAAATCAGATAGTCAATCCCTTTTGGTTTCAACAGATATAAAATTATAATAATCGGAACCGCTGCTAAAAAAAACAGCGGCCATAAACTTTCAAATATCATATAGCATCCTTAAATCCTGAAAAATTAGTTTATAAAAATCAACTTCCGTGCTGCACACGGCATAGACTGCACCTGTCTTTGCACACTCTTTCTCAAAGCCCAGTATAAACTCCTTTATAGCCTTCTCATAAATGCGGATACTTGCGGCATCCAGGGTTAGGCGCAATGTGCTTTTGTCCTCCATATCAATGAGATTTCTGGTACCGGTCATGCCTATGGATAGTTCCTCGCCTGCCAGTACATGTAAAAATACTGCCTTTTGCCTGCGGTAATCCAGAAAGCGCAGCAGTTTCTTTACAGTCTCGCTTCCCTGCTCCACAAAATCTTCCTGTAAAAAATCACTGATTACGATTGTCATGCCGGGTCCCTTGGCAGGAAGACGTTTTAATGATTCGACGATATCTGCCTCTCCACTAAAAGAGAGTTGCTCCAACCAGTCCGACAACCGTGGAAATGCTCTCTTTCCACCGTTTGCCACAAAGGGAGAGTTCATCCTCTGCATATCATATACCAGCACTCTGTCCATATTGCCAAGACCTATATAGGCCATAGCTGCAGCCAGCATACCCGCCAGACTGCTCTTTTTCTTTTCTCCATAGTCCATAGAAGCGCTGGTATCAATCAAAATTGAGACCACTGCCTCTTTCTCTTCCATATATTCTTTTATATAAAACCTATCCAGTCGTCCGTATGCGTTCCAGTCAATGCGGCGTATATCATCCCCCGGCATATATTCCCGAAAATCCGAAAATTCCGTAGAAGAACCCTTTTGCACCGATTTACGGTTTCCACTCAGATTCATGGAAGATTTGTGTCCCATAGACAGCCGCAGCCGGGATAATGTATCAAAAAATGCAGCATCCAGTTTCATATTTTCCCCTAACCAACATACCTTTTAAATTTGTGGTTTCTTTGCATCAAGAATCCCCTTAATGATATCATCCTCGGACACTCCCTGACTGATCGCATCAAAGCTTGGCAGAATACGATGCCTCAGCACCGGATAAGACGCCCATTCCACATCCTGGAAGGAAACATTAAAGCGTCCCTCCATAAAAGCTTCGGCTCTGGCGGCACGAATCAACGCCTGAGCCGCTCTGGGGCTTGCACCCTCTCTGATATAAGGATTAGGCGCATGAGTCTCCATGACAATGTCCAGAATATAATCCATAACCGCATCCGCTATCGGAATACGGTTTATTAATGCTCTTGCCGCAAGCAGTCCCTCACCGTTCATCTTCTTTTCGATATATGGCGCCTCACTGCCCTCCGTCAGATAAACAATCCCCTTTAGTTCCTCCTTGGATGGAAAACGAACCAGAATCTTAAACATAAAACGGTCCAGCTGCGCTTCCGGAAGCGGATAAGTTCCCTCGTTCTCAATAGGATTCTGTGTAGCCAAAACGAAAAATGGCTCCCTCAGAACATGACTGTCATTTCCCACAGTTACCGTATGCTCCTGCATAGCCTCCAACAACGCAGACTGTGTCTTAGGTGTCGCACGGTTAATTTCATCCGCCAGGATTAAATTGGCAAAAATCGGTCCCCTCTCAAAGGAAAAGGAACTGCCATTCTCATTTTTAATGATTATATTGGTACCGGTAACATCACTGGGCATCAAGTCCGGTGTAAACTGTATTCTCTTAAAAGACAGATCAAAAACCCTGCCAATGGTACTGACAAGTCTGGTCTTTCCCAGCCCCGGCATACCTTCCAGCAGCACATTTCCGCCCGTCAGCATAGCAAGCATGACCTGACGGATTATTTCCCCCTGCCCGATCATTCCCTTTCTTATCTCTCTCTCGCAGTCTAAAATCCACTGCGACATATATGCTGGATCCTGTAGTCTGTTTCTATCAAATTCACTCATATCTTCCTCCAATTTTAATTTTTCACCTTATTAAAAGCTGGAAAAATACTCTTTTATTATGTTTTCCATACCGCTGGGATACTTCCCGGCAGCAATACCCTCATAGGCATTTTTTTCATAGCTTTCAATGACCTCATCATAGGGAATGTGCGTTCCCTCCCAGCTCAGACCGTTCTGGGCGCGAAAATACTCGGAGTTGTTATGATCTACGCTGTTCCCCGTAAGATTTTCGCTGTCTGCAATATCATTGGGAATGCTGACATAATCATGCTCATAATTGACACTTCCGGTTCCACGTCCGTTACCATGGCTGTCGCCCTGACCATTCTGTCCGCTTCCCTGCTCTCCCTGTCCATTGCCATTGCCATTCTGACTGCCGCCTTGGCCATCTTGTCCGTTTTGTCCGTTTTGTCCGCCCTGATCACTGCCTTGGCCGTTCTGTCCATTTTGTCCATTACCCTGTCCATTCTGATCATTACCCTGACCGTTCTGTCCGTTGCTCTGTCCGCTCTGATCATTGCCTTGACCGTCCTGCTCATCCTGTCCCTGATTTGAGGCAAGACTGTCTCCGCCGGAGGAAGGATTTCCGCTCATCTCCTTAAGCTTATCCGCCATTGCCTGCATAGACTCCGCAGACATAGGTGAAACCGTTGCACCGGCCTGCATACTCCGGGCCATATCGGCCATCTTACTGCTCATATCCTCATATTTATAGTTAAGTTTATCTCCTGCCGCATTCAGTGCTTCCGCGGAGTCCGCCTGCCGGTATTCATTCATAGAAGCCTGAAGACTTTCCATCATCTCTTGCATTTTGGCTATCTGCTCCGGCGTCAGTGTATCTTTCTCCAACTCTGCCAATTCTTCCAGTTTATCTAAAACTTCTTCAATCTCCTCTTCCTTCTCCTTTGCTTCATTATGTATCTGATGAAGCTCCTTGGCCTGTTCCTTCATTCGTGAAGGAATAAACGAAATACCAATCATCACTGCGAGCAGCACAACCGGCAACGCCGTTTTTTTCAAGCCCGGCCACAGTGGAATCTTTATCCTGTCACTGTGCCTTCTCAACTGCTCCATTGCATCATTACGCTGAAGCGCAGGTAATACCCCATTTTCTCTCATATGCTCATAAGCCGTAATAATACGTTCTTTAAAACCAAAGCTGTCCATCACTAATGCGGCCTGCTTCATAGTGCTGCGCCTTACCAAGGATACAAATACAGCTGCCGCCACAGCCAGTATCAGTGCAATCACCGTGTATAGGTTTACATAATATAACGGCATCACAAAAGAGAGCAGCTGAAATACAATACCCACACCTGCACCAATGCTCAGTGCAAACATCAATCTTTTCAGAAATTCGGCAAGATTCAGTCGGCGGCGATATGACCTTATAATATTTATAAATTCCCTCTGATCCATTTATTTTCCTGCTTTCTTTTTATAAACTCTCTTCATTAATCTCTTTATTCACTTTCCTTTTTACCGTATTCTTATATCGTTTTCTTTTTACCGGTTCTGCGTCCGGAAGCAGAATTCATGGGATTAATCTTCCATGCGGAACAAGCCATAAACAGAAAAGACAAAAGCAGAATACATCCCGCAGAAACAAACATCCAAACCTTTCCGTTTGACAGATGATAGGTAAGCAGACCAACCTGGCTTCGACCAAAAATCCGATTCCCCATACCGAAAAGAGATTCTCCCGACATCATCTGCATGAAAAATTCCTCAAAAAATATCACGGGATTCCACAGCAGCAAAAGCATTGATTCCCCATATCTTCCTTTTCCAAAAATAGAACAATATAGCACAGGCAAAAAAGTCATAAAATATACCACAAAATACATCGCAAAGGACAAAAGTACCGCTGCTACGGATTTACGGCAGAAAGAAGACGCGAGAATCCCTATACTTCCTGCAAATACCGAAAAGAGAATGAGCGCAAGCAGATAATAGAACAGATTGCTCCATCTAAGTCCTCCCACCACAAAAGATAACGCCATAATCGGGGTACTTGCCGCCACGAAAAACAGAATACGAAGCACCGCAGACATCACTTTTCCAAACACTATGGAAAAGGGCGACATACTTGTGGTTAACATAATATCAAAGGTCTGTCTCTCTTTCTCTCCCGAAATGGAAGATGCCGTAATAATGGGCACGTATAGTGCTACAATAAAAACCTGCGCCACCGCCACAACAGGAAACAGATATACCAGGGAGCTATAGATATTTCCGCTGCTCATATAACTACTCTCAGCCTGTATTACAAGCAATGCCAGCAGAAACGCCACGGTCAGCGCCGCTTCATAGGCAAATAGTCCCCAACTGATACGCATGCTGCGAACCGTAACCTGCAAATCTTTCTTAACAATCGGATTCAATCGTATTTTCATTGCGCACCTCCTGTCAGCTGCATAAACAGCGATTCCAGACTGCCTTCTTCTCTGTTAAAGCCTGTAAGAATAACATTGTTTTGAATCAATCGACCAATCAATGCACAGATTTCCTCCTCTGTACCGCCATAGTTTATAATCACTTCATTTTCACGCACGGACTCCAGCGTAACTCCTGCCTGCTCCCTGAGAATACGTATTGCAGGCTCCATATTGGAAACGATACGAATATGAATACGCGATCCTCCCGCGATATGCCTCATAATATCCTCAATTCGTCCGGCTGTTACAAGCTGTCCGCGGTTCATAATACCTATACTGTTGCACATCTCAGAGAGTTCTGACAAAATATGAGAGCTGATGATGATGGTTTTTCCCATTGAATGAAGATTTTTCAACAGCTCCTTCATCTCCACTCTGGCTCTTGGGTCAAGACCGGAGTTTGGCTCATCCAGAATCAAAAGTTTGGGATTGTGCAACAATGCCCTTGCCACACACAGTCTCTGCTTCATACCACGGGATAGAGTATCCACATAAAATTCCTTTTTGTCCGAAAGATTAACAAGCTCCAGCAAATCATCCGTCAGCCTCGCTATGTCCCTGGAATGCATTCCGTACATAGAGCCGTACATATCCATATATTCTTTTACCTTAAGATTATCGTATACTCCAAAAAAATCGGGAACATAACCAATCATCCGTTTCATTTCCCTGCTGCCCACTGCAGCCACAGTCCCTCCGATGTGAACGGAACCCTCGCTTGCTTTCAGCAGACCGCAGACAATGCGGATAGTGGTCGTCTTTCCGGCGCCGTTAGGTCCCACAAAACCGAATAAATCTCCCTCAGGAATATGCAATGATAAATGATTTACAGCCGTAAAGGAGCCATAATTTTTGGATAAATTATTAATATACAGCATATTGCACCTCCTATTGAATCGAGTAGAGACATCCGTAAGATACCTCACTGCAATTGTCGTTTGTAGCTCTGTCCCAGTTATTTACCACACCAATAACAATAAAAGCACTTGGGTCAGACTGCGGATAAACATCACAAAGTCCTACTCCCAACGCAGAGAGAACACTGATTTTTTCGTACTCTTTGTCATCATACAAATCTTCCAGAAAGTTATAGATATATGAACTGTAATAAGAGCCTGAGGCGCCAAAAATAGACTTGTCCTGCAGATTACAGGATGCCCCTGCCGGAAGATCTTCAAAAACATATATTGAGTCATTGCAGATAACCGCAAAATAATCCATATCCTTATTGGTTTTATTTGAAATCGTTCCGCTGATTCCCCTTCCGTCAATATAAACGTTTTGTGCCGTTAAAGCACCTTTTGCCGCATCTTTATCTTTCATATTTTTTATATAAAAATAACTGTCTTCAAAATTTGAACCGGGATTGATTCCTATGGAAAAGATATCTCCCTCCCTATTAATATGATAATAGTATGGCGCATCATCCAATCCGCTATAATAAGAAGAAGTACCGAGCGGTCCTGCAAATTCACAACCTTCAGCCAGCCTTATATCCCATTCTTTCCGGTCGGCATCATAGCAGTGCATATAGGTCACGCTCTTACCGCTTTCAGAAAGGTCTTTCACCGTGACGGAGTACACCTTGGTATTTACTACTTCAAAGCCCCGTCCTGCCAGAAATACCAGACCGATTACCAAAACAGCCGTCACCGGAACCGCTACCCAATAAAGCTCCCGGCGTTTCATAAAACGCAGTATTAAATAGAGCAAAGGACCCACAAAAATTACATATATAATTACAATAGCCTTCAAAACACCAAAGTTGAGAATACTGTTACTGTTTCCCAACATTCCCAGAATTCTTTCGGTATAGTAGCTGAAACTGTTGTAATTCGATGAACTGGAAGAATAACGCGAGCTGGCATAAGTACAGGCATATTCCAATACCTGCATTACAAAATCCTTCTGACTGTAGCCAAAAAAATCATCTCCCACGTTCCTAAGCTGAGTGAGTGAGTACGGCAGCACACATACGCTGCCGCTTCCCATATATCCTGCATAGGAGTTGGTGTAATAATCGGAATATAAATTACTTATACCCTGCAGCTGAGCTAAAGTCATCTGTGACCAGTCCACATCTTTGCTTCCATAATAAGTTTCCGTATCAGTTTCTGAATCAATGTCTAAATCAGTGTCCGAATCAGTTTCCGAATCGTTTTCTTGAACGTCCTTCGGCGCTTGAATGCCAAAACAACTTATTCCAAGATAACTGCCGCCAAAACTCTTAAGCGTATCCTCCGCATATTCTCCGGTTCCTATGATCAACACGCCGCCGGACTTATTCCAAATCTCAATATCCTGCATTTCTTCTTTCGTCAGAATACCGGTATTGTAATGATCAATGACCAGTATAGTCAATGTATCCAGCATATCCTCAAGATTACCTTGCTTCAACTCCACCAGTTTGATTGGGTAAAGCCTATCATAAAAATAAATCTCTCCTCCACCCATATCAAGATATGTAAGTTCCGAGTATGCATCGCTCAAAATCCCCATAGACAAGGATTCCATCTGTTCCACTAAAAGACGCTTAAACTCTTTTTTCACAACCTCTTCGTCTCTCTTGTTCAAAAGAGTAACGACCACTGTCCCATTGGGATCGTCAATACTATTTACAGGTATCTTAACGACAAATTGCTTTTTACTTCCCTGAGGCAGTGAAAGGGCGGTATCATATGCAACGGGTTTACGATAGTCCTCCTCGACGATAAGGCGCACCGTTCCCTCCCAGTCTTCTCCCTGATTTTCAAGGGTAAGCCTGACATCATAAGTTTCCTTGTTTAAAGGCATCATCTCCGCATCAATGGAAAACGCATTCTCCGGATTTGCCCGAACTGTCATTACAGTATCTTTATTGAGTAAACCACCCAGTAAAATCACCAGGGTCAAAGTCACCAAAAGACTTATTTTTTTCTTCTGAGTCATCATAATTCCCTTTCGTTTTTCACTATTACATCTCATATAGTCTGTTTACACACTATGAACGTATTACCAAACACGTATATTCTATAATGTTAACTATATCAAAAATTGGTTATCAACGCAATAAGGGCAGCTATAAACTATCATGTTCATAACTGCCCTAAAACTGTTTCTATCATCCGGTTTAATACCGATTTAAATTATAAAAACTCTACTTTTCCATCTTCTAAGTGATACACTGCACCGCACACCTTCGCACCCGGCTGAAGCTTCAGTTTGTCTTCTATCACTTTCACACTGTTCTTCACATTTAAGCAGCAAGCCTTGTAATCGTCCTTTTCATCACCAATTGCTTTAGAGATTTCGTCTGTGATAGACTTTATGAAACTTTCCGCATTACCGGAAATTGCTGCCCCCACTGCTCCACAGTGATTATGACCCATAACCACAACCAGATTGCTTCCCAAATGCTCTGCAGCATATTCGATACTTCCAAGCTGATGATTATCAATCACATTGCCTGCCACACGGATTACAAAGATATCTCCTATACCGGCATTAAAGATGCTCTCAGGTATAACCCTTGAATCAGAGCAGGTGATTACAATTGCATAAGGCGTCTGTCCCTCAGCACAGGTCTTTTTACGGATATCTAAAGATGTGTCTCCTATGCTGTTCTTGGATTCAAGATATTGAACATTGCCATCTTTCAATTTCTTTAATGCTTCCTCCGCAGTACATGTATTCGTTGTACTCATCTTCTCTTTACCTCCTCATTTAACCTATTTTGTAAGTAATTTCGGCGGATATACCAACCTATAATTTATTTTACTATGATTGGGTGAAAACTTCAATAAGCTTTTATTTATCAGATGCATATGTGCCGATGTAACTGCCTCGAATTCGAGGCAATTAAACCTAGGCAAGGTCTGATCATACATCTCCTTTATGCATAATTTAATAATATTATGCCACTAATCTAAAATTTTTCAATATTTGTGGCACATTTTTGATTTTGTTAATTTTCTGCCCCACTTCCAGTCTACTAATCTTTTATCTCCTGATATATCGCACCCTTTCGAAAACCGGACATATCTATATCCTCTAGCGAAAAGTCAACTCTGATCTTCTATGTTCACTGGAACTAATCAAACTCAAGCAGGAAAACAATATGTTCTCCAAATCAGAGAAAACCTTCTTTGGAAACATTCGTGACTTGAAGAAAAACTACTTAAAACCTCTTGATGTATGGAAATATGTTATTTATTCTTTTTCCCTTTATGCTTAATTATCA
>JAFLTH010000063.1 GCA_022510525.1 Lachnospiraceae bacterium | reverse complement strand
CATAAATACATAGAAATAGAGCTTACCGAGACAACTACCGACGTCGAATTCAAAGACCTTAAACGTACTATCGGAGGTCTTCAACAATCAGGTATTTCCACTTCTGTGGATGACTTTGGTATCGGTTACTCTTCACTTAATCTTATCAAGGAGATACCTTGGAACGTTTTAAAGCTGGATAAGAGCCTTTTGCCTGATCTAGGCGATGAAAGTCCCGTTCAAAATGGCGTAATGTTCAAGTATGTCGTCGCTATGGCTCAGGAAATGGGACTTGAATGTATTGCTGAAGGTGTTGAAACAAAAGAACAGGTTAAACTCCTTGCAGATAACAAATGTAATCTTGCACAAGGGTTTTATTTCGATAAGCCTCTTCCCGTGGAAGAATTTGAAACAAGACTCGATGCAAATTATATTTATAATCGCTAATAACAGTGGGTATAAAGCTTTTTCATAAAGGAGAGGGTATTATGAAGAAAAAGTGGGTAAGGGCATTAGCAATCATAATGGCACTGCTTTTAACGGGCAATGCTTTTGCGGATTATTATGTTAGCGTGCAGGCGGATGAAGGGGAAGATGCGATTACTTCTCAGGTTCAGGAAGAGTCTGAGCTGGATGAAGGGGAAAATACGGGTACTTCTCAGGTTCAGGAAGAGTCTGGGCCGGATGAAGGGGAAAATACGGGCACTTCTCAGGTTCAGAAAGAGTCTGAGCTGGATAAAGGGGGAAATATGGGCACTCTCCAGATTCAGGAAGAGCCTGAGCTGGATGAAGTGGGAAATACGAGCGATTCTCAGAATAGAATAGAGACTGGGATGGATGGGTTTACAATCTCTTCCATTGAGTGGAAAATGAATGGTAAACCCCTCGGAGATGGTGACTCTGTATACTCCGGCGCAGAGATTGAGCTTGTTTTCAATTGGGAGCTGGATGATAAAGTGCGTGTGGATGAGAATAGTTATAAACCGGGACCTTTCCCACCGCAAACACTTGAAATTGATGTCAAATCACTTGACCTTAAGGGGATTGAGCTTACGGATATTCCGGAAACCCAGGCGCAGGATTTGTGGTTTAGAGGCGAAATCGTAGGAAAATATTATCTGCAAGATAATAAGATTTATATTGTCATTGATAATGAAAATGTCTATCAAAAAGAGACGGATCGTATAGGCGGCATCAGATTTAATGGAATAATCGAGAAGACAAATGATGTAAAAGAAGATGGAACAAAAAAAGAAATAGGAATCGGCGACAGCTTTGTTTTAAGAGATTATTATCTGACAGACACGGAAAGTTCTGTAAGTGTGAAAAAAAGTTTGGAAGGCGATCTGGATGCTAAGATTGTAGACGGAAAGAAGAAATATTATCAGACATATAAGGTCACGGTCAAGGCCGAGCATGGTACGGTACATAATATTAATTTAAAGGATACCCCTGATGATGGCCTGACAAACCCGACCAATGTTAGAATTGAAATCAATCGTGTCGATTCTCCTACAGAGAAAATATCCTATGATTCTCTTAGTGATGCTTTATCGGCTGTTAGTAGAATAAAGGATTTATATATGGGTGAGTCTATCGACATATATTACACCATGGAGGTAAGTGACCACATTTTCGATAAGAATGTACAAGGTTACGGTAATAAGGTTACGGGTGATTATGTCTCTAATCGTTCAAAAGACCCTGAAGATAAGAAGAATATCGGGGAAAGCAGTCAATGGATTTGGGTCACTAAGCCTGTGATCATCAAGAGAGGTACGGACTACAAAGTAGACAATGGTAAGGGATATGTTGAATGGGAGATTACCATCAAGCTTAATGATCTTTACGATGAGGACATAACGAAATTACAGGATTATATAGAGAAAATTATTGATATCCCTGGTAATGGGTTGAATTCCAATCAGGGAGAGCTTGATCTTAGTAAGTTCCATTACGAAGGCAATGGCGTGTATACATACAAGTATACGCTGGAAGTTACGGATGATGTTTTTAATAGTCTTGTTAACGAGACGGTCAGAAACAAGGTCAGAGTGACGTTCAAGGATATTGATGATCCGTATGAAAGTGAGGGGACTTATACCATTGTGCATGACGATGAACATACTTATGCCTCCATTAACAAGACTTTATTGGAGTATAAAAAAGTAAATACTCCGGAAGAGGGACTGCTCTTGACATGGAATATTGTGGTGTCCGATATTCCCAAAGGAGTTACCGGGTTTTCAATTGAAGATGAAGCCAGACATTATGTTATTGGACAGGGAATACAGGCGCTGTGTACGCAGATTAGACTGACCGATTCTACTAATAAGAATTTACTTGTTGTTGATGGAGTTGATTCTTCAACAGGCAATGGTAAGATCCTGCCTGCAGGAAATGGCATTATTGAAAGTGTGAGATTTGGAATAGATTATGGTGTATATAGCTATAGTACTATTAATTTTAATGATAACTACATTGACGGTATTGCGGATGCGAACGGTACTATCACTATACAGATTCAGACTATGATCACAGAATCCACCATCGATAAAGAGTACGGCAACGGCGCCACAGTGAGCTATAAGGATCCCAATACCAGCAGTCCGTGGACATCTGATGAAAGTAGAGCTGTTTTTCGTGATAAGGAAAGTCTCCTTACCAAAAAAGGCAAAGTAAAAGAGGGTAAAAATGCGATTGACTATACGATACAAGTCATGGTTCCGGCGTTGAATTTAAGGGAATCTGATATTGGTAAGCATTTTAGCATAACGGATGAGCTGCCAAATGAGCTGACCGTAGACCCAATGGCGGTCACTGTTCAACTCACCGACCAATGGGGCAATATTCGGGTACAAGACAGTGATGTTACTAAAAACGCCACTCTGAAGGGTCAAACGCTGACAGTGGATATAACAACTACGAAAAACTTAATCGAGCAGATTATGGGTTATCCGGAAGGTGATCCGGACGGTTATTATTTAGTAGTTAAATTTACCGCCGTAGTAGCTGATCAAGAAAAATTTCTTGAAGAAAATAAAACTGTTAAATTTGAGAACAGTGCTTACGGTACCTATGACGAAAACCACCCTATCGGAGGGGACACTGCTGAAAACGAATTGACACCTGTGAAAATAGTAAAAAAGGAAGGAGTGTACAATAGAGATTTGGCTCCCTATGCCAAATACACGGTACATGTAAACAGCGAAGGCAAAATTCTTTTGGATGGAGAGGCGTCGCTTGAGGCAGAGGATAGACTGGGTTCGGCGCTGACCTTTGTGAATGACGGTAATCATACTGTAATGGTTTATGAAATTAATGAGTGGGGTGGTGCCAAAGAATTAGATGCCGACCAATACTCCTATGAGATCAGTGCTGACAAACACACACTGAAATTCACAAAATTGCCTGACGGTAAATATTTGCGTATTGAATATTGGGCATATGTTGATTTTGAAAATGTACAAAAATTAGACGAAAACAATGCGGGAAATGATTTTGAGCTGAAGGGTTATTTATCCGGACAGGCAAAGGATGGATTGCATTTTAAAAGTGATACTTTTACTCCAAGTGGCTGGGTAGGCTCCAGGGTGGGATCTATTACTCTCTATAAATTCTGGACTAATGGGGGTAAGAAGGTGGCATTGGAGGGCTCCGTGTTCAAACTCACGAAGATGAGAATTGATAACGGGGAACTGGTAGAGGATGATACGAACGGTCCTGCACTCATTAGAGAAAATATCAGAATTACGGATGACAACCGTAAGGAGAATGAAAAAGGTAAGATTGAGATTAAAGGTCTTCCTGTAAATCAGATTTTGGCCCTTGAAGAAACCCAAGCGGATATTGGCTTTTCTCTCGGTGCACCATATTATTTTGTGATAGACGGTACAACGACTATTGATTCTAGCATTGTAAATAAATACAATATACAAACTTTTGTATCGGATAGTATTCTGGAATATGAGAACAGTCCGAGTAACTCTGCATGGATTAAGATTGCAAAGGAATGGAAAGAGCCGGATACCGAGAGGCTCTCATGGGATAAGATAAAAGACAGTCTGCATTTTGCAATCAAAAATGAAAATAACGAAACTGTTCGTACCCTTACTGGAAATGACCTTAAAAATGTGAGTCTTGAGTCGGATGGTACTGTCAAGAGGTATGTGTCCGCAAAAATTCCGGTTGAACCCGGCACATATACGGTGGTCGAGACCAACTCAACTATTAAAGATTTTAAAGTTGAAACAAAATATGTTATTGAGACAGAAAACAGGGTGACACAGGATATAATTAGTAATATGACCGGCGATATCGAACTCCGGGCTATTGATGATGAAGTGACCGTAGTCTTTACTAATACCTATAGTTATACAGGAACATTCCCTGTAAAGATCAGCAAAAGGTATCTCACCGGTACAGATGAGATTGAAGGTGCAATGTTTAAGCTCAGCGGTGGCTCTATAGGGCCCGGATTTGTCTGGACTTCCGGAGAGGTGCCTTATGCGGGTAAACCCTATGAATTCGAGTTGGAACCCGGTGATTACATATTGACAGAGACACAGGCTCCTTGCGGCTATAAAAGAGCGACGGATGCAATTGAGTTCACTGTGGAAAAGGACGGTAAAATTACCATTACTAAGGGTTCTGCATCAGAAAATATGGTTGGCAATGATACGATTGTCATGAGGGATGAACGCTTGGATGTGGATGTCTTCAAATTTGCAATTGTTGAAGACGCTATAAAGGGTGTTGGTGATGCTGAATTGTCTCTATATATAAGGGACGATTTGGATAATGATTATAATCCGTTACCAAACAAGAGCGCCATCTGGACTTGGGACTCTAAGGAGGATGAAAGAGAACCGATTGGTGATAAATTATATGCCAGCGGCGATAAAAGAACATATGTTCTGATAGAGACCAAGGCGCCTAAGAACGGTGGCTATGGATACAGTAAGAAGATTGAGTTTAAAGTAGGCGAAAATGGTAAAATATACGATGTCTATTATGCTGGCAGCAGTGAGGCTGCTGAGACCGAAGATGACACAACCCTCTCTATGGAGGATAGGGTCATTAGCCTTAAGTTGAGCAAGGTAGATTTGCAAGGGGATACAATAGATGGTGAGGCTGAAATAAGTGTTTACAAAAAAGCTGACATAGACAATGACGGTAACCTATTGGATGGGGCTGTTGCTATAGATACCTATACTTTTGAGAACAGCAGTGACCCTCATGATTTTGGCAGCAAACTACAGCCGGGTGTAGAATACGTCTTTGTTGAAACGGGTATTCCTGACGGATATAAGCAAGCGGATTACATTTCCTTCAAGGTTAATGAGGACGGCTCAATCAAGATGTATGGCAATGTTACTTACGACAGAAACCAAGATGCTTATCTGATGTATGATGCTAAGGAGGGTGAGGTGCTTGCAAGTCTGGTTATCTATAAGACTGTAACCGGTGATCTGCCTCTTGATAAGCTGGATGGTACTCTGAGCTTCGATGTAAAGAAAGTTGCTGGTGAAGGTGATCCGTATGATAAGACATTTACGATTGGAGAGCATTTTGAGAAGGTAAACAATAAATATATGTTGAGGCTTAGCAATCTACCTCTTGGCACATATACGGTGACGGAGAATTATAATGGAACAACCCCAAACGATATGAAGCACGAGGTCAGCTACACGATTGATGACGGTTCAGAGCAGAAAGATTTAGATTCCGATAATAATAGTTTAGTGACTGATAGCTTTGAATTCACAGAAAATGAATATCATCATATTGTTACTTACAACAATGACTACCAATACAGAATGGGTACAATCAGGCTGACTAAGAGTCTTGTATCTGTCGGGGCTGAACTAAACTGGGATGATGATGTTGCGGATAAGTTGAATTTCCGTATTTATAAGGTGAACAATCCGGGTGATCTGAATGAAGTAAAAGAAGAAATTGAATGCTCTCCTGTCTCAGGTACTGAGCTTAGGTGGAATGATACAAAGCAAGTATATGAGTTTGAGAAGAAGGTGCCGATAGGAACTTATATCGTTGAGGAGCAATATAGATCTATCAATGGTTATAAAATGACTACCACCCATACAGTTAATGAAGAGGAGGATATAACAGCCGAAAACGAGTACAAGACATCAAAGCAACCGGTTAATGAAGGCGGTACTCTGAATGTTAGTTATAACAACAGGTATGTACAAAGCCACTCTGTAGCCATCAGCAAGAGGAATATAACCAATGGAGAGGAGCTTGCCAATGTTAAATGGAGAATCACCGGTGTGAATCTGGATGAAACACCTATTACTCCTATTGAGTGGAAAACAGTGGAAAATCCTGATACGGGCGTAGTGGAACCCTGTGAGGTCAAGTTAGAACCCGGCGAATATACCCTGACTGAAATTGAGGCACCAATAGGTTATAAAATGACGGACGATATAGAATTCACACTTGATGATAACGGGAATATCACTATTACCTCAGGGCCAGAAAATGCATTGGATGGCAACACGGTCATTATGTGGGATGACCCGTTGGATGTGGAAGTTGACAAGGTCACTCTTGGCGGTGGGGCAGAAGTTAAAGGAGCTACGCTGTACCTATATGACAGCGAAGGAAATAAGCTTGCTGAACATATATCCGATGAAAATGTGTGGAAGATTGATAAATATCTGCAGCTTGGCGGAGCATACAGACTGGTTGAGAAAATTGCACCCAATGGCTATGGTTACAGTGCGGATATCGAATTTAAAGTGGATAATGACGGGAATATTAAAGATGTCAAATATTCTGATAATTCTAAGAATGTCCTACTCCGTGATACGAAAGACGGCGCTGCCGGAACCACACGAAATAACAAAATCCTTATGGAGGATAGAGCCATCAGCATCAAGCTGAACAAGGTCAAACTAGGCAGTACTACGGAGGAATTAGAAGGTGCGATTATCTGTATATACGATGCAGATGATGTAGACGAAACCGGGCGGTTAAAGAACCCTGACACGAAGCCTTTGGAGGCATGGAAATCCGATGGTCGATATCATGAGTTTGGTACGGAGCTGAAGGCAGGACATGACTATGTGTTTATAGAAACTGTAGCTCCTGATGGGTACCAATTTGCGACAAGTATACGTTTTAGGGTTAATGAAGATGGAAGTATTGATATTGACAATGTTAAGACTATATCCGGAGATACAGTCAGTAGAACCCAGATTGATGGGGATACTGTTTATCTGATGGAGGATGCCATCTATACGGATGAGGAACCTCGTGCAACATTAGTTCTGACCAAGAGTATTGAAGGTGGCAGCATTAGTCTTGCAGATATCACTAAGACAAACCTAAGATTCCAAGTGGAGAGTGTTGACGTGAACGTGAATCCTGCATATAAGCAAGTGTTTTATGCAGGTGGTGTCGGATTTGAGTGGGACGGTAATAAATACGTTCAGCGTATATACAATCTGATACCCGGAAAATACAAGGTGACAGAGCTTTGGGACGATTCTGCCGTTTCAGGAATTGTTTGTTCCGGACAGACTTGGAAGGTTATCACCGGCACCTCCGGTACAGGAACAACATCCGGTACAGGTGTAACAACAGGTGAATTTAATTTGGGTGGTGGTAATACAATTGATGTCAATTATACCAATACATATGATGCGGGCGGAACGCTGATCATCACCAAGACAATCTCAGGTAATGCCACAAAGGAGGAAGTGGAAGGCACTCTGACGTTTACGGTGACTGAAAACAACACCAACAAGAAAGATACCTATACCTTGAAAGATGATTTTGAATATAATAGTGTAACAAAGAAATGGACCAAGGAACTTGCGCTGACCGCCGGCGGATACACTGTAGAGGAGTCTGTCAAAACTCTTGACGGTAAAACGTGTACCACAAAGTACACAGTAACCGGCGGAACCTCACGAGATGACACCGGTAAACAGGCATCAAGCGTGATTGTGGAGAAGGGCGGTACAACTACCGTGGCCTATACCAATACCTATACTAACAACTCCGGCAGTGAGGATAACAGTAAAGATAAAAACAAAGACAAAAATAAAGATAAAAACAAAGACAAAAGCAAAGTTAAGGGTAACAATAAAGATAACAGTGCTGATGACGATGGTTCTTTTGTGGTGACCAAGTTAGTCAAGGATGTCGCTGCAAATCTGACGGAAACCGGAGACGGGGCAATCATAGGTATATGGCTGTTGTTGCTGGTATTAAGTATCGCAGGTATGGTTATAGGAATATATGCGCTCTTGCGTAGAAACAAGAAAGACTAAACAAAATTTTCGCGGATATGTTAGAATGAATACAGCTGAAATAGGGATGAAAAGGATTCAATTGCTATGAAATTACGGAAACAGTTGAGCGAAAAATGGCCTATTATAATAATGATTATATCGGCAGCTATATTACTGTTTGCAGGTTTCCAACTGTTGCAGTACTACGGTAATTTCCGCGAGGAGTCCGCGCTGGATGAGCATCTTCAGAGTATTCACAACAAGATTATGGCGGATGGTTACGGGGATGGGAAGACAGACTCGCCGGAAGAAACGAAGGAGAGAGCCCGGCATGTCTTAGCAGAGCTTTCTGCTATCAATTCCGACTACATAGGATGGCTCACCATGGATGGCACCGAGATTTCATATCCTATAGTGCAACGGGACAAAGAATACTATCTGAATCATGATTTTGAGCAAAAAGTAAACAGTCATGGTGCTATTTTTCTAGATGGAAATTGTGATGTGGAATTTCCAGTGTGGCTGATTCACGGACACCATATGAAGGATGGCACCATGTTCGGCGGGCTGAAATATTTTGAGAAGGTAGACTATCTGCAAGAGCATACCACTTTGTACTTTGATGCAGGTGACGGCGACGAGAGGTATCAGATTTATGCTGCGGCATTGATTGATTTTTCCAAAGAAAATGACTCCTTCCGCTCCTTTCACTATGAGGAATTACCCCTTACCACGGATACTTTTACCCAATGGCAGAACAATCTGAAACAGTATTCCTACTGGTATGACACGGAATGCGCAAAGAGGTTGGAAGATATATCCGAGACACTTTTACCGCGGGAAATTCTGGTGTTGTCTACCTGTGAGTACGGCACGGATTTGCAAAGATTAATCGTGGTGGCAATCAGGGCAGAAGAGGATTAAATGGTATAAATTACCTACCCTGAACATGTTTTCTGGAAAATGGAAGGAAATTATAAGGATCGGTCTGTAATTTTAAATTGTCGGTAAGAAAGTATAAGGAGGAAATTGAATATGGAGAACTTTACCTTTTACTCGCCCACTCTTTTCGCATTTGGAAAAGAACGTGAAAATGAAACCGGGAGCTATGTGAAGCGTTTTGGCGGAAGCAAAGTACTCATTGTTTACGGAGGCGGAAGCGTTATTCGTTCCGGTCTGTTGGAGCGTGTGAAAACATCGCTGGAAAAAGAGTCTCTTGAGTATATTCTTCTGGGAGGCGTCAAGCCGAATCCACGAAGCGGTTTTGTATATGAAGGTATTGAGCTGTGCAAAAAGGAAAATGTGGATTTTGTTCTGGCTGTCGGCGGCGGAAGCACCATTGATGCATCCAAAGCAATAGCTGCAGGTGTCGTTTATGACGGTGATTTTTGGGATTTTTACTGTGGCAAGTACATTGAGAATGCGCTTCCGATAGGTACGATTCTTACGATAGCTGCGGCAGGCAGCGAAGGCAGCCCTGATTCCGTTATCACCCATGAGAACGGGATGCTCAAACGCGGTGCGACCGGTGATGCCATTCGCCCCCGATTCAGTATTTTAAATCCCGCTTTAACGCAGACGCTGCCTACCTTTCAGACTGCCTGTGGTATCACGGATATCATGGCGCATCTGTATGAACGTTATCTGACCAATACAACGGAGGTCGAGGTGACGGACAGAATGATTGAAGCGCTGATGCTGACCATGATTCACGAGGGACCTCGTGTGATTGAAGATCCAAATAATTATGAGACACGCGCAAACATTATGTGGGCCGGTATGATGGCGCATAACAATTCCTGCGGTGTTGGCCGCAGCCAGGATTGGAACAGCCATAATATTGAACATGAGTTGTCCGCGCTGTATGACTGTGCTCATGGCGCAGGACTTGCCGTTACGATGCCCGCTGTATTCACTTATGTCTGTCAACACGATGTAAAACGGTTTGCGCAGGTTGCTGTCCGTGTTTGGGGCTGCCAGATGGATTTTTATCATCCGGAAGTGACTGCCAAAGCGGGTATAGAAGCATTACGCAGCTTCCTGATTTCTATCGGCATGCCGAAGAATTTTGCGGAATTGGGTGCGAAGGAAGAGGACATTCCCTATCTGGTCGATACACTTTGTAACAGCAATGGCCGCGACGGCTCCATTAACGGCTTTGTTACACTTAGCGAGGAGGATTGTAAGAAAATATATCAACTGATGGTGTAAAGTCAAACACAATTCAACTTTTGAGTAATTAACCCCGGAAATCACTCTCCGGGGTCATTTCATGATACAGCGAATTGCTTACTCGGTTTCATCATTTGCAATACCTTCAGTGAAAAAATCTTGTAATGGTCTGTGTGTATAGTAAATTTGATACTTTAAAATGATGCAGGACAACAGAAGTAAAAGTTGGTCAGTATCATAATCCAGTTTATGTTCCAGAAACTCTTCAATTTTTTTTAACTTCTTCAACACGGTATTTCTATGCATATAGAGTTGCTGTGCAGTCAGGGTAAGATTCTTGCCGTAACTAATATAGGCAAAAAGTACATCCAAAAGATTGCTGTTATTTTCCAAGTCATAATAATATAGTCTGGTGATATCAGGATGAGTCAGATAAATCAGGTTATCTGTGTTATGTAATTCCGTAAATTTCTGGGAACAAAGATGAATTACATAATACGGATTATATTGATGATAAGTGTAAATCCTTTTGGTATATGGTGTGATACTCAGCTTTTTTCCCAGTTCAATGGAAATGGAAGCCGTTATATAAAGTGTGCGCAGTAATTCGGGAATCTGGCAGGAGTAACTTATGCCGGCATCAAGCTGGTATTGTTCTAAAAGTGCAGAAAATGAATCATATGAAAAGTCCAGAATATCTGATGTATCTTTAGTCTGTGAATATAAAACAATCCATTCTGCGCCCGTGTAAAAAAGGTTAATATTAGGGAAAAAATCCTGAAGTCCATTCTGGATTTTCTGAATTTCATAACTATTCAGCGAAGAAATTACAGGCCTTGCTACAATACAGGCAATATGTTTGTGCAACGGAAAGGGAAAGTCATCAAAACGTTGGAGAATCTGGGTGCGATCGGTTAAAGCAAAAGATATGATATCATCCCAAAAAGCTATGTATTGGGTTGAAATATCATTGTAATGCAGTTGTTCGTTCATTTCCATAAAAAGTAAAGTCAGCCTTTTTCGTATAATATTTATGGGAGCTCCAATAAATAAAACATTCAACTGCGTATCCGGACAAACAAGTTCATAGGGTTTTTCATTGGTAATGGAGATCAGATATGTACAATCAAGTTGCAACTGGTGATTACTACATAGTGTTTTCCATTCCGAGTAGGTTCCGGCAAAAAGAGTTCCTCCGGAAACAGTATTGCAAGCGGGAAAGAGAAAACGTATGCCTTCTTCAATACTGTAATAAGGAATCGGCGTAAATGCCTTTATTATAATATCTTGTAATTGATTAACCAAGCTTTGTATTGTCATAGATGTGTCCTCCCTTGAATTCCTTAAAATGATTATATTGTTTTTGTTGAAAAAAAGAAAGAGCTGCTTTAAACATTGACGCGTATGTGCAAGTTGCACATAGAGAGTGCTGAGTGCACATAAAGAAATGGGCGATTTGGAATTGGTTTGCATGACGTATCAGGCATTGTTAAAATTAATATATACAATTTTGTGTTATAAGGTGGCACAGAAACGGGGGATTAAAATGAAAAATTACAAGATGAGTACAGCTATTACAGCAATCGTTTCTATTGTTACGGCAGCAAGTATGTTATTGCTTTTTTTAACTGCCAGTCATAATATAACCGTGGCAATGAAAAATACAGCCATGAATAATATGCAGACATATTTAAATGCCCAATCAGAATTGATTGAACAGTATGTTAATCAGGCTGAACTTATGCTGGTGTCCTATGGTAAGGCACCCATAGTAGCTGAACTTTTAAAAAGTCCTGATAATGAAACATTAACAGAACAGGCTCAATCATATACGGAAAAATATTTTGCAGGTCTTGACGGCTGGGAAGGGATTTACATAGCGGAGTGGGATTCTCACGTTCTTACTCATTCTAATCCCGGTGTAGTGGGAATATATACTCGTGAAGGAGAACCGTTAAAGCAGATGCAGGATGCTATCCTTGCATCAGGTGAAATATATAATATAGGGATTATGATTTCTCCTGCTTCCCAGCAGCTTGCGTTATCTTTATACAGTCCGGTATATGATGAGGATGGCAGCATTCTAGGGTACGTGGGAGGAGCGAAATTTGCCAGCAGCCTGACCACACCTCTTCAGGTGTTGACAGTAGAAGGCATGGAAAATGCACGTAATTATATGATTAATACCGCAGCGGCAACACACATCTACGATGATAATGAGACACTGATTGCTACACCTGTTGAAAATAATATGCTGCTGGAAGTGATAAACGGTATAAACAGTAATTCTTCAGAGATTATCGGAGAGCTTGAATATACGGACGATGAAGGTGTGGCATGTATTGCAATGTATCAGTATCTTCCAACACGTCAATGGGCTGTTGTACTCAGTGACAGCGAAAGTGAAATCTATAGTTTGACCAATAAAAGCAGAAATGTTTTTGGATTGACTTGTGTTGCGGCATTTGCCTTAATTGTTGTCTTGTTATGGCTTTCGGTGAAGATATGTATTAAGCCATTGGGAGTAGTGGAAAAATCTATAACCAGACTGAAAAATCTGGATTTGGAAACACCTGAAGATATGAGAAAGTATGTAGGCGGCAGAAGTGAAACGGGAAAAATTGCTACAGCAATGGATTCATTGTATGACACATTGCGCAGCATTGTAGAAACATTGCGTAATTGTACCATATCTCTTAACGATTCTTCCGGAAAAATGACGGAAGCAACAAATCTTTTGGTAAGTAATGTGGGGGATAATTCTGCTACTACAGAAGAACTTGCGGCCAGCATTACTATCACCAATGAGGCGATTGACAATGTGGCGAAGGAAATTATGGTCATTTCAAACCTGGTAGCTGAGGTTGAAAATAAAGTTAAGGCAGGTAATGAAAAGAGTAATCAACTGCTTATTGCGGCAGAAACTATGAAAGATATGGCAATGGATACTCTGAATGAAACGGGACAAAAGATTCAGATGAACCGCAATAATATGGAATCGGCTATGGCAAATTTACAAACTATGACACGAATCAATGATATGGCACAGCAGATTCTGGATATTGCCGCACAGACAAACCTGCTTTCCCTGAACGCATCCATTGAGGCAGCCAGAGCCGGTGAACAGGGAAGAGGTTTTGCAGTTGTTGCCCAGGAAATTGGAGCGCTTGCGGCTAATTCATCTAACACTGCAAGTCAGATTTCAGACATGTGCGCAGAGATTAACGATAATATTGTCAATGTGCAGAATTGTGTGGATGATATTATCAGCTTTATGGAAAATGATGTTACCGGCAAATTTAAGGAATTTGCAGATATTGCCAACGAATATGGAATATCGGTAGAGGATATTCGGGAAGCAATCAGGGAGATAGAAGAGAATTCTTACAGTTTTGTAACTTCCGTTGGTACCATCCGGGAGCGCATAGATGTGATTAAGACGGCATCCAATGAAAATGAGATGGGTGTGGATGACATTGTAAATAAGATAGACCAGACAAATATCATGGCGGAAGAATTGGCGAAGGTAGGCAGGAATAATCAGAATAATGCTTTATCTATCAGTAATATTGTTGAGAAATTTAAAGAGTAAGTAAAAGAGGGTATTTCTGTTGGATGAGAATATGGAAAATGTGGTATCTCAGGCTAATAGTCATAAAAATACTGCGGACAGATTACAACAGAGTATCGGTATATTCAAGGTATAATTGGAGGGTGAATGATTTGTCTGAAATAAAACTGCGGATATGTGAGCCCCGGAGAGAACTCTCCGGGGTCTTTTCATACCATATTGGCACTAAGTAGCAGTAATCTTTGGTAAGCTGATGAACGATGGTGTCAACCTAGTTGTAAAATAAAAAGATTGATGTTATAATAAAATCCAGTATAAATTGGAGAAAATAAGCAGATGAGAAACAATAAGCTAATCGGAGAGTGGAGCATTACTGTATTGTTGATAGGCGTTATTTTGCTGTTGGTTGTACCGTTGTTATTCGGTGCGGGGTACACATATCCGGCGGCAGATGATTTTGTCTTCGAAAATGGCTCGACAGAATGGGCAAATTTGTTTGGACCTCACCGAGGACGACTTATGGCGGCATGGAATTATTATATGACGTGGCAGGGGACGTATATATCAAACTTGTTACTTTTTACAGTTTTGCCGTTTATACGTCTCGGCTTAACAGGATTTCGCATCGTTATGGTTTTACTTTCTCTTTTCTTTGTACTCTCGTTGTTTTTTATGGTAGATGGAATTATAAACTTCTCACAATCATTGGGAGAAGAGGATAATAGGCGCGGCAGGCGGAATAAAAAGTTATTTCTTTATGCCGTGCTGCTTTTTGCCGCACTGGGACTGCCCGGCACATGGATTGGAAAAGAAGTATTTTTTTGGTATACGGGGGCAGCCGTATATTTAGTCGGCATCTGTAACCTGTTTCTGTCCATTGGCTGCTTTTTTCTGGCAAACTGCCGCGAAAGAACAGGGAGGAGGCACTATATTTGTTCTGTTTTATTTGGATTCATTGCATCAGGAACATCTCCGCAGGTAGCCTCTTTTGTTTGTTCATGGCATCTGATTGCATTACTGGTTGTGATTTTGTCTGCAGAGTCCGTTAGAAAGCAGCTTCATTTTTGGAATATTTGTCCGTTTCTTGCGTCTTTTTTGGGTGCGGTCATCAATTCTGCAGCACCCGGCAATTTTAGAAGAAGTAAACTAACTATGGATGAACAAGGTATCAATTATGGAATGATTGATGCTATAAAAAATACTTTCGTCTGTCAAAAGGGAGAGTTAAAACAGATACTTCACGATCCGTTTTTTATCGTACTGGCGATAACTTTGTTTTTGGTTTGGGGTTATTTTGAATTGAGAACGGATAAGAAAGAAAAAAATATCACTTGGATTGGTGTACTTTGTATGGTCTGCAGTGTACTGATCAGTCAGTTTTTATGTATTTTCCCGGTTCTTTTAGGATACCATAGCAAAGCCCTCGACAGTAATAGAACGAAATATATAGCTGAATTTGAAATACGATTTTCTCTTATATTTGCCATTATTTTTGTGGCACGGTATGTATCTCAAAAGTTATCTGAAAAAGTGAAGTGCAATAGAAATTTCTGCCTGGCGGTTACATTGTTTGGTGTTTTCATATGCGTAGCAGGGTTTATATTTCAAACCAATCCTGCCAAAAAGCTTGGTTATGGATATTCTTTTGAGCTAATCAGGGAGTTTTCAAATGGAACCGTACAGGAAGTTTTTTCACTGCGCAAAGAAGTGTTGGATGCGTTAGAGTCTGCTGAAGATGGAACTGATGTTAATTTACAACTTCCTCCGTTGCCGTCCACACGGGTGACTTATTCGCAGGGCTTATATTCCGACCCGGGAGAACAGAACAATCAGGCCGCTGCGTCTATGTTTAATTTAGGCTCGGTAACGGTTGAATACGATGCCCAATAAAATTTATTCAAATCTATTATGCGAAGGGAGCAAAACTGAAATGAAACGTATAACAGCGGTTTTGATGAGTGTTATTTTATGCTTAGCCCTGTCGGGATGTGCAAAAAGCACAGACGGAGAACAGAGTACTAAGCCTGCGCCCGATTTTGTACCTTTGAACGAAACCGTGGAGGGACGTAAAAATATCTACGTTATAGTAAAAATTATTGAAAACAGCAGTTACTGGCAGGTGATTATTGACGGGGCCAAGGACGGCGGTGACGATTATGACTGCAATATTTATTGCAGCGGCTCCTATGTCGAGACCGACTGGGAATCTCAGGAAAAGCTGCTTGATGCTGCCGTTGCTGCAGGCGCGGATGCGATTTTGCTTGCTCCCGACGATTCTGTCATACTTTCAGAAAAAATAAACGAGATTTATAACAAGGGTATACCTATCGTGCTGATTGATACCATAATCAATACTGACAGCTATGATGTGTGCTATATGACGGATAATCTAATGGCAGGTCAGAATGCAGCAGAGGAGATGATTCATCTGCTGAGAAAAAACGGTACATCTGACAGTGACAGCATACAGGTCGGTATACAAGTGGGAGCTACCTCTTCTCTGACCATAATTGAAAGGCTTGCAGGCTTTTTGCAGTACTGGAGCAAAAATGCGCCGGCCTCATGGGAGGTAATACCCGATATCAAGTGCAATGAGGGCAGCGTAGATAAAGCGGTGGTGTGCGCCGAGGAGCTGCTGGAATATCCAAATCTTAAAGGTGTATTCGGTACAAATAACGGTTCAACAGTAGGATTTGCCAGGGTGGTTAAGGAACAGGAACGAAAAAACATAGCGTTAGTCGGTTTTGATTATTCCGAAGAAATGGCCGAACTTATCAATAACGATGATTACATCGTGTCCACCATTCTGCAAAAACAGTATAATATGGGTTATACAGGAATTGAATCCGCTATGGAGCTTGTCAACGGACAAAAAATGTCTGTAAAGTTTGTAGATACGGGAGTTGTTGTTGTAAATAAAGATACGATAGACAAAGCAGAGGTGCAGGAAGCGCTTAAGCATAATTGAGGTGGAATATGAAAAAAGATAAAAATATGAGTTCACCGAACGAGATTTCCAGCAGTTTTTCGTTTTTTAGGATGCTGGTGATATACCTTGTCATATGCGGTGTAGGTGTATCTGTGCTTTTTGTGAGATTTGACGGTCTGATAAGAAGTCATGATAAAAGACTTACTGAAAGTATATGCAGCTTGGTGACGGAGAAGATGAATAATTCGATAAGATACATGACACAAGCAGCAGAGAATATGGCTTCAGGATTGTCGGCTCAGGATATTGATGATCTTCAGGAGTTATATGATATTCTGTCGCAGGATAAAACCGACAGCAGCTATGTGAGCATAGGTTTTATTGATGAGAATGATAATCTCTATGCTACGCCTGCTGAGGAGAATGAGTTCGGGAAGTGGGGGCTGCTGGAGACAGCGCGGCTTGCCGATCCTGTGTCAATATCCGCACCGTACCGTTCGGGCGAAATAGGACAGCCTGTGTTTACAATGTTTGCGAATTACACCTACGGCGGAGGTAAGAAGGGTTATCTTTTTCTAACCTATCCCCTCAAAGAGATAGAGAATATGGCGTATACTCAATCATTGACTGAAGATACTGAAATATGGTTGATGGAGGCGGCTTCGGACAACATAATACAATGTGCCGGTACAAACAAGTCTTTAATAGGCAGCTGGAACAATGCAATGCTTTCCATTAGGATGAAGATAAATGATGAGTATCAGGATGAATACATTGACTGGAAGAATAAGATGAATGCAGGGGAGGAGTCCGGAAACATCAGATATGTGATTGGCAGAGAAACGTATACACAGGTGTTTTCTAAAATAGATTTCATGCCAGGCTGGTATGTTATGGTAAGAATCCCCAGCAGTTCGCTTTCATCAGCAATACAGCAATTTAGGACAAGCGTACTTATATTTTTAGGTTTGCTGTTTATAGCGACGGTCATCATATTTATTCTGTCTCATAAACGTGAAACGGCGGAGAAAAGAGTACTTGAAAACCTTTCCATCCATGACCCTCTGACATCGGTAATGAATAGAAGAGCTTTTGATTTCACAGCCGAACAGTATCTGGGAAGGGCTCATAAAAATGAAGCGTCACTGTTGTTTATAGACGTTGATTATTTTAAACAAGTAAACGATAAGTTTGGACATGAAGCGGGTGACAGGATACTTATTGAATTCTCGGCTGCGCTGCGTGAGCTGTTCGGTGAAGGGAGTTACATATCAAGGTACGGCGGAGACGAGTTTGTGGTTCTTGTACGGAGTGCGGATAAAAATAAGGTCAGCAGGCAGCTTGAACTTCTTCAGCAGCAGGCAGGAAAGATTAAGCCGTGTGATGATCCCGAAGAATATGGTGATTTTGTACTTACATTCAGTTGTGGAGCAGCGGTATTTCCAAATGATGCAGACGATTTAAAGAGCCTTGAAGCAGGAGCAGACAGCGCGCTGT
>JAFLTH010000062.1 GCA_022510525.1 Lachnospiraceae bacterium | reverse complement strand
TATGATAGTAGAAGTACAGGGAATGGGCTTTTGGACACGGGTTCGACTCCCGTCTGCTCCACTATTTTTGAAAAATACACCAAAGACAACTCCGGGGGCAAAATGGCTAAATGGATGGTATCGGCCAAGAAGGCTGACTTTGACAAAATCGCAAAAGAATTTAATATAGACCCGGTCATTGCCCGGATCATAAGAAATCGGGACATTACGGAAGAAACGGACATACGTCTATTTCTTAACGGAACATTGGATGATATGCACAATCCGCGGCTGCTTTATGATATGGAGAAAGCAGTCGCTTTTATACTGTCTAAAATAGAAGAAAAGGACGCTATAAGGATTATCGGGGATTATGATATTGACGGAATATGTGCGACTTATATACTAATGCGGGGCTTAAGGGTCTGCGGTGCGGATGTGGATACGGTGATTCCCCACCGTATTAAGGATGGTTATGGTTTGAATGATAATCTGATTGAAGAGGCACATAATGACGGAATTGATACGATAATCACCTGTGATAACGGAATAGCGGCAGCAGCGCAGGTTGAGTATGCAAACAGACTCGGGATGAATATAATAGTTACGGATCATCACGAGGTACCTTATGAACTTGCGGAGGATGGCAGCCGCACCGAGCAGCTGCCGCCTGCCTATGCGGTGGTTGACCCCAAGCAGGAGAAGTGTACTTATCCCTTTGACGGCATCTGCGGGGCGGTTGTTGCATATAAGTTTATTCAGGTTTTGCTGGAGGAGTATGAAAAACAGTCGGGTCAGGCTGAAAATTTCAGTGGACTGCTCGAAGAACTCCTTGAATTTGCGGCCTTTGCCACCGTCGGGGATGTAATGGAACTACGGAATGAGAACCGTATTATCGTGCGTTACGGGCTTAAACAGATGGTACATACCGGGAATCCCGGGCTCAAGGCGCTTATAGAAGTAAACGGACTGCAGGAAAAACCTCTATCGGCTTATCATATCGGTTTTGTCTTAGGTCCCTGTATGAATGCCACAGGACGTTTGGACAGTGCCGTTAAGGCGCTTGAACTTCTAAGCAGCGGCGATTTTGCAAAGGCGGTTAAAATCGCGGGTGAGTTAAAGGAGCTTAACGACAGCAGAAAAGAGATGACCAGACAATGCGTGGAGCGGGCAATAGAGCTTATAGAAAACGGACCGTATAAGGATGATAAGGTGCTTGTTATTTTTTTACCGGATTGTCATGAGAGCCTTGCGGGAATCATTGCGGGGCGGCTTAAGGAAAGGTACCATAAACCTGTATTTGTGCTGACCAACGGAGATGAAGGAGTTAAGGGTTCCGGACGCTCCATTGAAGCTTATCATATGTATGAGCAGATGAGCCTGTGTAAGCAGCTTTTTACGAAGTACGGGGGACATAGTATGGCGGCAGGCTTATCTATGATGGAAGAAAATATAGAAGAATTTCGGAAAATACTTAATATGAACTGTAATTTGTCCGATGAAGATTTTGAGGAAAAAATTTTAATTGATGTACCAATGCCGCTTTCATATATGAGCCTTGATTTCGTAAGGCAGCTTGCCTTACTTGAGCCTTTTGGCAACGGAAATCCCAAGCCTGTTTTTGCGCAGAAAAATATTCAGGTATTACGCGGCAGGATTTTAGGGAAAAATGCAAATGTCGGCAAATACAGCATTCGTGACGAATACGGAAAAGAATTTGATATGATGTATTTTGGCGATTTAGATAAGTGGCATGCTTTTCTGGATGAGACTTTCGGCGAAGAAGAGAGGGAAAAACTCTATCTTTCAGGCAGCAGGGAAATTATGATCAGTATAATTTATTATCCGGACATAAATGTTTATCAGGGAAGGGAAAATCTGCAGATTGTGATGCAGGATTATGCAAAATAGCGAGAATGAAGTTTATTATGCACAGATTGCAAAATAGATGGAAGAGAGAGGAGTAAATTCCATGATACTTACAGTGACCTTAAACCCGGCAGTGGACAAAACTTATACATCGGGAGAGCTTATTACGGGTCATGTGAACAGGATGAGAACCGTTATGTCAATTGCCGGCGGAAAGGGAATAAATGTGACCAAGGTGCTTCGCCGGTATGGATATACGGTTTGTGCAACCGGCTTTCTCGGAGGATATGCAGGGGATTTTATAGAAGATTACCTTAAAGGAGAAGCTGTGGACTGCCGTTTTGTCCGGGTGGCGGGCGAGACCAGAAGCAATATGAATATACTTGCAGATAACGGGTATGTGACGGAAATCTTGGAACCCGGACCCGAAATCAGTGATGAAAATCTGCAGCAATTTCTTGCGCAGTATGAGGCTTTACTTTCAGAGTGTGAGCTGGTTGTTTTATCGGGAAGTGTGGCAAGGGGACTTCCTGACGATATATATGCACAATTAATTAAATCGGCCAAATCAAAGGGTATAAAGACAATACTTGATACAAGCGGAGAGCCGCTTAAAAAAGGAATTGACGAAAAACCGTATATGATAAAACCAAATCAAAAGGAATTAGAGTACATTGTCGGGCATAAACTGGTAAAGAGAGATGCTGTAATGGACGCAGCACTTTTTATCCATAAAAAAGGCATTGAGCATGTGGTAGTATCTATGGGAAAGAAGGGGCTTCTATCTGTAAGCGGCGGGAAAGTATTTTTTGCAAAAGCCGCTAAAGTTACAGCTATAAATACCGTAGGCTGCGGAGACAGTGTGGTAGCATCCTATGCTATGTCGATTCTTAAGAATGAGGGCGATGAGCAGGCACTTATGGATGCGGCAGCGATTTCGGCGGCTAATGCCACAACCCTTGTAAGTGCAGATATACCAAAAGATGTGGCCAGGGAACTGGAAGAACACATAAATATAGAGGAATTGAAATAAACAAGCGAAAAAGCCTGAGAATCTCAGGCTTTTTCATATTTTCTTATGAGGGGGGAGATAGTGAGTTATCAACTATCTTAATATCATCATAAATTTGAATTGTGTCCAAAATGTGTCTTATTTATAATAAAAAAATAAAATTCTATAACAATTTTGCAAAATTTCCTGTTTCGTGATATTTTATTATAAGGAGAATTTTGCTTGGATTTAAGGAGCGAAGATTTTATGGCTGATTTAAAGGATTTGCTAAAGGGAATTGAATACCAATGCATAAGAGGAAATGAGGACATAGAAGTAGAAGAGGTTGTCTATGATTCCAGGAAAGTTACGCCGGGTTCTCTTTTTATATGTATCAGGGGAGCCAATGTAGACGGTCACAGTTTTGCGGCTGAAGTTGCACAAGCCGGTGCCAGAGTCATCGTGGTGGAAGAGGATGTGTCCTGCAAAAGTGACACAACTGTCATAAAAGTAAAAGATACCAGATATGCGATGGCGTTTATTTCAGCAAATTATTTTGGAAATCCGGCAGATAAGCTGAAAGTAATCGGAATTACCGGAACAAAGGGTAAGACAACTACAACCTATCTGGTTAAGTCCATATTGGAGCAGGCCGGAAGAAAGGTGGGTCTTATCGGTACTATTGAGGTGATTATCGGAGACACCCATATACATGCCAATAATACCACTCCCGAATCCTATCTGATACAGCAGTATTTCAGGCAGATGGTGGATGCCGGCTGTGACAGTGTTGTTATGGAAGTGTCCTCTCAGGGACTGATGCTGCACAGAACTCAGGGCTTTGTTTTTGATTATGGCATTTTTACAAATATAGAGCCTGATCATATAGGACCAAATGAACATAAGGATTTTGAAGACTATTTAAACTGTAAAGCACTTTTATTCAGGCAGTGCAGGGTAGGTATAGTGAATAAGGATGACTCACACTGGGAGGCTGTTACAAGAGGCCATACCTGTGAGCTTGAAACATATGCAATAGACGCGGATGCAGATTTGAAGGCAACAAATCTCGAACTTATATCGGGAGGCGGAAAACTGGGAGTTGAATTTGATGTTACGGGGCTTATGGAGCTTCATGTACAAATTGCAGCTCCCGGAAGATTCAGCGTATACAATGCGCTTACCGCAATCGCCATCTGCAGACATTTTGGGGTGGAAAATGATTCAGTATTAAGTGCGCTTATGAAGGCTAAGGTAAAGGGCAGGATTGAGCTTGTTAAAGTATCCGACGATTTTACCCTGATGATTGATTATGCGCATAATGCTATGGCGCTTGAGAGCCTTTTAACCACCTTAAAAGAGTATAAGCCGCACCGCCTTGTCAGTGTGTTCGGCTGCGGGGGAAACCGCTCTAAGTTAAGAAGATATGAAATGGGTGAGGTCAGCGGAAAACTTGCCGATTTGACGATTATTACATCAGATAATCCGCGTTTTGAAGAACCGCAGGATATAATAGATGATATTAAAACAGGAATTGCCAAAACAGACGGGAAATACATTGAAATCTGTGACAGAAAAGAAGCGATAGCCTATGCGATAAAGAACGGTGAGCCCGGTGATATCATTGTACTTGCCGGTAAGGGGCATGAGGATTATCAGGAGATTAAAGGCGTTAAATATCCCATGGATGAGAGAGATTTGATAAGTGATATATTGGCAGGACGATAACAAGAGATATGCGCATTTGTTGGAGGATGAACAATGGGTGAAAAGTACGCGGATATTATCGTAGATATCTCTCATGATAAAGTAGACCGACCTTTCAGATACAGGATTCCAAAGGAGCTTGAAGATAAGGTTGTACCGGGCGTCAGAGTACATGTCCCGTTTGGAAAAGGTAATAAAGATATAACAGGGTATGTGGTTGACCTTGCGGACAGAGCGGATTACCCTGCGGAGAAGATTAAGTATATAAGCTGTATTGATGAAAAAGATACCACGGTTGAGGGAGACCTCGTACAGACTGCATACTGGATGAAAAGCCATTACGGCTCTACAATGATAATGGCACTTAAGACAGTGCTTCCGGTCAAGCAGAAGTTTAAACAGCTGGAAAAAAAGAAGGTTTTAAGGCTCGTTAACAGGAACGAAATTGAGAAACTGATTCCTGAATGTGAAAAAAGACATCAGACTGCAAAAGTAAGGGTACTGACAGCTTTGCTGGATGATGAAATACTGCCATATACGTTAATCAAAGAAAAATTAAACGTTTCACCGTCTACATTGACAAGCCTTGAAAAGCAGGGCATAATTTCGATTGAAACTGAGAGTTATTATAGAAATCCAGTCAAGCAGATATCGCAGCGGGAGGCTGCAAAGCCGCTAAGTGATATGCAGCGTCATATTATAGAAGATGTTATTAAGGACTATTGCGCCGGTAACACAGAAACTTATCTGATTCATGGCATTACCGGAAGCGGTAAGACCGAGGTTTATATCGGGATAATAGAACAGATGATAAAGATGGGAAAGCAGGCGATTGTGCTTATTCCCGAAATTGCGCTGACTTATCAGACACTGCTTCGTTTTTATAAGAGATTCGGAGACAGGGTTTCGGTGATGAATTCCAGCCTCTCAATGGGGGAAAAATATGACCAGATGGAGAGAGCCAGAAAGGGTGAACTGGATGTAATAATCGGACCGCGCTCCGCACTGTTTACACCTTTTCCCGATTTGGGTATAATTATCATTGACGAAGAGCATGAGAACAGCTATAAAAGCGAATCCATGCCCAAATACCACGCAAGAGAGACCGCAATCCGGATAGCAGCCGTAAAGAGAGCAAGTGTGGTGCTTGGTTCTGCCACACCTTCTATGGAAGCTTATTACAGGGCTGCTAAGGGAGAATATAAGTTATATAAGCTGAATGAGAGATTGACCGGCGGTCATTTGCCCCAGGTATATACAATAGACTTAAGGGAAGAGTTAAAAGAAGGAAACCGCTCAATTTTTAGCAGAAAATTAAAAAAATTGATAGAAATGCGACTTTTTTCCGGAGAACAGACTATGCTGTTTTTAAACCGGAGGGGTTATGCGGGATTTATCTCGTGCCGTGCCTGCGGTTTCGTAATGAAATGTCCACATTGCGACGTTTCTCTATCGGAGCACAGAAACGGCAAACTGGTCTGTCACTACTGCGGTTATGAAGTAATGAAGCCTGAAAAGTGCCCTGAGTGCGGTTCTAAGTATCTGATGGGCTTCAGGGCAGGAACCGAGCAGATTGAAGAGGCTGTACACAAGGAGTTTCCGACTGCGAGAGTACTCAGGATGGATGCGGACTCCACAAGGAGCAAGGAGAGCTATGAAAATATACTCTCTGCTTTTGCAGACGGCCAGGCGGATATTCTGGTGGGAACTCAGATGATAGTAAAAGGCCACGATTTTCCGAATGTGACCTTGGTCGGCATTCTTGCGGCGGACCTTTCCCTGAATCAGAATGATTACCGTGCCGGCGAAAGGACTTTTCAGCTTTTGACACAGGCGGCAGGCAGGGCAGGAAGAGGCACTAAGTCCGGAGAGGTTGTCATACAGACATACCAGCCGGAGCATTACAGTATAGTTCATGCAGCCAGGCAGGATTATGAGAGTTTCTATGAGGAGGAAATTGTATATCGTGAACTTTTGCAATATCCGCCGGCGGCACATATGCTTGCGGTGCTTGTAATATCAAAGGCAGAAGAAGATGGAAAATATGTCACGGATTGCTTTGCAGAATATATAAAGCAGCAAATTGATCAAGTTGATGAACTTAATAAAATAAGTAAACTTGATAAAAGTAAAGATATTGATACAAAAACATTCTATATAATAGGTCCGACACAGGCCTATGTTTCGAAAATCAACGATTTGTACCGACATATTCTTTATTTTAAACATGCGGATTATGAGAAGCTTGTGTGGATAAAGGATATGCTTGAAACATACACTAAGGAACAGAATTTTAAATATCAGAGTATTCAGTATGATTTTGACCCGATGAATGTATATTAAAAGAGACGGAAAGGAAGAAACTAAGAAAATGGCTATCAGAAATATTAGGGAGATCGGAGATCCGGTGCTGGAAAAAAACTGTAAGGAAGTTAAGGAAATAACTCCCCGTATACAGGAATTGATAGATGATATGTTTGATACCTTATATGAAGCCGATGGGGTTGGTCTTGCCGCTCCGCAGGTCGGTATATTAAAGAAAATTGTGGTCATAGATACCACAGGAGATTCTCCGGTTGTATTGATAAATCCGAAAGTGCTTGAAACAAGCGGTGAGCAGACCGGATATGAAGGCTGTTTAAGCGTGCCCGGCAAAACAGGTCAGGTGACAAGACCTAACTATGTCAAGGTTCTTGCTTATGATGAAAATATGGAGTCTTTTGAGTTGGAGGGCACTGAACTGCTGGCAAGAGCTATCATGCACGAAATGGATCATCTGGAAGGACATTTATATGTTGAGAAAGTGGAAGGCGAGCTGCAGGATATAGAGAACTCAGAAGAGGAGTAGAGGCTGTGCAGTATAACGGCTTGTATTCCTGTTTTATGGAATTGGAGAAAGGTTTGGGTTGTTGAATGAAGATAATATATATGGGAACGCCCGAGTTTGCGGTAGGTGCGCTTGAGGCTCTGATAGATGCGGGACATCAGATTGTATTGGTTGTCACGCAGCCGGACAAACCAAAAGGCAGGGGCAAGGAAATGCAGTTTACACCTGTTAAGGAATGTGCATTAAGGAATGATATTCCTGTTTTTCAGCCTGTTAAGATTAAAACACCGGAGGCGGTAGAGAAGCTTAGGGAATATGAGGCGGATATCTTTGTAGTGGCGGCTTTTGGACAGATTTTATCGGAAGAAATCCTCAATATGCCTAAGTATGGATGTGTGAACATTCACGCTTCGCTTCTTCCCAAATACCGTGGCGCAGGTCCAATCCAGTGGGTGATACTTAATGGTGAAAAAGTTACCGGAATTACGATAATGCAGATGGATAAAGGTATAGATAACGGAGATATCCTTTTGCAGAGCACAGTGGAAATTGATGAAAAGGACACCGGAGACAGTCTGCATGACAAGCTTGCCGAAGAGGGGGCAAAGTTAATTGTAGAGGCCATATCCAAAATAGAAAAAGGCGAAATTGTACCTGTTAAACAGAATGATGAGGAATCATGCTATGCCAAAATGCTGCAAAAGTCCATGGGAGAGGTGGATTGGAATAAAAGTGCGGTTGAAATAGAGCGTATGGTACGCGGACTTAATTCGTGGCCGGGCACATATACACATTATAATGGCAAAACGTTAAAAATATGGGCAAGTGAGGTCAGTGATAAGGAAAATGGATTGCCGGATGCGGTCTTGGGAACGGTAACGTCGGTGGAGAAGGACGCTTTTTATGTAAGAACCGGAGAAAATGATTTGAGAATCACACAGGTTCAGCTGGAAGGGAAAAAGCGGCTGCCTGTTAAGGAATTTCTTCTTGGAGTTAAGTTAAAGGCTGGAGACAGGTTAGAATAAAATTTATTAAATGAATATAGATATAGAATTGTTTATCAAAATGCTTATAAGTATGTATATTTTTATGAGAAATAATATAGAGAAAGGGGTTAATATATGGGATATTACGGAGGCTATTACGGAGGTTATTACGGGATGTATTTTGATCCGACATACTGGCTGGTCATTATAGGTGCGGTACTCTGCCTTTTTGCGCAGATGCGGGTGAGTTCAACATTTAATAAATTTTCCAAAGTAAGGAGCAGAAGCGGGATGACAGGTGCGCAGGCAGCGCAGAGAATACTGCAGCTGTCCGGGATATATGACGTGACCGTTGAGCATGTAAAGGGAAATCTTACAGATCATTACGATCCCTCACATAAAGTGCTTCGTCTTTCGGATTCAACATATGGTGCAACTTCGGTGGCTGCAATAGGGGTAGCCGCACATGAATGCGGTCATGCTCTTCAGCACCATAAAGGATACGGACCTTTGAAATTCAGGACGGCGCTGGTGCCGGCAGCCAATATCGGCTCAAAACTGGGTATACCTCTTATTATATTAGGCGCATTTTTGGGAATGAATCAGATGCTTATCCAGATTGGAATCTGGGTATTTGCGATTGCTGTGCTGTTTCAGCTTGTTACTCTGCCTGTAGAGTTTGATGCATCAGGAAGAGCACTGGATATGCTTGGAAGCTATGGACTTATGGAAAACGATGAGACAAGAGGCTGCCGTAAGGTGCTTAGCGCAGCGGCGTTAACTTATGTGGCAGCAGCAGCTTCATCCATTCTCCAGTTACTTCGTCTTATCCTTTTGTTTGGAAACCGGGGCAGAAGGGATTGATTAATGACCGTAGGTCTATGGGCATAAACTATGAATATAAGAGAAATTATTTTGGATATACTGTTGGAACTGGAAAAAACCGATGGATATGTGAATGTTCTGCTGGCTGATGTACTGGATAAATATGATTATCTGAGTACACAGGAAAAGGCTTTTATCAAAAGAGTCACCCAGGGTACCATAGAGCGCAGAATACAGCTTGATTATGTACTTAACCGGATTTCAAAGCTTTCGGTTAATAAGATGAAGCCGCTTATAAGGCAGCTTTTAAGAATGAGTGCATATCAGCTGATGTTTATGGATGCGGTTCCGGATTCGGCAGTCTGTAACGAGGCGGTTAAGCTGGCCAAAAAGAGAAAGTTTGTATCGCTTCAAGGCTATGTAAATGGAGTTTTAAGAAATCTGGCGGCTGCAATCAATGATAAGAGCATTGTTTATCCGGATGCGGATAGTGAGCCCGTTGATTATCTGTCTGTTATGTATTCTATGCCTGAGTGGCTGGTAGAGCACTTTATTAAGTCATATGGCAGGGATGAGACGGAAATAATCCTCAGAGCATTTCTGGAACAAAAACCTGTCACCCTGCGCCTTGAGGAACACTTGTCGCAAAAGGAGCAGGATAGCCTTATTAAATTCTGGGAAGAAAAAGGTGCGCTGGTAAAAAGGCATCCTTACCTGCCTTATGCAGTACAGATAGAAAAAATTGACGGAATCAAACATTTGAGCGGCTATGATGAAGGACTTTTTACCGTTCAGGATGTAAGTTCCATGCTGGTGGTCGAGGCGGCGGATATTAAGCCGGGCCAGACCGTAATAGATGTTTGTGCCGCTCCTGGCGGTAAATCGCTTCATGCGGCATCCAAACTGGGCGATACCGGAAGGGTACTTTCTTTTGACCTTACGGAGACTAAGGTTGAGAGACTTGAAGAAAACCGCAGACGGATGAAAAAAGAAAATATGGTGACGGCAGTCCGGGATGCAAGAGCTGCCGATGAAGGATTGTACGGACTTGCAGATGTGGTGCTGGCAGATGTTCCCTGTTCGGGGCTTGGCGTAATAAGTAAGAAACAGGACATCAAATATCATGTCACACCGGAATCTATAGAAGAGTTAACAGTGTTGCAAAAGGATATATTGAAAAACGTCGCAAATTATGTGAAACCTGGCGGAGCGCTGATTTACAGCACATGTACAATATCTCCATTAGAGAATGAAAAAATGATCAAATGGTTTTGCGACGTTTTTCCGTTCGAGCTTGAAAATATAAGCGGGAATCTTCCCAAACAACTTAGAGATATTGAAAATAGCGGTATGGTACAGCTGCTTCCGGGGATTCACGATACGGACGGTTTCTTCTTTGCAAAGCTTCGTAGTACTCTTAAGCAATAATATTTATTTGTTTTAGAAATCATAAATAAATAACAACAGAAAATAGATAAAAACAAAAAGGCAAACATAAAAAATAATAATATGGAATCCGAAACAAAAACAGAGAATAAATCAAAAAGAGAAAAAGAAAACAATACAGACATAAAATCCCTGACATTGCCTGAATTGCAGGAATGGGTGGTTTCAGAAGATGAGAAGCCTTACAGGGCAAAACAGCTATATGACTGGATGCATGTGAAGCTGGCAAGGGGCTATGATGAAATGGGGAATATCCCTAAAATATTAAAAGAAAAATGTCGCAAAAATTTTGATTATATTACTCTCAACGCTGTAAAAGTCCAAGAATCTCAGATAGACGGAACCAAAAAGTTTTTGTTTGAACTGCCGGACGGGAATCTGGTGGAGAGCGTATGGATGAGCTATAAACATGGGAATTCGGTTTGTATTTCATCCCAGGTGGGATGCCGTATGGGATGCAGTTTCTGTGCATCTGCCTTAAACGGCTGGGAGAGAAATCTCTCACCTTCAGAGATGCTTGAACAGATATATGCAATTACCCTTTTGACCGGAGAGAGGGTTTCCAACATTGTGGTAATGGGAACAGGGGAACCGCTTGATAATTATGATAATTTGCGACGTTTTCTGGAACTTGTAACGAATGAAAACGGCTTACATATAAGCCAGAGAAATATTACGGTATCGACCTGCGGCATAGTACCGGTTATGCGCCGGCTTGCAGAAGAGAAGTTGCAGATAACGCTTGCACTTTCACTGCATGCCACCACGGACGAAAAACGTCGCAAATTAATGCCGATTGCCCGTAAATATTCTTTGGATGAACTTATGGAGGCCTGCGCATACTATTTTGAGCAGACAGGACGTCGGATTACTTTTGAATATAGCCTCATAAAAGGGGTTAACGATACGGATGAAGATGCACGGGAATTAATTTCTCTTGCAGACGGCTTAAATTGTCATATAAATCTGATTCCGGTAAATCCTATAAAAGAGCGCGATTTTAAGCAGCCCGAACGAGTGGCAGCGGAGTCGTTTAAAAATAAGCTTGAAAAAAATGGAATAAATGTTACTATAAGAAGGGAAATGGGCAGGGACATAGACGGTGCCTGCGGACAGCTTAGGCGAAGTCATATTGCCGGGCAACCATAGGAGGGGATACAGTGTTAAAATCCTATGCAATTACGGATATTGGACGAAAAAGAAAACTGAATCAGGATTTTATCTATCTTTCTGAAGAACCCATAGGTAATCTGCCGAATGTTTTTATTGTGGCGGATGGAATGGGTGGACATAATGCAGGAGATTTTGCTTCCAGATACGCCGTAGAAACAATTGTGGAAGAGATTCAAACCTCGTTTGAGAAGAATCCGGTTACAATTTTAAGCAGAGCGATTGAGAAGGCAAATACACTTACTAGACAGAAAGCATATGAAGATATTGCGTTGGCGGGTATGGGAACCACAATCGTTATAGCGACGTTTATTGCAGGGCATCTTGAAGTGGCGAATGTAGGTGACAGCAGGCTTTATGTCATAAATGACAGGATAAAACAGGTTACGGTAGACCATTCGCTGGTGGAGGAAATGGTACGGATGGGCGGCATTGACAGGGAAAAAGCAAGAAATCATCCGGATAAAAATATAATTACCAGAGCAATAGGTGCACGGGATACGGTTGAGGCGGATTTTTTTGATCTGGAGCTTAATGCCGGCGATCAGGTTCTTCTTTGCTCGGACGGACTGACTAATATGATAGAAGATGAGACTATCCTGCATATTTTAAATAGTGGATTAAGTTTGAAAGAGCGGGCTGAAGAATTGGTCCGTACCGCTAATGATAATGGCGGTAAGGATAATATTTCGGTTATTATTATAGAACCGTTGGCTGATGAGGTGGAAAATGATTAAGATAGGAATGATAATCGGAGAACGGTATGAGATTCTGGAAAAAATCGGTACCGGCGGAATGTCAGATGTATATAAAGCAAAAGACCATAAACTGAACCGTTTTGTGGCTGTTAAGGTATTGAAACAGGAGTTCAGCGAGAATGCCAACTTTGTTTCCAAGTTCCGTGTGGAAGCTCAGGCTGCGGCAGGTCTTATGCATCCTAATATCGTAAATGTTTATGATGTTGGGGAAGAGGGTGGCATCCACTACATTGTCATGGAACTTGTAGAGGGAATTACATTAAAAAAATATATAGAAAAGAAAGCAAGACTGTCCGTTAAGGAAGCTATCAGTATTGCAATTCAGGTTTCAATGGGAATTGAAGCCGCACATAGCAATCACATAATCCACCGTGATATTAAACCGCAGAATATTATTATTTCCAAGGAAGGCAAAGTTAAGGTAACCGATTTTGGAATTGCGAAGGCGGCAACCAGCAATACCATTACATCCAATGTAATGGGTTCCGTACATTATACATCGCCTGAACAGGCAAGGGGCGGCTACAGTGATGAAAAGAGTGATATATATTCACTTGGTATCACAATGTTTGAGATGTTGACAGGCCGTGTACCTTTTAACGGAGAAACGACAGTAGCAATAGCAATTAAACATATACAGGAAGAACTGCCATCGCCCAGAGAGTATGTTGCAGAGATTCCGATAAGTGTAGAACAGATAGTATATAAGTGCTGCCAGAAGAGTCCGGATAGAAGATATCAGTCCATGAATGAACTGATTACGGATCTGAAGCAGTCACTTATGAATCCGGATGAGGATTTTGTCAAGGTAGTGGATCCGGACGAAGAAGCTTCTACCAGAATGATTACCGATAAGGACATGGCACTTATCAAGAAACAGTCTGACAGACGGGATTCAATGGATGAGGCTATGCGGCTTAAGAAAAATACCGAACAACCTCACAGACAATATGAAGAAGAGGATGAGCAGGAAGAGGTTGATGAAGATGAAGAAGACGGGGACGATGAAGATTATGATCCTAAGATAGAGAGGATAACAACCGTTCTCGCAATTGTTGCGGCACTGCTGATAGGCGGAATTGTTATTTTCCTTATAGGCCGGGCTTTCGGAATGTTCAGATTTGGATTGGCCGACAGGGAAGATACCAAACAGGAGGACCAGTCCGGAAAAGTTGAGATGATTGAGGTGGAAGGAAAACCTTTGGATAAGGTAAGACGTGCCTTGATTGAGATGGGTCTTACACCTGAAATTGAGTATGAAGTATCCTCTGCTTACGAAGAGGGAATTGTAATCAGGGCAAATGTAAGAGCCGGTGAGATGGTAGATAAAGATTCCAATGTAGTCCTGACCGTAGCACAAAAAAGTGAAGGTACAACTGTGCCCGATGTAGTAGGGAAGTCTAAATCTGAAGCAACTTCAATACTGGAACAGGCCGGTTTTGTTGTGACAGCGATAGAAAGCTATGATTCCACGGTTCAAAGCGGATATGTTATATCCCAGTCACCGGATGGTGAGACTACTGCGCCAGAAGGTTCAACTATAACCATACGTGTAAGTCAGGGTGAGGAAAATACAAAAGTCAGAGTACCCAATGTAATTGGTGAGACTGAAGAGAATGCAATTGTTATTTTGACTGAAAACGGACTTTCCGTCGGAACCATTTCACAGACCAATAATGAAGATGCATCACTTGTAGATAAGGTATGTTACCAGAGCTATTCGGTAGGTTCATATGTGGATAAGGGAACTGTGATTGACCTCAGGGTAAGTATAGGACCTGCAGAGGTTACCTATAAATATGTTGATAATATTTCGGCGCCTACTGAAGATGAGGATTATCGGGACGGTATGTCGGTTGCGGTAACAGTGATAACCGCAGACGGAACCCAGCTTTTAAATACCCAGACGACATCCTTCCCGGTACCGATTAATTATTCGGGGATTAAATCTTCTATGGGCACTATACAGTTTAGATTTACTGTAACTACTGAAGCAACCACAACAACGGATCCGAATACAGGTGAAATAACCACAATAGAAGGAACCACTATGGAAAAAACCGTAACCAGAGAAGTTGTGTTTACTGCGGAGGGCAGATGACAGGGAAGATAATAAAAGGGATTGCAGGATTTTATTATGTGCATGTAGAAGGAATGGGTGTATATGCATGCCGCGCAAAAGGGATATTCCGGAATGTAAATATTAAACCGCTTGTAGGTGATAATGTTCACATGGAAGTGACTGATGAACGTGATAAGGAAGGCAATGTTACAGAGATTCTTCCTCGTAAAAATTCACTTATTCGTCCGGCAGTAGCGAATATTGATCAGGCGCTGGTTATTTTTGCAATTGTAAAACCCGATCCCAGTCTCAATCTGTTAGACAGATTTCTGATCCGTATGGAAAAACAAAACCTGCCCAGCATAATCTGTTTCAATAAGCAGGATATTGCATCGGAAGAAGAAAAGGTAAAACTCCAAAATGCATATGCAGCCAGCGGTTATAAAGTAGTTTTTATCAGTGCATTACAAAATGAAGGACTGGATGAATTAAGAAAGCTGCTTGCAGGAAAAACAACAACCGTTGCAGGTCCGAGCGGTGTTGGGAAATCAACAATTATTAACTGCCTTTATCCGGATGCCAATATGGAAACCGGCAGCATAAGTGAGAAGATTGAACGCGGGCGTCATACTACCAGACATTCCGAGATTATTGCTCTGGGTGATGAAACATATATAATGGACACTCCCGGCTTCACTTATTTGGATATTACGGATATTGAAAAAGACGAGCTGTATTTATATTATCCCGAATTTAAACAGTATGAACCTTATTGCAGGTTCAGAGGCTGTGCTCATATCAACGAGCCGGATTGTAAGGTGAAGGAAGCCGTTTGTGACGGTCGGATAAGCCGACTGCGGTATGAGAATTACTGCCTGCTGTATGAGGAGCTTAAGGGAGTTAAGAGATATTAAGGAGTTGAAGCACATATGAATGAAAACGAGACCTTTCAGAATCGTCCCGTCACGATGAATACAAACAATAATCTGCTTCAGATTGAGGAGCATATGTACATATTGGATGATGTGGAGAAGCCTAATGTGTTCCGGAATATGTTTCCCTATTCCGAGATACCCAAGATTCCATTTAACGACAGGATTGTGCCACACAATATGCCAAAGGAGATCTGGATAACAGACACCACTTTTCGCGACGGACAGCAGTCCAGAGCACCTTACACCACGGAGCAGATAGTTACAATCTATGACTATTTGCACAAGTTAGGTGGGCCTAACGGTATGATTCGTGCCAGCGAATTTTTCCTCTACAGCAAGAAGGACAGAGATGCGGTGTATAAGTGTATGGAACGGGGATATGTGTTCCCCGAGGTTACCAGCTGGATCCGCGCATCCAAGGAGGATTTTAAGCTGGTAAAAGAGATTGGTATGAAGGAGACGGGTATACTGGTCAGCTGTTCCGATTACCATATTTTCCTGAAGCTGAAAATGACCAGGCGTCAGGCTATGGATCATTATTTAAGCGTTATACGTGATTGTTTAGAGGAGGGAATCAGTCCCAGATGCCATCTGGAGGACATCACTAGGGCGGACATCTACGGTTATGTGGTGCCCTTCTGCCTGGAGCTGATGAAGCTGATGGAGGAGTATAAGATTCCCATAAAGGTTCGTGCCTGTGATACTATGGGTTACGGAGTCAATTACCCCGGTGCGGTGATTCCACGAAGTGTTCAGGGTATCATTTATGCCATACATACTCACGCAGGTGTGCCTCATGAGTTGATTGAGTGGCATGGACACAATGATTTCTATAAGGCGGTGAGCAATTCCACCACCGCATGGCTCTACGGCTGCTCGGGTATCAATACCTCCCTGTTCGGTATCGGAGAGCGGACTGGCAATACGCCCCTGGAGGCAATGGTCTTTGAGTATGCACAGTTGAAGGGTGACTTAAACGGTATGGACACCACTGTTATCACGGAACTGGCGGAGTATTATGAGAAGGAAATCGGCTACAAGATTCCTCCAAGGACTCCTTTTGTGGGCAAGAATTTCAATGTGACCAGAGCGGGAATTCATGCGGATGGACTATTGAAAAATGAAGAGATTTACAATATTTTCGACACGGAAAAATTCCTGAACCGGCCGGTGCTCTGCGCAGTATCCAACACCTCCGGTCTGGCAGGCATTGCCCACTGGCTGAACACCTATTATCACTTAAAGAATGAAAAGCAGGTAGACAAGAACTCTCAGCTGGTGAAGGATATCAAGGAATGGGTGGATAAAGAGTATGCCGACGGCCGCGTGACGGTCATGACCGACGATGAGATTATTGCCTGTGTGGACCGCATATGCCGGGAAAAGAATATTACGCTGGGATGAGAAGGTAAAGGTATACCCTATGATATTAAAGTAATTATATAGTTGGGATGTGAGTATATGCATAGTATATTGTTATGTTTTTTAATTCTATTGCAGATAATTAATATAATTATTTTTTATAAGCTTTTTAAAATGAAAAGTACAACTGTTATAAAACGTATAACACACACTATTTTTGGGATAGCGTGTGTTATAGCCGCTGAAATAGTTATATTATTTGTAAAAGACCGGAAGCTGGCATATTATGCATTTTCGTTTTATTATATTGCATTCACGTGGTATGCAATGATGATATTCAGGTTCACTGTAGTTTATTGCAGGCATAAAGAATTAAAACTGTATAAAATACCTCTATTTTGGATTACAATAACTGAGACTATCGCTCTTGTATGGGGAATGTTTTCAGAAAGATTCTTTTTAATTACCCATGCGAAATGGTATGGCCATATATACTGGATTTCAAGATGTTTCCCAATATTTTATATATATGCGGCAATAATTGGTGTTGCTTTGGCAGCAACTTTGGTTATGCTTGTTGTTGCAGCAGTAAAAAGTGCAAGGATTTACAGGCTTAAGTTTGTAAGTATTATTGTGGTTTTATCTGTAATGGCAATTTGCTGTTTGATATCACAATTAAATCGGCAGCCGATGCTTGTACAGGTTATTCTTCTTGCGTTATGTGAGTTGATAATAATATATATGGCTGTATATTATGCACCCAGAAAGCTTAATCAAAGGGCGATGCGTTTTGTAGCCGATAAATTAAATGATGGTATTGTTCTGTATGATGATGAGCATCAGCTGCAACTTGTAACAGAAGGTTATCGGGAGGCTTTTGGAGTTACAAATATTCAGGCGCTTTCAAATGAAAGATCATATTGGAGAAAAATGTTTTCGGAGGCTAAAGAGGAAAATGCTTGGAATGGCAGTGTAAAATCGGTGATTCGTGACGGTGAAAAATTCTATTATGAGATTCAGTATTTAGCTTTGAATGAGGATAATAAGCATATTGGAACAGTTTACTGGATCAGAAATGTCACTGAAGCCATAGAAAATTACAGAAGTATGGTCAGGCGTGCAAATTTTGACGAAATTACGGGAATTTATAATGAGGCTTATTTTCATGAAAGTGCAAGAAAGGTGCTTGAAGATAATCCTGATACAACATTTGTTATGACCTGTTCAAGTATTGAAAAACACAGAGTTTTTAAAGAGCTTTTTGGAAAGCAGAAATTTGATGATTATTTGATTAAAACAGGGGAAATATTAAAACGCGGACTTGCCAATTTCCCTAACTGCAGATATGGAAAGATTGGGGAATCGGATTTTTATGTAATGATGCCAAAGGAACTTTTTGTGCCGGATCAGCTTACTGATTCGATAGAAAGTGTAGCTAAATTATTCAGTACAAATAATTATCATTTGAATATAAAGGCCGGTGTATATGAGATAAAAGAAACCTCGTATAATATGCTTGCAATATGTAATAAGGCTTCCATGGCCTGTGATGCAATAAGGGGTGATTATGGTAAGAAAATAATGTGGTTTGACGAAAAGACTCAGAGTGAGTTTATGAAAAGGGAGCGCTACAATGCCGAGCTGAGCGATGCTATTGAAAATGGGGATATACAGATTTATCTTCAGCCTCAGA
>JAFLTH010000061.1 GCA_022510525.1 Lachnospiraceae bacterium | reverse complement strand
TGGCAGACGCCCGGGACTTAAAATCCCGTGGGTAGTGATACCCGTACCGGTTCGACCCCGGTCTGCGGCATTATGTAATGATTCCGCAACCTGCGATGTTTGGGTCGTAGACACAAACTCGCGTGCGAAATTTCTAATTTCGCACTTCACACTCTGACCGACTGGTCGGACGGAAAAAGAGGAGTGTACTATATATGTTAGGAAAATTCAGCGTTAAAAAACCCTATACTGTTTTGGTGGGAGTAATTCTTGTAATCGTGCTGGGAGTTGTTTCCTTCACAAGAATGTCCACGGATTTACTTCCAAGCATAAGTCTGCCGTACGTAATAGTCATGACGACTTATCCGGGAGCCAGCCCTGAGACAGTGGAAATGGTAGTTACCAAGCCAGTGGAGGCCTCCATGGCAACGGTCAGCAATATTGAGCAGATCAGTTCCGTATCCAGTGAGAACTATTCGGTGGTCATTATGGAATTTGCACAGTCCACGGATATGAATGCGGTATCTCTTGAAATCAGGGAAAATCTGGACCAGATTAAAAGCTACTGGGACGATTCGGTTGGCAATCCGATAATTATGAAACTGAATCCCGACATGCTTCCCATTATGATTGCGGCTGTCGGCGGTGTGGGTATGACCAATGCCGAGGTCAGTGAGATGACACAGAACACGGTAATACCTGAGCTTGAAAGTATAGAGGGTGTCGCATCCGCCAGTGCTACCGGTTTGCTTGAAGAGAGTGTCAATGTCATAATCCGACAGGAAAAAATTGATGCCATTAATGTACAGGTATTTGGCTACATAGATGATGAAATGGAAGAAGCCGTGCAGGAACTTGCCGATGCCAAACAGGATATATATGACGGACAGAAGGAAATCGACGAGGCAAAGGTAGAACTGGAAGAGAATAAACAGAAACTTGTGGACAGCCAGAAAGAGCTGGATGACAGCAAGACCGAACTAAAAGACAGTAAACAGAAGATTATTGACGGCAAGGTTGAACTTGAAGATGGTAAGACAAAACTTGAAGAAGGCAAGAGTGAACTTAACAAGAAAAAAGAAGAAACTGCCACACAGCTTGCTAAAGCTGAAAGGCAGCTTTTGACTGCAAAAGCGGATTTGGAAGCGACTAAAATGTATCTTACCATACAATTTGAAACTGCTAAAAGTGCGCTTCCCGGTCTTAATGAGGCTATAGAACAAATTGACGAGGCAATAAAGCAGTATGAAAATGCAGTCACTATTATAAATGAGATTGACTCTATACCATCAGATGGTGCGCTTGATGCTGCCACAAGGGCTAAGATATCACAACTTCTTCAGACTGACGTCAGTAACATGACTGATGAAGATATAAGGGGGCAGCTTGCAATTTTAAAAGCTACTATGCAAGCCGTAAAAGATGCAATTGACGCCAAAGGAGGAGTTGAGGCGCTTAAAGTCCAAAGAGATGAGCTTACGGCGCAAGTTGCAGCTATTGAGCAACTGGAATCGCAGTTAAAAGAAATAGATGCCAACATTGCTAAGATTGATAAAGCTCTCACAGAGATATATAAAGGTAACCTCACCGCAGCAATCGAGTTTGCCAATGCCCAGACCACCATTACTCTTGGTGAGATGCAGATGAGCACTTTGGAGACTCAGCTGGAAACCAGCGAGAAACAGATAGAATCCGGAGAAGAGGCCTTGGTAGACGGACAAGAGCAGCTGGACGACGCATGGGAGCAGATTAAGGAAGGCGAAGAGCAGTTAAATGATTCAATCCAGCAGTTAAAAGATGCACTGAAAGAGATTGAAGAGGGAGAAGAGGACTTAGAGGAAGCAAGAGAAGATGCCAAGAATCAGGCAGATATGCATGGCATACTTACTGTGGATACCGTAAGATCCCTTTTAGCGGCACAGAATTTCTCCATGCCTGCAGGCTATGTTACAGAAGAAGGTATTGACTACCTTGTCAGAGTAGGCGATAAACCGGAAGATATTGAGAAGCTTAAGAAGATGCCGCTTATGAATCCGGAAATGGACGGAGTGAATATCATTACACTTGAAGATGTGGCAGATGTATTTATGACGGATAACTCTGCGGATATCTATGCGAATGTAAACGGCGAGCCCGGTATTATGATAACGCTTCAGAAACAGACGGGTTACTCAACAGGTGATGTCTCCGAGAGGATACTTGATAAGTTTGAGGAGCTGCAGGAGGAAGATGAAAATCTTATCCTTATTACTTTGATGGACCAGGGAGTCTATATCGACCTGGTTATGGATTCCATTATCAACAATGTGCTTTTCGGCGGTATCCTTGCCGTAATTATCCTGATCTTGTTTTTGAAAGACTGGAGGCCTACGGCGGTAGTTGCCATTTCCATACCGATAAGTCTTGTTACTGCGATTGTGTGTATGTACTTCAGCGGCATTACCCTGAATGTTATTTCCCTGTCAGGTCTGGCACTTGGCGTTGGTATGCTGGTTGATAACTCCATAGTGGTAATAGAAAATATATACAGGCTCAGAAGCGAAGGTTATTCCGCAAGAGAGGCGGCCATTCAGGGAGCGGGAGAAGTAGCAGGGGCTATCGTGGCGTCTACGCTTACTACAGTCTGCGTATTCCTGCCGATTGTATTTACGGAAGGTATTACCAGACAGCTCTTTGTGGATATGGGACTTACGATTGCATATTCATTGTTTGCCAGTCTTCTCATAGCGCTTACCGTGGTGCCGGCCATGGGTGCAGGCCTTCTTTCCAAGACCAAGATACATGAGGAAGGCAAATTATTTGGCGGCCTCATGAAGATATACGGAAAACTGCTAGAATTTTCACTAAATTTCAAACCCCTTGTATTATTGGCGGTTATCGTACTTTTGGTGGTAAGTGTTGGAGCGGCTATGTCCAAGGGTATTGCATTTATGCCGGACATGGACAGTACGCAGATCAGTATGACATTAAATATGCCCAAAGATACTCCGCTTACGGATACGGCGGTAGTGACTGATGAAATAATTGAAAAGCTGATGGAAATAGAAGAAGTAACGGATGTGGGTGCAATGGCAAGTACATCTTCCCTTGGTTTGCTGTCCGGCGGCGGTAATTCGAGAACTAATCAGACGGTTATTTATATATCTTTACGTGAGGATAAAGATAGAGATAATCTAGAAATCGCTGATGATATAAGAGAAAGTATCGCGGATATTCTGGAAAGAAATGATGCGGAAGCCGCAATTGAGACATCTACAATGGATATGAGTGCTTTGGGCGGAAGCGGTATTTCCATTCAGGTTAAAGGGCGTGAACTGGATACCCTGCAGAAGATTGCGCAGGATATAGCTGCAATTCTGGAAACCGTGGAAGGTACTACGGATGTGTCGGATGGTATGGAAGAATCTACCGGCGAGATGCGTATTATAATTGACAGGAATAAGGCAATAGAGCACGGTCTTACCGTTGCACAGGTATTTGCGCAGATTCAGTCCAAGCTTGCAGATGCAATCAGTGCCACTACATTAGTAACAGAGATTCAGGAATATGACGTATATGTAAAGCATGCAAATGACATGGCATTGACAAGGGAACTGGTCCAGGGGCTTGTGCTTGACAGAACCAAACAGGATGGCACTAAAGAAAAAATAAAGCTTACGGATATTGCAACCTTTGAAAGTACACAGGCACCTAATTCCGTAAACAGGATTGACCAGACAAGATATATGAGCGTAAGTGCAGCGATTGCCGATGGCTATAATGTAGGTTTTGTTGCTTCGGATGTGCAGGAGGCGCTTGCGGACTATCAGATGCCAAGCGGATACAATTATGTAATGAGTGGTGAAAACGAAACAATATTGGAAGCTATGGGTCAGGTTCTTTTAATGCTTTTGCTTGCGGTTATCTTTATGTATTTGATAATGGTTGCGCAGTTCCAGTCATTGCGCTCACCATTTATCATAATGTTTACCATTCCGCTTGCATTTACCGGAGGATTTCTGGGCCTTTTCATAAGCGGAAGCGAAGTAAGCGTTATTGCACTCATAGGCTTTGTAATGCTTTCGGGTATCATAGTTAATAACGGTATCGTGCTGGTTGATTATATTAATCAGCTTATAGAGGGCGGCATGGAGAAAAGAGAGGCCATCATAACTGCCGGCCGAACCAGGATCAGACCCGTTATGATGACGGCATTAACTACGATTCTTGCGCTTAGTACCATGGCCTTCAGTGATGATATGGGTGCGGATATGTCCAAACCTATGTCTGTAGTTACAATCGGAGGATTGATTTATGGTACCTTGCTGACACTGGTCGTTATTCCGTGCATTTATGATATATTTATACGTGCAAAGGGAGGCCCCAAAAAGAAAGGAATTATTAAGAGGCTTATAGAGAAATCCGGCATTACACAGAGGGAGGATGCGGGAGACTATGAGTAAAGAATATTCACCTAAAGAAAAAGCAATTTATGATGCGATAATTGAGTTATTTGAAGAAGGCGCGGATTTAAACAATCTGACCGTAGCAGAGATTACCGGAAAAGCCGGAATCGGTAAAGGAACTGCATACGAATACTTTTCCGACAAAGAAGAAATGATTGCAAAAGCGCTTTTCTACAATAGCGAAAACCTATGCAGACAGGTTTATAATGGAGTATGTAGGGAAAAAGATTTGTATAGCAAAGTTAATTATGTACTGGTTAAAATGGAGCAGCAGATATCGAAAGCCAACTGCATTCTCCGTTTAGTTATGATGATGTCAGAGAACTCCATGGTCAGCAGACGAATGAGAGAGATGGTAAATGAAACCCTGGCGGCAAAGGCAGCAGCAATAAATATAATTAAAAAAGTTCTGGAGAATGAATTTACTAACAGAAAAATACTCTCCGAAGACTTAATGGAATACCTGGCACTCTGCATTTACTCCAGGATAATGTGTTATGCTATGATTCTAAAAGATGATAAATTCAATAGTGAAGACAGCAGAAATATTATGCGTAAATTAGTCACGGAAGGAATATGCAGGGATGTAAGTGAAATGATATAAAAATTCCGACAATATATTGACTTCGCTTTAACGGCAATATATTGTCGGAATTTAGAATACAAATCTTATTTGACTTCGATTCTCTGTACAGCTTCTTTGGCTTCAATCTCTTTCTTAGGTATTATAACTTCCAGAATTCCGTTATTGTAGGAAGCGTCAATATCATCTGCCTCGGTATTGTTCACACGGAAGCTCCTTGAATAAGAACTGTAGTATCTTTCCTTGCGGATATATTTGTTCTTATCTTCATCTTCTTTTTCTTCCTTATGCGAAGCGGAAATTGTAAGCAGATCATTCTTCAAATCGATATTTATGTCTTCTTTCTGAAAGCCCGGAAGCTCTGCCTGTAACAGGTAGTTATCTCCCTGGTCGATTACATCTGTCCTGAAGGCGTCATGGCGTCCAAGTTCGTTGCTACCCCAGAAGTTTTTGAATGCATCATCGAACATCCTGTCAAAGGCATCCTCAAAATACAATGGTTTATAACTGCGATTATCAAATATTGCTGGTCTTAACATAAAAATCACTCCTTTTTAATATCTTCTAATTTATTATTACCGGAAACATAGAAAACATTCGAAGTTATTTTATCTGTAGCAGCTTTATTTCAGCTAATTAAAATGGCAATAAAAAAGGGAACAAACCCTAACCGGTTCATTCCCTTTAATCTAAACTTTCTTATAAAATCAAGCCTTTTCTAATTAACCAAAGTATCTCTTAAGCAGACCTTCAAATGCCTTACCATGTCTTGCCTCGTCCCTTGCCATTTCATGCACTGTGTCATGAATAGCGTCAAGATTAGCAGCCTTAGCACGTTTAGCGAGGTCAAACTTACCTGCGGTAGCGCCGTTCTCAGCCTCAACTCTCATCTCAAGATTTTTCTTGGTAGAATCGGTTACAACTTCACCAAGTAATTCAGCGAATTTAGCGGCATGTTCAGCCTCTTCCCATGCAGCTTTTTCCCAATATAAACCGATTTCAGGATAGCCTTCTCTGTGAGCAACTCTTGCCATTGCAAGATACATACCAACTTCTGAACACTCACCGTTGAAGTTTGCTCTAAGGTCAGCAATGATATCCTCACTAACGCCTTTTGCAACTCCTACTACATGCTCAGCAGCCCAGGTTCTTTCTCCGCCCTGTGCTGTAAATTTGTCAGCCGAAACACCACACTGAGGGCACTTCTCCGGTGCAGAATCTCCTTCATGTACATAACCGCATACTTGACATACATATTTCATAGTCATTCTCTCCTTTAGATATGTTATATTTTAAGATGTTTTGCAAAAGCATAGGGTACATCTTAATTTTTATATTAATTTTCCGGTTCACGGCAGTCACCGCAGATACCGTAAAAATATGTGATATGCCCTTGTATCTCTCCGTTGAAATCCATACCGGCAATATCAACAATGCTGTCAATATTATTCATTTTTAAATCCATGACCTGACCGCATTTGGAACAGACGAAATGATAATGCGGAGAAATATCCGCATCAAAATGGTCCACACCGTCACCAAGGTGCAGACGCTTGATTTCACCCATATCCGCCAGCAAAGTCAGATTTCTGTATACAGTACCAAGGCTGATATTGGGATACTGTTGCCTGACATTCATATATACTACATCGGCAGTCGGGTGATCCTTTCTTGACATTAGAAAGTTTTTAATTTCTTCTCGTTGCCTGCTGTATTTAATAGCCAATAATAACCATTCCTTTCTCTCAGCCAAACGTCTAAATCAGTAATGATTACTGATATTAGTATATCAAATAAGTACTAATTGTCAATATTAAATAACCGTTAAAATAAAATTTTACAAATTTTTAATAAGAATATATGAATGGATTTATTTTTATTTGCCTGTTTTGTGGTATATTAAATATAAAGGGTGAAATTAGGCTATGGAAGGGTGAGTTCTTTTGAAATTTAAGACCCGCTTACTTATTACTTCAATTTTAATCATTGTTGTACCGTTGCTGCTTACTGCGGTTGCATTTATGGGAATTGGTATTTTTGTGGCTAATTCCGAGCAGGAATTTGGAATTGGCGGCAATAATTATACGGCCTTTACCTATACTTTGGAAAACTATAATAAGATGACGGAAGAAGTTCTCTTGCAGGTTCAGGAACAGATGAGCGAGAATTTGGTAAGTATGGAAGATATAGAATATCTGGAGCAGATCAATGGAGAGTTGTCCACGAAATCTTCCTATATTATAGTAAGAAAAAATGGTGAGCTCTATTATACCGGCAATCATAATGCGGCTGAGAAAATTTTCGCTCTACTGCCGGTATATGGAAGTGATGTTTCTAATTCAAAACGCGGGTACTACTATAATGATATGAAGAAACTTGTAAAGCAATTGGACTTTAGATTCTACGACGGAGATGAGGGCAGCTTTTTTATAGTTACAAAGGTTAGTTCACTGGTTTCACAAAAGATGATGATAGATATGATGCTTGCGTTCATCCTTATTTTGATTTTTACCAGTATGGTGTTGACTCAGTGGATGCAAAAAGGTGTTTTCATTCCAATCAATCAGTTGAATACGGCTATGCAGAATATCGCAGAGGGAAATCTGGAATATAGACTCTTAAGCGATGGTAAAGGTGAGATAGGTGAACTATACAGAAATTATGAGGACATGAGACTCAGGCTGAAAGAGTCCGCGGATGAGAAGCTTGAGCATGAGAATCAGAATCGGGAACTGATAAGTAATATTTCACACGATTTGAAGACTCCGATAACCGCTGTAAAAGGTTATGTTGAGGGTATAATGGATGGTGTTGCCGATACCCCGGAAAAAATGGATAAGTATATAAAGACCATTTATAACAAGGCAAATGATATGGACAGGCTTATCAATGAACTGACGTTATATTCCGGAATTGACAATAACAGAATACCGTATAATTTTCATCGAATTAACGTAGCAGAATATTTCGGTGATTGTGTGGAGGATGTCGGGCTTGATCTGGAATCCAAGAATATCAAGCTAAACTACGACGATCTGGTTTCACCGGATACACAGATCATTGCAGACCCGGAGCAGCTTAAGCGGGTAATTGATAATATAATCGGCAACAGTGTAAAATATATGGATAAGAAAGACGGGGTCATCGATATACGTATTCTTGATGAGGTAGACTCTATAAGGGTTGAAATAGAGGACAACGGAAAAGGTATCGCCGCAAAGGATCTTCCGAATATCTTCGAGCGTTTTTACAGGACAGACGCTTCTAGAAATTCTTCACAGGGAGGCAGTGGTATAGGACTTTCCATTGTTAAGAAAATTATCGAAGACCACGGGGGATATATATGGGCAACCAGCAAAGAGCAGGAAGGAACATGTATGCATTTTGTAATAAGAAAATATCAGACACCTGAACAAGAGGAGGTATAATATAATGAGCAGGATTTTAATTATTGAAGACGAGGAAGCCATTGCGGATTTGGAAAAAGATTATCTGGAACTTAGCGATTTTGAGGTAGTAATCGAGAATACCGGGGATGCCGGATTAAAAAGAGCTTTATCGGAAGATTTCGACTTATTGATTCTGGACTTGATGCTGCCGGGTATGGATGGCTTTGAGGTATGTAAGAGCATTCGTGAAGAAAAAGATATACCCATCATAATGGTATCCGCCAAAAAAGATGATATAGATAAAATCAGAGGTCTTGGACTCGGAGCCGATGATTATATGACCAAACCGTTTAGCCCGTCTGAACTTGTGGCGAGAGTCAAGGCGCATATGGCACGTTATGACAGGCTTGTGGGAAGTAACCAGAAAGTAAATGATATAATTGAAATCAGAGGCCTTAAAATTGACAAGACGGCAAGACGTGTATATTTAGACGGTGAAGAGAAGAATTTTACAACCAAGGAATTTGATTTGCTGTCATTTCTGGCCGAGAATCCGAATCACGTGTATACGAAGGAGGAACTTTTCAGGGAAATCTGGGATATGGATTCCATCGGCGATATAGCGACGGTAACGGTGCATATTAAGAAGATCCGTGAGAAAATAGAGTTTGATACGACGAAACCGCAGTATATTGAGACTATCTGGGGTGTCGGGTATCGGTTTAAGATATAATTTATTAAAAGGTGCAAATAATCAAATAAAATTTACCCATAAAGGTGCAAATAAGTCGCCAAATAACTTGTAAATTGGTGCAAGTTATGTTATTAATTCGTCAAATGCAAATGAACAAAGAACAAATATTATATGAAGATAAAGATATCATAGTATGCCATAAACCTGCAGGGATAGCTACCCAGACCGCGAAGATTGGCCAGCGTGATATGGTTAGTGAGGTCAGCAATTATTTAGGAACACCCGTAAAACTTGTCCATCGTTTGGATCAGCCTGTGGAGGGTATTCTTGTGTTTGCCAAGAGTCAAAAGGCGGCAGGGGAACTTGGCAGGCAGATAACATCTAATCAGATGGAGAAATATTATTACGCAGTGGTTGCCTTAAATAGCGGATTTAAAGTGCCTGTTTTGGATGAAACAGATTCCGTACAAGATAAAGCAGAGAAGACTGAATTTGCAGAAACCAGAAACGAAATAACATTGATAGATTATCTGCATAAAGATAATAAAACCAACATATCTTCCGTTGTTTCTGCGGATAAAAATGGTGCCAAGAGGGCGGAGCTGCAATATACAATTTTCAGTCAAATTCCGGTCAAGGGCTTAAATATAGCCTTGGTCCGCATAAAATTACTTACCGGCAGACATCACCAAATCCGTGTCCAGATGAGTCATGCAGGAATGCCTCTTCTTGGCGATTATAAATATGCAGATGAAAAAACAAAAAATCTGTCGGAGCAGCTGGGTCAGAAAAACGTCGCATTGTGTGCATATAAACTGGCATTTTCTCATCCTATAACCGGAAAGAGAATGTCTTTTCAGAGGGAGCCGGAATCAGCGATTTTCCAAAACTTCTCATTATAAAATAGAGCCAATTTCTTATAATAATTTATATTAAAAAATAATTGCAAGATTATTTTGACAAATTTTGAGTTCTAAAATATTGTTTTGCAATTACATATTATTGGGAGAGTTTTTATGAGAGATTGGGGCGATGATATTCAATATTTGGTATTTAGAAAAAATAGACTGGTAAGGTTTGTAGTCACAACTTTGCTGGTTTATCTTTTTTTTCGCTATGTCTTTACATTAATAGCCCCATTTTTCCTTGCCTTCATCTTGATTACGTTATTTTATCCTCTATTACAGCGCATACAGAAAATAATTCCTATGAGGAAAAAATTTCTTGCGGTCGGGGTAATGATTTTGGTGTTGCTTTTTATTGCGGTAATTCTATGGCTGTTTAGTTACGGAAGCAGTATAGATTTAGCTGCATTAACCGAGCTTGTTGAAAATGCTTATAATAAATTAAAATTGACTCTGCATAATTGCTGCTACAGTCTGGACGGGAAATTCGGATGGAACGGATATGAAATAGAGAACTATATTGTCGATAAGATGACGGCCATGATGGAAAATTTTCATGTACAGGTGATTCCAAGACTCCTTTCTTCTTCATATAACTGTTTTAAAGTTTTATTTGCATTTGTTGCCTTTATTTTTATTGCCTTAATTTCTGCTGTTTTGTTGGAAAAAGATTATTCTTCGTTTATGGAATGGCTGAAAACATCTGAGGATATGTCTTTTATTTGGAAAACATTTGAAGGCGTTTTAAATTACATTATTACTTTTTTAAAGGCGCAGGGTATTCTCTTTTTGATTATCAGTACAATATGCAGTTCTGTCTTGTGGGCGGCGGGAGTTGACGGAAGTATTTTTTTGGGATGCCTTGCAGGTTTTATGGATGTACTGCCTTTTATAGGAACCGGAATCGTATTGGTGCCGACAGCAATATGGCAGCTTTTAAATGGATATTATATTTCTATGGCGGTTTGTTTATTGCTTTATATTGGCTGCATATGTATTCGGGAATTTCTGGAACCCAAGCTGATAGGTGAGAGTCTTGGTATTGCGCCGGTGCTCATGTTGCTTGGGATATATGCGGGAATCCGGCTTTTTGGCGTGAGTGGGATAATTGAGGGGCCGTTGGCTTTGATTGTTATATATGAATTAATGAAGGTTTAAGATTATGAGGGTTTATGACAAATGCAATAAAATATTGCAGGTACACAATCTAATTTTGTAAAATATTGTAAATATGAACATTATGGATTGAAAATACTATATAAATTAATGTATAATAGTATGCAAGCTTAATTATAAAATTATTTTGGGGGTAATTCATATGACAAACAGAACTACCGGTCTGGTATACACAAATGATAAGTGTGTAGCATGTAACAAATGTATTTCCACCTGTCCCGTGCCAAAGGCAAACCGTGCGGTTATGATGGAGGACGGAACTACCTGTATAGAGGTGGATAAGGATGCATGCATTGCTTGTGGAGCATGTTTTGATGCATGTAAACACAAAGCCAGGTCCTTTAATGATGATACGGAGCGTTTTTTTGAAGATTTGAAAAAGGGAGAAAAGATATCCCTTCTTGTAGCGCCTGCCTTTATGGCAAATTATCCGAACGAATATGAGAAATATCTGGGTATCTTAAAAACAGCAGGAGTAAATCGTATAATAAGTATTTCCTTCGGAGCGGACATAACCACCTGGGCATATTTGAACTACATAACTTCACATAATTATTTGGGAGGAATTTCACAGCCATGTCCGGCGGTAGTAGGTTATATTGAAAAATATATTCCGGAGCTTCTTCCTTTACTTATGCCGGTACATAGTCCGATGATGTGCGGAGCTATCTATACCAAGAAAGTAATGGGTGTTACGGACAAACTTGCCTTTATCAGTCCGTGTATTGCAAAGAAAAACGAGATTGATGACCCTAATTGCGGCGGTTATGTTTCTTACAATGTAACATTTAAACATTTGGTAGAATACATAATCAGCAACAAACTCGAAGGAAGAACGCTGGCAAAAGATGAAATTGAATATGGGCTTGGCTCAATCTATCCGACTCCGGGCGGATTAAAAGAGAACGTGTACTGGTTCCTTGGAAACGATATCTTTATCCGTCAGGCGGAAGGAGAGAAGCATATGTATGAATATCTCCATTCCTATCTTGACAGAGTAAAGAATAAGAAGGCACTGCCGTTTATGGTAGATGCATTAAACTGCTCGGCGGGTTGTATTTATGGAACAGGTGTGGAGGAACACAAGGCGAAGGATGATGATAATCTGATGAACCTGTGGAAAATACGCGAAAAAAGTATCAAGAACAGAGGCGCGTGGGGAAGAAATCTGACTCCCAAGAAACGTCTTGCGGCCTTTAATGCTCAGTTTAAGAACCTGAAACTGGATGATTATATTCGTCATTATACAGATCATTCCGCAGAGGTAAAAATGAAAGAGGCAACTAACGAACAGTTGATTGAGATTTTTAACTCTATGGAGAAGACCTCTAAAGCAAAGAGAAACATAGACTGTTCAGCTTGTGGTTATGCCAATTGTAAAACTATGGCGAATGCTATTTTTAACGGAATTAATTACAAGGAAAACTGCGTGCATTATGCCAAGGATATGGCATTGCGCGAAACAGAATTAGCAAAAGAGCTGACTGAGCAGATACAAAATCAGACCGAGAATGATTTGGCGCGTGCAGAGGAAGTCAGCAATATTCTTAAGGAAGTGACACAGGATTTCGAGACCATGCTGGGCTCCTTGAATGATGTGAGCAACGGCAATGATGGCAATGCCAAAGAGGGCACGGACATTGCTATGTATATGCAGGATATCAGCAGTTTCAGTCAGGATATTTTGGATGCTTTCGAGGAAATTAAAGAATTTTTGGTGAAGATAGAGAGCAACAGTAAGTCGATTACGGATATTGCTTCACAGACCAATATGCTTTCTCTCAATGCTTCTATTGAGGCGGCTAGAGCAGGTGAGGCAGGTAAAGGCTTTGCAGTTGTTGCAATGGAGATAAAGTCTCTTTCCGATTCAAGCCAGAATGCGGCACATGATACTACGAATAATTCAACGGAAATTAAAAAGTATATGGAGAATCTGATGGAGCAGGCCCAAGCGCTTTCCGATCTGGTTCGCCAGGTTGATGGCCGCGTAAGTAATCTTGCGGCATCCACACAGGAGATTTCTGCAAGCACAAAAGTTGTGGAGGATATGTCGAGTCGGATACAGGATAGATTGCGGAAAATCCAAAATGTATAGGATAATTCTATGTTAGAGAATAATCAGGTAAATAAACCGGAACAAACTCAAGATATTTCAGTCACTGATAAAACAACGCATAAGCATAGGCTTATAAATAAATTTGGCAATGTTTTGGTAATCCTGTATTTTCTGATATTAACGATTATATATCCTCTTTATATAAAGAACGGTTATCATAGGATTGGAGAAATAAAATACCTTTTTTTCCGCAAGACAAGCCTTGCAATAACGATTGTTATTGTATTTGCCGCTATGATATCCTTTACTTTAAAAAGAAAGAGTTATTCGGCCAGAGCATTTTACCAAAGTGTGTCATTAACGGATTGCTTTGTGTATGGGTATTTTATATCGGTTCTGATTTCCTTTATTTTTACACCCTATGCAAGGGATGCGGTATGGGGCTCGGACGGATGGTATATGGGGCTTGTAAGCCAGTTATTGTTTATCAGTATTTACGTTATATTTTCCAGATACTTCAGGTGGGATAATAAATCGCTATATGTAATATTACTTACATCAGGGCTGGTTTTTTTGCTTGGTATATTGAACAGATATTCTATTTATCCTATTAAGTTGAGTGGACAAACACCGGTTTTTATTTCTACTCTTGGAAATATTAACTGGTTTTGTGGTTATTGGGCGGTTATTTGCCCCCTTGGTATCTTATTTTATTGGAAGTCTAAATCACTCTGGCAGCAGGCAGCAGCCGGCATATATGTTGTAATAAGCTTTCTGATCGGAGTTGTTCAGGGAAGCAGCAGTGCATATCTTGTGCTGGCAGGGCTCTTTGTTTTTTTGTTTAGCCTTTCTTTTGAAAAAAACAAAACAATGTATAGATTTATGCAGATATGTATAATGTTTATGTTGTCTTGTCAGATTGCAAGAATTTTAAGATATTTACCGGGTTTTGCAATGAATTACGAAAACGAATTGGGAACTGTGCTGACAGATTCTAACCTGACATTATACATAGGAATGGTTTTATCGATTGCGTATATTCTTTTGTATCATCTGTTTGAAAAGAAAGGGATTAAGATTAGAGACTATAAAAATATACGCAATATCGCACTTGCTATAACTGTTGCAATAATACTCATATACATTATAATATTAGTGGTTAATACTCATCTTCCGAAAGGGCTTTTAGGACTGTCGGGGAATTCTCTTTTTACTTTTAATGAAAACTGGGGCAGCCATAGGGGGGCTACATGGAGCATAGGCATATCAGCCTTTCTTAGTATGTCACCGCTGTATAAAGTAGTTGGTATAGGACCGGATTGTTTTGCAGATTATATATATTCGATATCAGGTTTATCAGAGTATGTATATGCGCAGTTTGGAAGTTACAGGCTGACCAATGCACATAATGAATGGATTACACTGCTTGTCAATCAGGGGATTTTGGGACTTACATTTTATGCGGGAATTTTTGTTACGGCCTTTATAAGATTTATTAGAAGGGCGGGCAGTTATCCGACCCTGTATCTTTGTGCGGCAAGCATCCTGCTCTATACCGTACATAATATAGTCAGTTTTCAGCAGGTGTTGAATGCGCCGTTTGTATTTATGGTATTAGGTATAGGAGAAGGAATTTGCAGGAAAAATCAAAACAGATAATAAATAAGAAAGGGAAAAGATTATGGCAGACAAGAAGTTAGTGGAAGCGATTACATCAATGGAGGAAGACTTTGCGCAGTGGTACACGGATGTGGTCAAAAAAGCGGAGCTGATTGATTACACAAGTGTAAAAGGCTGTATGGTGCTTCGACCTGCGGGCTATGCGATATGGGAGCTTATACAGCAGCAGTTGGACGCAATGTTTAAAGCTGTAGACGTACAGAATGTATATTTGCCAATGTTTATCCCTGAGAGTCTTTTGAATAAAGAAAAAGATCATGTGGAAGGTTTTGCGCCGGAAGTTGCATGGGTAACGCATGGCGGGCAGCAGCCGCTACAGGAGAGATTGTGTGTAAGACCTACTTCTGAAACTCTTTTCTGTGATTATTATAAGGCTACGGTTCAGTCATACAGAGATTTACCACAGGTTTGCAACCAATGGTGTTCGGTAGTGCGTTGGGAGAAGGAAACAAGACCTTTCTTAAGGAGTCGTGAGTTTTTATGGCAGGAGGGTCACACGGCACATGCAACGGCAGAGGATGCCGAAGAAAGAACATTGCAGATGCTCAATGTGTATGCAGAGTTCTGCGAAAAAGTGCTCGCCATACCGGTAATAAAAGGACGCAAAACCGACAAGGAAAAATTTGCCGGAGCTACCGCAACCTATACAATTGAGGCGCTTATGCATGACGGTAAGGCATTGCAGTCGGGTACAAGCCACAATTTTGGGGACGGTTTTGCGAAAGCTTTTGATATTCAGTATACTGATAAGGATAATACTTTGAAATATGTACATCAGACTTCATGGGGTATGTCAACCCGTCTGATCGGTGGTATCATTATGGTGCATGGGGATAATTCGGGACTGGTTCTTCCGCCTAAGATTGCGCCTACCCAGATTATGATTATTCCGATTCAGCAGAAAAAGGAAGGTGTGCTTGATAAGGCATTTGAGTTAAAGGATAGATTGAGTAATTTCCGCGTAAAAGTGGATGATGCCGATAAGAGTCCGGGCTGGAAATTCTCCGAGCAGGAGATGCGCGGTATACCGATTCGTGTGGAAATCGGTCCGAAAGATATTGAAGCAAATAAGTGTGTAATCTGCCGTCGTGATACAGGTGAAAAGATTGAAGTATCCTTAGACGAGATAGAGACTAAGGCGTCAGAGATTCTCGATAAGATACAGGTTGAAATGCTTGAACGCGCAAGGACGCATCGTGAAGAGCATACTTATGTAGCTAAGGATTCAGATGAGTTCAAGAAAATCTTCGCGGAGAAAACCGGTTTTGTCAAAGCAATGTGGTGCGGAGAGCAAGACTGTGAAGATAAGATTAAAGAAGAGTTGTCGGTTACCAGCAGATGTATGCCGTTTGAACAGGAGCAGCTTGCGGATGTATGCGTATGCTGTGGAAAGCCTGCCAAGAAGATGGTATATTGGGGCAGGGCGTATTAAAGTCTTACGGTAAATACGCTTCCGCCACCCTCGGCATCCGTCACAGATATACTGCCGCCATGTGCGGTAACAATTTCATAAGCAATAGATAGACCAAGCCCGAAGTGCTCCTTAGTGCTTCGGGATTTTTCTGCCCGGTAGAATCGGTCAAAAATCTTCTTTTTGTCTTCATCGGAAATACCGATTCCGTTATCCTTTACCGATATATAAAAATGTTCTTTGCTATGAGAAAGAGATATCTCAACTTTTCCCTGCTCCGGCGTATAGCTGATTGCATTGTGTATAAGTATGGAGATAACCTGGCTTATGCGGTCAGGATCTGCGGAGCATGGAGGGAGCACCTTTTCCGGCAGATTAATTGTTAGTTCCATGGCTTTATCTTCTGCAATGGGTTTAAATGCATCATATATATTGATTAACAGGGTATCCAGTTCTATGGATTGAATTTTTACGGTAAAACGATTATTATCGGAGCTGGAGAGAGTGAGCATATCATTTACCAATGTAGACATGCGAAGCGTTTCATCATGTATTGTTTTTAAGAAACCCTCCCGATTGTCGGGCGACGCCGTTTTGCAGCATTCGGTAGCCGAAAGAATTACGGCAAGAGGTGTGCGAAGTTCATGAGAGGCTGAGGCTATAAATTCAGTCTGTTTTTGTTGATTTTCCATAATAGGATGTAAAAGCTTTCCTGTAAAAAACCATGAAAATACAGTAAGAATAAATACTGCCACAGCACCAATAAAAACGAAGCGCAGCCGCTGCTCTGTTATTTGCTTTTTCAGAGCTTCAAGCGAATAAAATACATTAATCTCAAGAGACGAGGACATATCCCCCGGACGGATTGTAATTTCCAAATAATCAGTATTGTTAAAACCGGAATTAGTTTCTTTATCGTTTAATTTATTGTACAAAAAAGGAACCCCGTTATCTGTTATGATAAATCGATAGTTTCCCTGTGCTTCCATTTTGGAGAGCCATTCCATCGATATAACGGACTGGTGTTCCAGATTTGTTGTAATCGTATTGATATCATTTTGAAAAGCCAGTAATTGATTCTGATATAATTCGTGTTCTGATACGGATAAGAAAATAAATGACACAACTGTCATAATTAAAGTTGTAATTCCGGCGCATAACAGCGTAAGACGTATGTGAACCTTTTTAAACATAACCTAATTCTCCTGCAGACAGTATCCTATGCCGCGTATGGTCTTTATTTGCAGTTTGGAGCCGATAATCTGTAAACGTCTGCGCAAAAAGTAAATATAGTTGTCAAGATTTCCGTCCTCTACATCACTCTCCGGTCCCCAGACTTTTAATAGCAGCGTGTTTCTTGGAAGTGTCTGACCATTGGAACGCATAAATGTCTCAAGAAGGTCCGCCTCTCTTTTAGCCAGAGTACAACTGGACAGCGGTCCTTCCAATACACTTTCGGCCGCATTCCAGGTGATGTCACCAACTGTTAATGTATCATTTGCCGTAAGTGTATGAGGTCTTCTGGTGACACATCGTATCCTTGCAAGCAGCTCCTCAAACTCAAAAGGTTTAACCAGATAATCATCGGCTCCAAGATCAAGTCCCGTAACCTTATCCGATAAAGTGCCAAGTGCGGTAATCAGTATAATCGGCGAAGAAATCCCTTTTTCCCTCAAAGTAGTCAGAACATCTGTACCTTCCATATACGGAAGCATTCTGTCAAGCAATATAACATCATATATATTCTGCAAACCATAATAAAGGGCAGTATCCCCATCCGTACAGGAGTCCACACTAAAATTTTCCGTCTCCAATTGATAGGTCAGCGTCTCTTTTAATTTCACATCATCTTCAGCCAGTAAAATCCTCATAATAATACCTCTTGATATATTTTGTCACATTAATCATAATATATCAATCTTTAAACAATCTCTAAAAAATTTTAAGAATTGTATTACGAGGCAATGCAATGATTTTATATTTTATAACCAATCTTTTTATCACTGAACAAAATATGATTCACCAACCACTCCGTCAAAAAATCCAATATCTCCTCCAGTGTCCCTTGCTGGTTTGAATCAATATGGAGAATATCCAATTCTTCAATTCTTGATACGAATGCATCATGCGCACGTTTCTGAGCATCAAGGCCAACATAGTTGATTGATCTCATATATTCTTCTTCATCTTTAAAATGGGATGATGCATACACTGTCAACTCACCCAGTAAAGAAAGTATTTCATCAAATCTATCCGATAATAAGTCGTTTCTAATTAGGGTCTGCACTTCATCAATGATGCGGAATAATTCCTTATGCTCTTCGTCAATCAAAGGTATTCCGGTCATAAATTCCTCTGTAAATTTAATAGTTTCACGCTTCTCGCCTGACTTCTTTACTTTACCGATCATCAGGTCGGAACCGAGAATATGTCGATATAGCCATGTTACCAGAAATTTAAGGAGATTTTGTAAAAATTCGTCTTGTCCGTCACTGGGAATTGTAGCATCAGCCTGATTTATTTTATTGCAAAAATCCAAATGCTGTTTTTTCTGCATCTCAAGCTCCGGGTCGCTAATGCTTGACATATATTCTTCTTCATGTCTGAAATGTTCTTCAGCATAGTTATGAAGGCGCTTAAGCATCTCCTGGGTACGGTCGTACTTATTTTCCGATATATCATTTATCAATAAATCCTGCAAATCATTTATAATCCGAAAAAGTTCACGGTGTTCATTATCAATGGTTTCAATGCCTGTCAGGCAGTCATCTGTGAATTCATAATACATATTTAATCCTCCATTCATTCTAAATCTGCGAAATTTTACCCTTTTCCAATCTTTTTATCACTATGCAGAATATGGTTTACTAACCACTCTGTCAAAAATGCAAGAATTTCTTCCAGTATTTCCTGCTGGTGTTCATCAATCTGCGTTAGGTCTATTTCCTCCAACCTTGCTATAAACGCATCGTGAGCGCGTCGCTGCGCATCAAGGCCTTCATAGTTAATCGATTTCATATACTCTTCTTCATCTGCAAAATGAAACTTGGTATATTCCTTTAACTCTTCCAACAAAGAGACTATGTCATCAAATTTATCAAATGCAAGATCGTTATTAATGAGCTGCTGCACTTCACCGATAATACGGAATAATTCTCTATGTTCCTTGTCAATTAAAGATATCCCGGTTAAATATTCATCGGAGAATTCATAAGTATGATGACGATCTTCTTTGGGTTTGATTTTTCCTATCATAAGGTCGGAAAATATAATATGGCGATATAGCCAGGTGACCAGATATTTAAGAAGATTATCTAAAAATTCCTGCTGACCACTGCTGGGAATTGATGCATCAGCCTCACTTATTTTGTCGCAAAAATCAAGATGCTGTTTTTTCTGCATCTCAAGTTCCGGATCATTAATACTTGCCATATATTCTTCTTCATGTTTGAAATGCTCCTCGGCATAGTTTTCAAGCTTCTTGATCATTTCCTGAGTTTGATTGAATTTATCTTCCAGAAATTCATTTTCCAATAAGTCTTTAATTTCGTTTACGATTCGAAAAAGTTCGCGGTGTTCGTTGTCGATTTGTTCAATTCCTATCAGGCAGTCGTCTGTGAAATGGTAGTACATATTGATTCCTCCTTTTTGGGGGTTGGGGGCGAATTGTACAAATAGTAACTTTTCTTTGCTCATTGTCAGAGCCAGAGACGCAAAGAAAAGTTAC
>JAFLTH010000060.1 GCA_022510525.1 Lachnospiraceae bacterium | reverse complement strand
GAAGGCTGTCATGGGCAATTTGAGGGAGCAGACGTGGGACGAGCTGTGGAATTCCAAACAGGCACATAAAGTCAGAGAGTGTACCAAGAACTGTGACAGGAATTGCTGGATGATCGGCAGTGCGTCTCCGGCGATGCATAAATATATCTGGGTGCCCACATGGTGGGTGATTAAGCATAAATTCATAAAGGGTGGCCGATATAGCCTTAGTGAAAATAAGTATATTCGGAGGGTATAGGTCATGATTAAATGTGGTAGATTTTTTTACGACATGAGTAAAAAACTTGTCACATTGATTTTTGGGGCTATCATCATATATTTAACGTTATTAAGTTTGTGGAGTACCTGCGTAGAAGCGCCGGAGTATCTTATTGATGCAGAGGGCAATGAAATACGCAATCAGGAATTCGTGTATTTTGTTTCTGATAATCCTGTGCGGATGATACTTATTGTGGCAGTGCTTATTATTGTATTTTGGGGGATGTATCTGGTTTTGCAGCGGACCAAGCTGTCGTTGAATGTGTTCACGTTAGTGAAGATAGTTTGTGCAGGATTTTTCATAGTGTCGCTAATATTTATATTGTCAACCCGATATGAGCTTCGCAGTGACCCTGCGAAGGTAATGAATGCTGCGCATGAGTTCATAAACGGTGATTTTCATCAGTTTGAGCCGGGAGAATATATTAATAAAAACCCGCAGCAGATTGGGTTTATGCTGTATATGTGCGGACTTATTCTGATTTTTGGTGAAGCCGCCGGTCTGATTATGCAGATAATAAACGCTGCGGCTATGGCAGTTGCATATTACTATATAGCAAAAATAGTGTATTTGTTTTGGAATCAGACGAAAGCAGTAATTGCAGTTGTTGTATCAATGGCGGTTTCGATACCGATGATATTTTACACAACGTTTGTGTACGGAAATATTGTTGGCTTTGTGTTTGTTGTTATGGCAATCTACCAAGAGCTGATGCTTTTCCAAGATGAGAAAATATACAGGATATTTTTGACAGCGATATTCGTATTGCTTTCCATATTTCTTAAAAAGAATTTTCTCATAGTAATGATAGCAATGCTTATTATAGGCATTATAGAATTTTTCCGCGGAGGGAAAATACTTTTGATGTTAAAATTTGCAGGCATGATTCTTGCTTTTTGGTTTATCGGAAATCAAATTCTAACCTTGGCAATGAGTTCCGCCATAGGTTATGATTTGCCTAAAGGCTTACCTGCAACTACGTATATTGTCATGGGGCTGGAATACGGGGGAGCATCTCCGGGCGCTTATAATGGGCGGAGTGCCGAGATATATACAGACAATCACTATGATTATGATGCGGCAAACCGTGCGGCCAAGGCGAAGATTGCCGATATCATGCGGGGATATATGGACGATTGGAGAAGCGGACTTCATTTCTTTGGCATGAAACAGGCAGGTCAATGGAATGAACCGAGTTTTCAGTGCTTCAAGATTTTGTGGAGCAGGCAGTCGGCAGTCGGAGAATCGAACTTTATTCGCAATCTGACAAAAGGCAGAATATCCTATTTGCTACTGGAGATATTCAATATTGCACATACCTTTATCCTGGTGGGTGTATGCGCCTATATATTTATGTCCCGTGAAGACAGGAAACTGGCGGAGTTGATATTCGCCGTTATCTTTATAGGCGGTTTTCTGTTCCACACATTTTGGGAAGCAAAAAGCGAATATACACTGCTCTATTTTCTGCTGTTGATACCATATATGGTTAAGGGATACGGATGCCTGTTTCGTAAGTTATCAATAATATTGGAGGAGGTACGAAACGATCAGCTCAGTGTATCCGGTCTTATCAAAAGAATGTTGATTGTGATATGCGCTATGGCAGTTATAATGACGGCGGGTATGTGTGTTGGCAGGATGAAAACATTTCAGGATGTTTTTGCACCGCGCAGCAGTCAGGATAAACTGGAACAATACGAGCGGCAGATAGAAGAAATAAAGAACGGAGAAGCATATTTTAACTAAAGGTGCGGGAAAGAACAATGATTAAAAAATTAGGTTATATTTTTTCTAAAACAGATAAGATCAAAATCGGGCTTCTGATGGTTATTGTGATAGTGGGAAGTTTTCTGGAGCTGCTTGCCGTGTCTATCTTCTCACCCTTTATTGATTTGATTATGGATATGAATTCTCTGGAGAAAAGTGATATTATGTCCTATCTCTATCATTTGTTCGGATTTACCGAGATACGAAATTTTCTTGTATTCCTTGCGGCAACAATCATTGCCGTTTATATTGTCAAAAATGTATATGTCATCATACAAAAAAATACAATCTACAGATTTTCATACCGTATTCAGAGAACGATGTCCACAAGACTTCTGAAATCATATATGAGAGAGCCGTATACATTTCACCTGAATAAGAATATATCTGTGTTACAGCGGAGTATGCAGGAGGATACAGACCAATTCACCAAAGGTATTATTCACAGCATGGAGATGATAGCGGAAGTGTTTGTATGCATTGCTATCGGAGTCTATTTGTTTATTACAAGTAAATCAATCACCATTATCATAGCAGGACTTTTACTGCTCTGTCTGGCGATATTTTCCTATATTTCCAAAAGGTACTCCAGCGCGTGGGGGAGAGAAGGCCAGCAATATAAAGCAAAAATTTATCAGTGGATGAATCAGTCATTAGGCGGTATTAAAGAGATTAAAGTACTAAATCGGGAAGACAGCTTTATCAGACAATATGATAATTATTTTGCAGGATATGTCAGGGTTTTAAGATTAAACCGGCTCATCGGAGTTATTCCGAAACACATCATTGAGATGGTGTGTATGACAGGTCTCCTTCTGGCGGTTATTTTTAAAATATATTTCGGACAGAAAGATTTGGAAGAATTTGTGCCGCAGCTGGCAGTGTTTGCGGTAGCAGCGTTTCGTCTGCTCCCTTCCGTAGGGAAAATTAATGAGCATTTGTCGGCAGTATTGTATGCACTCCCGTCGCTGGATCTGATTTATAATGATTTGCAGGAAGTGGATAAACTGGAGATTGTAGAAACAGAAAAGAATAATGAATGGAAGTTTCAGGATAAAATCGAGATTAAAAATGTTACATATGCATATCCCGATGGAGATGTCAATGTAATCGAGCACGCTAATTTTATTATTGAGCGTGGAACAACGGTCGCGTTTGTCGGCGCATCCGGTGCGGGCAAGTCCACGATGGTTGATATTCTTTTGGGGCTTCTGGCTCCCCAATATGGCAAAATATATGCGGACGGTATGAATATATACAAGAATCTTCCCACATGGCAGAAAGAAATCGGATATATTCCCCAGGCAATCTATCTGTCGGATGATACAATCAGAAATAACGTGGCGTTCGGTGTGGACGAAAAGGAGATTGACGAGCAGGCGGTTATCCATGCGCTGCAGCAGGCACAGTTATATGATTTTGTGGAGTCCCTGCCGGAAGGGCTTGACACTTATGTGGGAGACCGGGGAGTGAGATTGTCCGGCGGACAGAGACAGCGCATCGGTATCGCAAGAGCGCTCTACCATAATCCCGAAATCTTGGTTTTGGATGAAGCAACCTCGGCACTTGACAGTGATACGGAGACGGCTGTTATGGAAGCGATTGAAAGTCTTCAGGGACATAAAACCATTCTGATTATCGCTCACAGACTTACGACTATCAAGAATGCCGATGTGATTTATGAAGTGGGCAACGGGAAGGTAGAAAGAAAAGAGAAGCAGGAAGTGTTGAAGACAGAATGAAAGTAAAACGTTGGATGAAAGATATAGCAGCCCTGATTGATTACGGCTTATATCGGATTGGGATCAGAAAATGCAGTATTAAGGTGCATTCTATCGAGGAAACCATCGATGAGCTGATACGTACCGACAAAAGTATGGTCAGATTCGGAGACGGTGAGATTACTATGATTCGGGGAAGAAGCCTTAAACTGCAGAAAGTGGAACCGGAGATTATCGAAGGTCTCAAGCGTATCGTAGGATATCAGTATGAAGGCCTGATAGTGACGATACCGGAGATTTTCGATGACTTGTCAATATACAGGAAAGAAAGCAGACAGTTTTGGAGAGACCATCTCCTATTCAGCCGTAAGGTATATGAGAGACATTGCAATAAAGACAGAGCATACTATAATACATCCGTGTCCAGATTTTACTATGCATTGGAAGATAAGAGTAAATGCGGTGAGTGGATAGAAGGAATCCGTCAGATCTGGAAGGATAAGGACGTGGTTGTGGTAGAGGGAGAGAGAACACACAACGGGGTCGGAAATGATTTACTCGATACTGCAAGGTCTGTGGAACGAATCATAGGTCCTGCAAGCGACGCTTACGGAAGAATGGATGAAATCATTGCCTGCTGCAGGAAATATCCCAAAGACAGGCTGTTCTTGGTATCGCTTGGGGTGGCGGCCAAATTTTTCGCGGAGACAATGTTTCTGGAAGGTTACAGAGTGCTTGATATCGGTAATCTGGACATGGAGTATGAATGGTATCTGAAGCAGACCAAGCTGAAGGAGCCGATTCCGAAGCACGATGTTGTAGGTGAGAAAGCCAATGAAGAAGCGGGCTATGGGGAGTATTTGAAACAGATAAAGCAATATGTAAAATAAAATGCCGGCAGGATATTACGGAGCAGAGGAGAAGCAAAATGAGAATCATGTATTTAGCGCCTCGTTATCATACGAATCAGAGTGCCATTATGAAGGGGTGGCAACAGCATGGAGATGAGATTTGCTTCTTGAGTCACTATGCGGGTAAGAGTGAGGATTATTCATGGGTAAAGCCTGAGATTATCGGATATTCGAAATTATTCAGGATGATAGATTATGTATATGTGAATGTCATCAAGAGAAACGATCCGTACGGAGGCAATTGGAAGTTAAAGTGCGGGTTTCCTCCTGTAGGGAAGCTTTCTTATTGGATTAAAAAATTCAACCCTGATTTGGTAATTGTCAGGGAGCGCTCCGTGTACAGTATCTGTATGAATCTGCTCTGCAACAGACATCATGTTCCGGTCATTCTCTACAACCAGAGTCCGTTATGGGATACTCCGCATACGATGGACCTAAAACATAAGTTAGTATGGAAGTTGGTTCCACGTTATCGCATCACCCCTGTTTTGCGTAAGAACATGACGGATACTAATCTGGTAAAAGAGGAGAATGCATGGTTTTTGCCTTTTGTGATGGAGCCCCAGATGGCACCTGATGAAAAGGTATACTTTCGTGACGGTAAAATAAATATTTTATCAATCGGAAAATATGAAGTAAGAAAAAATCATCTGATGCTGATTGAACTCATAGAAAAACTGGCGGATAAGTATTCCGTGCATTTAACGATAGTAGGAGAATGCTCGAATCATTTCCATGAAGATTATCTGGGCAAAGTCAGAACATATATTGCAGAACACCGTTTGGAGAATTTGGTAACATTGCATGTAAACTTGCGTCGGGAGAATGTTTTCGAGTTATATGGGACAAGCGATGTATTTGTCCTTCCCAGTACGGACGAACCGGCGGCGGTATCCCATTTGGAGGCGATGGCCTTTGCCCTGCCTGCTGTCTGCAGTACGGGAAACGGAACGGCTTCTTATATTGTAAATGGAGAAACCGGATATATATTTAAGGATAACGACAAGGATGATTTGGAAGACAAGCTGCAAAGACTGATTTGCAGCAGGGATAACATTGTTAAGATGGGTGCGGCAAGTTATATGCACGTGAAGAATAACTTTCAGTTTGATAACTATTACAGTCAAATACTCAAGATATTGGAGAGGCAGTCTGATTATGGAAACGGATAACCGAAAAAGAATACGGAATGTTATACTCGAATATGGGCTTTTGTTGTTGACAGGAGTTGTTTTCTATTTCTTTACGGGAAATGAGTGGCTGAATTTGACAAGTGATTCTCCGGGATATATAGATTACACCGGCGGTGAAGGGATCATGCCGCTTTATCCTGCGTTTCTTCGATTAATGAAAGTAATATTGGGTGAGAAATACTATCTGGACGGTGCAGTGATTGTTCAGTCAATGCTTGCCGTGGTATGTACAATGATATTCGTAGTTTTATTAAAAAGGCGATTTGGACTGAAATTGTGGGAGGAGCTGCTTCTGTATGTGGCATGCATGCTCCCGTTTTCCATATATTTGCCGGAGTTTGGTATCACCCATCAGATTATGACGGAGGGGTTAACGTATCCGCTTTTTTATATATATTTTTTGTTTCTCACGAATTTTGTGTTGGACAGAAAGTATTACTGGGGCATTGCGCTCATTGCTATGTCGATTGTTCTTATGCTAGTCAGAAGTCAACTAATGCTGTTGATGCTATCCACATTTGCAGCATATGTTTATGTAATCATCAGAAGACTGTGTGCCCGAGAAAATGCCAAAAAAGCAATTGCAGCATTTTTGGGCGTTCTTGTCGTGGCAGGGGGTATCTTTGTAGTATTGTTTGGAAGAAAGCTGCTTGAGATTCCTCAGTTTACCAGTGTCCTGATGATACGTGGATTCTATGAGGCGGATTATGCAGATAAAGAGTTGTTTGAAACCCCTGAAATGCAGGAAATATTTGAGAGGGTTTACAGGGCGGTGGACGAGAAAGAGTACCGCTATGTATATGCGCGGCAGGATTTGTATATGTGGCAGGATTTGGTTTGTGATCGGATTCCTGCAGCTGCAAATCCGGAAATCGGCCGATACTTAGAGGAGCATCCGGAATCAGGATTGGATTATAAAGAAACTATTCGGAAGTTGGGCGGCACGGTGTTGCTTAAGCATTTTGACAGATATTTATATCATACGTTGAGATTGATGATACCCGGATTTATCGCAGCGGTGTTTTGGCAGATAGGGCCGATTTACCTTCTGTGTCATTTTATAGCGTTATTTCTCTATCTGTATGCTATAGGAGGGAGTGTATTTTGCCTGAGACATAAGGAAAAAAGTCCGGAAGCGGAATTCATGCTGACGGTTGTCGGTTTTATACTTGTTATGATAATCACCGTCAATATCATGTTTATCGGCTTGCAGCGTTATGTGGTGTATGCAATGGGTATTTTCTATTGTGCTGCATACTTGCTGTTTAAGGAACTGGTAATATATGTTATACTGAGTAAAGCAAACTTGCAAAACAGCATCCGGAGGAAAGACCGTGAAGAAGATTGATTTATACAGGACATATATCGAATTAAGAGATGTCTGCCGGAAATATGAGAGCATGATTGTAATCATAGTGTCAGCGATCGTCATTGGAGGGGTCTTATTCGGTACGGGCAATATATTTACCGGTTGGCACTGGGTTGACGATCATGAGATGTATCGGATACTCAAGTTATACAAAAACCAACATGTAACGCTGGCGGAAACTATTTCGTTTTTCCTAAAAAATGATTTTAATATACGATGGCGGCCGTTGTATTGGATTTTACGGGTTGGGATATGTTATATATTCGGAGATAATCCGGTCATATATAAACTGCTATTATGTGTAATCGGTATGGCAACATATGTGCTCTTGTACCGGAGTGCCAGAAACTTGCAATGCTCAGCAAGGTTTTCTCATTTGTTTGCATTGGTAGTACTGATGGGGCGGCAGTTTGAAGTATGGTACCGCATAGCAAATCAGGAAAATATAGGGATGCTTTTTGGGGCAGTGTGCATGTGTCTTCTGACAAAACAGTACAGAGATAATGTATTTAGCCGAAAGACGGATGTATTGATTGTAGTTATGGCGTGTTGCGCCGGTTTGATGAAAGAAAGCTTTCTTCTGTTACTGCCTGCATTTGTCTGGCTACGTCTGGGACTGGAAGCTGTCCGTGATTTGCAGTCGCCTAAGGATATACTCAATATCCTAAAAAAGAACGTTCTGTTTATTGTCATACCGGCATTTTTTTTTCTGATCAATGTATATGTTATTGTTACTTATGTCGGTGTGAGCCAACTCGGACATGCGGGTTTGCATGAAAATTACGGGATTAAAGATTATATATGGGCTATACAGCGTTTGTGTAAAGACTCTTTGTATTCATATGTATTGCTTGCATGTGTAATATTAGGTAGTATATTAATATGGCTGTGCTTTCTATTTCTAATAAAAAAAGAAAGGCTGCATCTTAATTTCCTATTATTGGTTTTGCTTATATTCAGCGGTTATATTGTGGTGACACAGATGATTCTGCACGCAAAAAGCGGTATGTGGAGTAGATATTTACTGCCCGGGGTCATAGGATATGCCATGATTTTCGTTGTTTGTGCAGATTTGTTGTTGAAGGATATAAGGTATAAAATTACGATAGGTTTTATCATAGGAATCTTTCTGTTTAGCCGGTTCAGGTTGTCGATTATAAATATGAGTCTTGATTATGCGCAGGAAGCAAAGGCAATTAATAAAGTGTATGACATTGTCCTCGACAGAACCAATGCAGAATCTCGAACTGTAAGTGCTTTTAGTGATTCAGAAGCGGATGGTTCTTTTAGCGTATTTATGGAATTGCAGGGAAGACCTCATGTGTATAAATATGATTACGAGAAGAAACAGGCGGCAGATGTCTTTGGTGAGTATATAGGAGAAAGCATTAGATTGGATGAGGCGGATGTAGTTGTTGTCTGGGGGGGGGTAGAAAATGAGGAAGAAAATGATGCTCTTCTCAAATCCTATGGGAGTTGGGATAAAATTAATGTAATGGAGATATATAACGTATATATTAAAAAATGACTCGGTATTAATTATTGAAAATCCGGTATGTTGATGCCGATAGGCGCAAGGTTAAAGGAATATGAAAGAACAGGCAAAATGTTTAATCATTATTCCCGCTTACAATGAGGCGGGAAATATTGAAAAAGTGATTGATAATTTAATAACTGATTATCCGCTGTATGATTATGTGATTGTAAACGACGGCTCCACGGATGCGACCAAGAAGATTTGTGAGCGGCACAATTATAAGGTACTTAATCTGCCTGTCAACATGGGGATCGGCGGCGCGGTGCAGACAGGATACCGATATGCATTGGAGAATGAGTATGATATGGCGGTTCAGATTGACGGCGACGGACAGCATGATGTGGCGTTTCTGGAAGGCATGATTGGATGTATGGAGGAAGAAAATGCCGACTGCGTCATCGGCTCCCGCTTCGTCAATAAGGAAGGCTTTCAGTCTTCTGGCCTCCGCAGAACCGGCATACAGTTCTTAAGTATATTGGGACTTATTCTTACAGGGGTGCGCGTGAGAGATATAACAAGCGGATACCGTCTTGTCAACAGAAAGTTTATCCGGATTTTTGCGCAGGATTATCCTGCAGACTATCCGGAACCAGAAGCTGTGGTGATAGCGGCAGTGCATGGCGGCAAGATTAAAGAATATCCTGTTGTCATGCGTGAAAGAGAAAACGGGACAAGCTCCATTACCCTTAAAAAAGCGATTTACTATATGGTAAAAGTAACACTGGCGATGCTGATTCGAAGACTGAGCTTCGGGGTAAGGAGGCAGAAATGATACCGCGTACATTACAAATTACTCTTTCTGTAGCAGTAATCTGTTATTTTATACTGATTCTATTTTATTTAAAAAAGAAAATGCTGGAGCTTAAGTATACACTTCTCTGGTTGGTGGCGGGAGTGGTCATGGGAATTATGATATTTTTCCCGGAGACGTTAGTATGGTTTGCCAGACTGCTCGGTATTGAGAGTAATATGAACGGACTCTACGTCCTATGTATTGCTTTTATTATCATGATTCTGATGACACTGACCTCTATTGTGTCCAGACAGCAGATGAAGATCAGGACGCTGACGCAGGAATTCAGTATGCTGGAAAAAAGAATACGAGAGTTGGAAGAGCAGCAAGACTCCGGCGGGAAAAGCAGAGAATCTGATTAATGAACTAAAGAATATAGATTCAAATATTCCTGAAAGTTCAAACTTTGATTAAATTTCAGTGCCTGCTCTCTACAGGAAGAGGAAGTTATATCTGTCCGATGTTCCAAGGACAGAATAGCTTCCTTTAATTGTTCTGTGTTGCCTTTCTCCACGACAATCCCGCATTTGTCGGTGAGACTTTCGGAACTTCCGCCGGTATTGAAAGTGATCACGGGAGTACCACAGGCAAGAGCCTCCAGATTGGTGGTAGGGAAATTATCTTCCAAGGTAGGATTAACATACACATATGCGGAACTATACCAATTTACAAGTTCAGCCTGGGTGGAAGTTCTGGTAAGTGCGGTGATACGTCCCTCATATTTCTTCTGCAGGAATTTCTGCTGCTTCTTATTTACACCGATTAAGACAATATGATATACAGTACTGTCCAACATATCTGCCAGTTCCGGAAAATACTTCAAACCCTTCCTTTGTTCCCACACATTTGCAACACCAAGTACAATCTTACGAGTATCCTTCCTTTTCGGGGTAACAGGCTTAAACAAATCTATATCAATGCCATTATAAATAACCTTAACCGGATACTCCTGCAAATATGATTGTTTCACGATATCAGCTAACCAATTACAGGGAGTGACAATGGTCATATCCTGCACATTGGTAAAACCGGCTTTTTTGTTGAGGTAGTTTTGACGGCTGTTGTCCCTAAACAGAGAATAAGGATATTGACTGCGGTAAACAGGACAGTGGTGGCATCCGGTTTGCCATTTCTGACATCCGGAATACTCAAAGAAAGCACATTGACCCGTCATGGGCCAGCAGTCGTGAAGCGTCCATATTACAGGGATATGGTGCTGTTTAATATATTCAAACAGCATGCCTACATGAACATAGAAACCATGGATATTATGAAGATGAATCAAGTCGGGCTGCACCGTATCAAGCCAATTCAAAAAACGCCTCGTGACTGTCTTGGAGCCAAAACCGCTTTTCCCCAAGAAGAAATTGATCAGGACATGTTGAAAGAAATCCAAGGGATTGCCTATTTTATATTCATGAATATCAGAGGAAGCATTCCCACGGCCGTATGAGGCATACATATCGAACCCCTCTTTTTGGGCGATCTGATGTAGGGAAGCCATTATCTTCCCTGTGCTGCCGCTTCCATACACGGTGTTAATCTGTACAATTTTCATAGAAGTTTTTTTTTCCACATTTAGCTCCTGCTGTTTCGAGAGAACATGTATTATTCTTAGTATAGCATAAAATATTGTGATATAAAGTGATTTTTATATTACCCTGTGTAAACTTAAGCTGTTTTGAGTATGGTTATAGTCATCACAGAAAATATATGTTATACTGAAAAAAGTTATAATATTTCTGTGAGCAAGTTAAAAATATATCTGTGGGAAGACTTACTTATGGGAGGTATGGGATGGCAAGAACCGTAGGAATCGGACATCAGAATTTTGAACAGATCATTCAAAACAACCTTTTTTATATTGATAAAACAAAGTTTATAAAAGAATGGTGGGAGAGGGGAGACGCAGTGACTCTTATCACCCGCCCACGTCGTTTCGGCAAGACATTGACTATGAGTATGACAGAGCAGTTTTTTTCTGTTAATTACAAGGGTAGGGAAGCACTATTCCGGAACTTGGATATCTGGGGAGAATATAAGTTTAGACAGTTACAGGGGACCTATCCGGTAATCAGCATTTCTTTTGCGAATGTGAAAGAACAGGATTATCAGAATACGCGTCTGAAAATATGTCAGTTGATTGCAAGCGAATATTCCAGATATGCCTTTTTGTTAAAAGAGGACTGCCTGACTGAACAGGAAAAGGAGACCTTTCAGAGAAAGTCTATTGACATGAATGATACAGAGGCAACGTTAGCGATAAACCAACTGTCAGAATACTTATACCGCTATTATGGAAAAAAAGTGCTTATCCTATTGGATGAATATGATACGCCCATGCAGGAAGCATATGTGAATGGATATTGGGAGCAGCTTGTTGCATTTACCAGAAGTTTGTTTAATGCAACCTTTAAGACCAATCCTTATCTGGAGCGGGCAATCATGACGGGAATTACGAGAGTTAGCAAAGAATCCATATTTTCCGATCTGAATAATCTGAAGGTGGTAACCACGACATCTGATGAATACGCTGATTGTTTTGGATTTACGGAAGAAGAAGTTTTTGCGGCACTGACTGAATTCGGTTTGTCCGAAGAGAGGCAGCATGTCAAAAATTGGTACGACGGGTTCACTTTCGGCAGCCACGAGGATATATATAATCCGTGGTCGATTATTTATTATCTTGATACGCGTAAACTTCGTCCCTATTGGGCAAATACCAGTTCTAACAATCTGGTCAGTAAAATCATCAGGGAGAGCAGTAAGAACATCAAGCAGGATTTTGAAACGCTGTTGGACGAAGGGATTATTACGGTCGCGATTGACGAGCAGCTCGTATATGATCAGCTGTCAAGGAAAAGGGGCGCAGTGTGGAGTTTTCTGCTTGCAGGCGGATATTTGAAAGTGGTCAGTACGGAATTTGTGGAGCAGACAGGAACTCTGTATTATAAATTGGCGTTGACGAATAAAGAAGTGCGGATTATGTTTGTCAATATGATTCGTGACTGGTTTGACAGTGATGGGAATGATCATTACAATGACTTTATCAAGGCATTGCTGATGGGTGATGTAAAAGCGATGAATGTTTATATGAATAAAGTGGCGCTTGCAACTTTCAGTTACTTCGATACCGGCACAAATCCATCGGAAAATGAGCCGGAGCGGTTCTATCATGGTTTTGTACTTGGGTTGATGGCAGAGTTGGGAGACAGGTATGTGATTACTTCTAACAGGGAAAGCGGATTCGGCAGATACGATGTTGTTCTGGAGCCGAGACAGCAGGAAGATGACGCAATCATTCTGGAATTCAAGGTACAGGATACGGAGGATGAAAAAGAACTTTCCGATACGGTGAGGGAAGCGTTGAAACAGATAGATGAGAAGAACTATGCTGCTTCTCTTATAGCAAAAGGAATCCCGAATGAACGCATACGTAAATATGGATTTGCTTTTCGGGGAAAAACGGTATTGATCGATACTGGCCAAAGCTGATAATGACGGAATACGCAGGTCTATAAAGCAGGGAATTAATATGGGAGGTTTAAGTCAAAATGTTGTTCAATTCATATTATTTCATATTACTTTTTCTGCCAATTACGTGGTGCATTTACTTTGGGCTGAATGCGCTCAAAAAATACAAGCTGGCACAAGTTTCACTTGTGGCGGCCTCGCTCTTTTTTTATGGCTATTACAACTGGTATTATCTGTCTATTATCTGTGTCAGCATTATCGTTAACTATGGAATTGCTAAAGTAATCGGGAGAGAGAATTACAAGCATAGAAAAAGTATACTGACTCTGGGACTTGCTTTCAATATCGGGCTGCTTTTATATTTCAAATATACCAATTTCTTTATTGATAATATCAATGCTATATTCCATACAGATTTTTTTGTGAGGCAAATACTTCTACCTCTTGGAATTAGCTTCTATACTTTCCAGCAAATTGGGTTTCTGGTGGATGTGTATCGGGAAGAGACGGAGAATCTTCAGTTAGAATTTCTGGATTATGCGGAGTTTGTATCCTTTTTCCCTCAGTTAGTAGCAGGGCCTATCGTTTCTAAAGAATTGATATACCAGATAAAGGATTTATCAAATCGGAAAGTGAATTTTGATAATATGGCAGGAGGACTGATGCTCTTTGCCATCGGACTGTTCAAAAAGGTAATATTGGCGGACACCTTTGCGAGAGCGGTAAACTGGGGATTTAGCAATATCAGTGGAATGAACAGTGTGGATGCTGTTATAGTGATGCTTTCCTATACCTTTCAGATCTATTTCGATTTCAGCGGATACAGTGATATGGCATTAGGTCTGGCGGGAATGTTTAACTTTAAGCTTCCGCTGAATTTTAATGCACCATATCAATCGTATGACATCTTGGAGTTCTGGCAGAGATGGCACATGACCCTGACAAGTTTCCTGCAGAAGTATATCTATATTCCGCTGGGAGGAAACCGGAAGGGAAAAGTACGTACATATGTGAATGTCTTGGCGGTATTTCTGATTAGCGGTTTCTGGCATGGAGCCAACTGGACGTTTGTAGTGTGGGGAATGCTGCATGGTGTTGCAAGTGTGTTGAACCGTACTTTTAAGAAACAATGGGACAAGCTGCACCGAGCGTTTCGGTGGATATGTACATTTGTTTTTATTAACCTGACATGGCTGGTATTCCGGGCAGACACATTGAGTCAGGCAAAAGAGATGATTGCCAAGATATTTGCCGGGGAGATGGGCAGAGTGTCGAAGGTGCTTGCGGCTAAATATTCTTTAATGGAGACGGAAATTCTGAATTATATTTTGCTGCAAAATTATGCCCTTTCCCAAACATATATGATATATGTTTTTATCATAGTATCTACAATGATTGTTGTATGTGTCAGACCATTCTGCATGAAGAAGTTTAGTCCAAACATAAGGAATTTTCTGGGCATTATGTTCATAATCGTTTGGTCAGTGTTGTCTCTTGCAGGGGAGTCGGATTTCATTTATTTTGGATTTTAGGAGAGAACGAAGGTGAAGAAAATAGATTCCAAGAAGTGGTTTATCGGTATGGTTTCAAGTTTGGCAGTAATTTTTCTGGCATGCGGTCTATGTGTATTCATAATAGATCCTTTTCTGCATTACAGACAGGCTAAGCATGGAATGATTTTTCATACAACCAGTGAGCCGGACCTGGAGCGTTATTTGGACAGTGGTATTATCAAAAATTTTGAATATGATGCTGTGATAGCGGGAACATCTATGGCAGAAAATTTTAAAACTTCAGAATTCGACGAGTTATTTAGCGTCAAATCCGTAAAGCTTCCGATCTCCGGAGGCTCTTTCAAAGAAGTAAACAATATTTGTGAGAAAGCACTTATAGAGCAACCGGATATGAAGATTATAATTCGAAGTCTGGATTTGAGTGGAATAAATGCAGATAAAGATTTGATAAAATATGGTGAATATCCGAATTATCTATATGATGATAATTGGATAAATGATATTAATTATTTATTGAGTAAGAATTCCCTAATAAAGGGTTGTATGGTGGATATTGCTATGTCAGTGGTCAGAGGAAGGTCGGACTTCTCTTTTGACAGTTATGCTAATTGGAATAATATGTTTGAATTTGGTGAGGAAGCAGTGCTATCCTCCTATGAAAGACCGATGAAATCAGAGGATTTTGTTCAGCTGAGCGAAGAGGAAAGGGCGGTTATCAAGGGAAATATTGAGCAGAATGTGATAGAACTGGCAGTAAATTATCCAAATACCCGCTTTGTCTTATTCTTTACACCGTACAGCATTTGTTATTGGGATACTCTTTCTCGGGAAGGTATGCTGCAGAAAGAGATACAGATACAGGAAGAAGTGATAGAAATGTTGCTCCCATATGGAAATATAGAGTTATATTCCTTCTGTGATAATTTTGAACTGGTCTGTAATCTGGATAATTATAGAGATCAGGGACACTACAGTGAAGATGTGAATTCTGATATACTTCGCTGGGTCGTAGGAGGCGAATACAGGCTCACAGAGGATAATTACGAAGTTTATCTGGAAGAGATTACGGAGTTTTACAGCAATTACGACTATGAGGGGCTCTATGATTAGCAGAGTAATTGTAAAATAGAACAATATGTGGTATAAATAGTATAATGTTGTAAGTTCCTTGGAAGGAAATAGATGATATGAAAATATTGTATTTATCCACTTGGGATTTTGCCGATGAACAGTCAGATGGTGTATGTAAAAAAATCAAGTCTCAGATAAAAGTCTTTGAAAAGAATGGTTTTGAAGTAGATTTTATTTATATCAAAAAAAATGATTTAGTTTATAAAGAGGACGGAACTGAGCGAGTTATAGCCCATGTGGGTAGTGTCAAGAAAACACCTGCCTATATGAAAATGTATCGCCACATAAAGAACAAGCAATATGACTGGATTTACAATAGATATGGAATGATGGATACTTTCTATTATCGCGTACTGAAAAGACTGCACCATAATGGAGCAAGAGTATTAATAGAAATTCCAACATACCCCTATTCAGGGGAAAAACAGAAGGGTATTGCATACCGACTAATGTATTGGTGGGATGCATTATATCTTAAAAAAATGCATAAAGTGACAGACAGAATTTTGACATATAGTCAAGATGAAATGATATGGAAGATACCTACCATTCGTATTATGAACGGAATTGATATAGCGGAGATTACTCCGGCTGTCAAAACTGCGAAGAAGGATGATACCATCAACCTATTAGCAGTAGCGTTAATGCAGCTTTCTCATGGATATGAGAGATTATTGTACGGATTAAAGCAATATTATGATGAGGGTGGCAGTAGGAAAATCGTTTGCCATTTTGTCGGAGATGGACCGGAGAAGGCGACATATGAGAGAATTGTTTCGGAAGAAAAGTTAGATGATCATGTATTTTTTTATGGTAAAAAGGATGGAAAGGAATTAGATGAAATTTATAATAAATGTGATTTGGGAATATGTTCATTAGGAGCCTATAAAAAAAATGTTTTCTGGTCGAGTGAATTAAAATCCAGAGAATACCTAGCTAAGGGAATTCCTATTGTATCCGGAGTGGAGACAGATATTTTTTGTGTGGTCGATAAACAATATTATTTATTATTCTCGAATGATGCGTCGTGGATTGATATGGAAAAGATTGTTAATTTCTATGACACGATATACCGGACGGATGGAAATGTAGTTTCTGATAATATAAGGAATATGGCAGAGAGATATCTAAGTATAGAAATCACTATGAAACCAATATGTGATTATATACAAGCCTGAAAACGGAAGGATATGATTTTGATGAGATACGCATTGATAGGGTGTGGGAGAATATCACCGAATCACATTGCTGCAGCAAAAGCAAATAATCTTGAAATTGTAGCAATATGTGATGTGGTCGATGCAAATATGCGAGATAAAAAATTGAAGTTTGATTTGAATGATAGTGTTAAGCAGTATACTGACTATCGGGAAATGCTTGCTCAGGAAAAGCCTGAACTTGTGGCGATTGCAACGGAAAGCGGAAAACATGCGCAGATTGCGCTGGATTGTTTGGAATATCGGTGTAATTTGATTATAGAAAAACCAATTGCCCTGTCTATAGCGGATACGGATAGAATCATTGAGAGAGCGGACAAACTTGGTCTGAAGGTATGTGCGTGCCATCAGAACAGATTTAACAAATCTATTCAGAAGATAAGAGAAGCTGTAGATAAGAATCGGTTCGGAAGAATGTTTTACGGAACTGCCCATATCAGATGGTGCAGGGATCATGAGTATTATGATAGGGCAAGTTGGAGAGGAACTTGGGAGCAGGACGGTGGAGCATTGATGAATCAGTGTATCCACAATATTGATTTACTGCGCTGGATGATGGGAGATGAAATTGAGGAAGTCGTAGGCATGACGGATCGGCTCAATCATAATTATATAGAGGCGGAAGACTTGGGTATCGCGCTCATCAAATTCAAAAATGGTTCCTATGGAATTGTTGAAGGTACTACCAATATATATCCCAGAAATCTGGAGGAGACCTTGTATTTATTCGGGGAAAAGGGCACAGTTAAGGCGGGAGGCCAGTCGGTAAATGTAATTGAGGAATGGCGATTTTCAGACATGTTGGATGATCCTGAGGAAGTAAAGCGGAGATTTCATGAAAATCCTCCGAATGTGTATGGCTATGGACACACACCTTTGTATGCGGATGTCATCGCCGCAATTGAAAATGATAGGAAACCTTATGTAGATGCAGAGGCTGGAAAGCGAGCGCTGGAACTGGTTTTGGCGATTTATCAATCTGCGGCAACGGGAGGTATTGTGAAGCTTCCGTTGACAAGTTGTCAGACGGTTGATTTTCAAGGAAGGTTTTAGGTATAAAGGAGTATGCAAAATCATGAATTTTACATATGACGGCTATTGCTCTTTATTATCGTTGATTGGAAAAAGTGGATACGAAATTGTCGATTATAATAATTGGGAAGATACAAAGCGTTGTGTAATTTTACGTCATGATGTTGATAATGATTTATCGAAGGCACTAAGGTTTGCGCAGATCGAACAATCTAAAGGGATTAGAAGTACATATTTTGTACTTGTCACAAGTGATTTTTATAATATTTTTTCAAAAGATAACAGTAAAAAAATTTTAGAAATTATAAAATGCGGACATAAAATAGGATTGCATTTTGACGAAACGGTATATTCAATGAAGCCTTGGGGGCATGATGTGGTCCGTGACAAAATTCTTTATGAGACAAAACTCTTAGAGATGGTAACGGAAAAACCGGTAAAGGTTGTATCTATGCACCGACCGAGTAAAGAGATGTTGATTGAGAAACTTGTTATCCCCGGTATGATTAATGCTTATGGAACCCCATTTTTTGATGAGTTTAAATATTTGTCGGATTCCAGAAGACGTTGGAGAGAGCCGGTAGAGGAAATTGTTGCATCAGGCAAGTACGATAGATTGCAAATATTGACGCATGCATTTTGGTATGACGAGGAAGAAAAAGACATTCATGATACAGTTAAAATATTTATAAATTCTGCTAACACGCAGAGATATGAAACATACGGGGAGAATTTTACAGATTTGGCTTCGGTAATGGGAATGAATGAGATATGTTAGAAATTAGCGTAGAAAATATTTTAGAATATTTAGAGCAGAATGGATACAATGTACAATATGTAGGCAGTAAAGATATTGCATTAGAAGGGTATTGCCAACTAGACAAGCTTAAAAGTCATAGCATAACATGGATAAAAAAAGCTTCTGACGATATTGAGTATGAGTTGTCAAAATTAACAGGCGGCGTTGTTGTTACAGATAATAAGGTTTCATATGTTGGGGAAAAGATAGGGTTTATTATAACTGATGAGCCTAAAGCAGTTTTCTTTGCAATCTTAAATTATTTTTTTGTGGAAACAGACTTAAAACAGAGCATAGGTAAGAATACGGTTATTGGAGACAAAGTATCTATTGGTAAAAATGTGGTTATAGGCAGTAATTGCTCTATCGTTGGGGATATCACTATTGGGGATAATACAATAATATCAGATAGTGTAGTGATAAAAAACCGGGTAGTTATTGGGAAAAATTGTGAGATACAAGCATTGACAGTTGTCGGTGAGGACGGTTTTGGCTATTTTGAGAGAGCAAATAACCAGAAAGTTATGATACGTCATCATGGGGGAGTTTTTATAGGTAATGATGTTTTCATTGGTTCCCATGTCAATATTGCGCGAGGGACAATGGATGATACAATTATCGAAGACGGAGTAAAAATCGCACCCTCCACGCATATTGGACATAATAACCATATTGAACAGGATGCAACCATTATATGTGCGCAACTGTATGGGAGCGTACATATCGGGAGAAATGCGTATGTAGTTGGCAGTATTGTGAGAAATCAATGTAATATAGGTGAAAATACTATGGTTGGAATGGGATCTGTTGTGACCCAGAATATAGATAAAAACAAAGTGGCAATAGGAATTCCGGCCAAGGTGATACGGGAAAGGTAAGAATATTACAGAAAAATGCAAAAAGAGAAGATAAAAATAGGAGACAGTGCTTCCGTATCTAAAACTATAACAGAAACTGATGTATATTGTTTTGCCGAGATTTGTGGTGATTTTAATCCTCTTCATGTTAATGAAAAAGAGGCAGAGAAATCGAGATTTGGCAAAAGAATATGTCACGGCATGCTGGTTTCCTCCTTTATTTCAACTGTTCTGGGGATGTATCTTCCGGGACCCGGGAGTATATATCTGGAGCAATCATTAGAATTTTTGGCACCAGTATTTATTGACGATACGATTACGGTAACTGTCATAGTGAAAGAAATTAACAATAAAATTGTAAGCTTGGAAACAATTGTGGTAAATCAAAATATGCAAAAGGTTATTAAAGGCTATGCAAAAGTGATGGTTTAGGTAAAGATTGCTTAGAATATAGGCGGTTTAACAGAGGTGGCAGAATGGATTATTACGTACATGAAAGCAGCTATATAGATGAGGATGTGCAGATTGGAG
>JAFLTH010000006.1 GCA_022510525.1 Lachnospiraceae bacterium | reverse complement strand
GTTGTTCAAGCCAATATATAGCGAAAGGAAAGGTGATTTTAATGGCCAATAAGGCAAATAGTTTAGCACACACCAAGTGGATGTGTAAGTACCACATAGTGTTCACACCTAAGTATAGGAGAAAAATTATATATTATCTATATAGAATTGCTTGTTCAATATATTCAAGACAAGTTATATATCGATATTGATGATGAGTGTAGAACTATGACGAGTTTTTTAAATGAATGTATAAAAAGTGGTATAAGTAGGGAAGACCTAGAAATGAATTACAAAAAATATTATTTGTAATATTATTATACAGGTTCATTAGTGTTGCGAAAAAAGAACACTTGTTCTGTCAACAAAAATGATATATACTTATCCTAACTAAGATATAAATGTAAAATGCACAATAGGATGAGGTGAATTGAGTGAACTATTGGGATAATAAGATTAGAACCTCAAATATTATTATTTATGCAACCGAGGACGGTTTAACAAAGATTGAGACAACATTTGACGGAGATACCGTTTGGTTGTCTATTGATCAGATGGCGGAACTGTTCCAAAGAGATAAATCAACGATTTCAAGACATATAAAAAATATTTTTTTGGAGAATGAATTATCGAGAGAATCAGTTGTTGCAAATTTTGCAACAACTGCCGCTGATGGAAAAACCTATCAGGTTGATTATTATAATCTTGATGTCATCATCTCCGTAGGCTATCGCGTCAAGTCAAAACGCGGTACACAATTCAGAATCTGGGCAACCGGAATCTTAAAGGAATATATGCGCAAAGGATTTGCACTCGACGATGAGCGCCTAAAGAATCTTGGCGGAGGCGGTTATTTTAAGGAACTTCTTGAGCGTATCAGGGATATCCGTGCATCGGAGAAAGTGTTTTACAGGCAGATTTTGGAAATCTATGCTACCAGCATTGACTATGACCCAAAAGCTGAAATTTCCATAGAGTTTTTTAAAAAGGTTCAAAATAAAATCCACTATGCAATTCATGGGCAGACCGCCGCAGAGGTCATTTATACAAGAGCTGATGCGGAGAAAGAATTTATGGGGCTCACGACATTTGCAGGAAAACAGCCAACATTGAAAGAAGCTGTCATTGCCAAGAATTATTTGGATGAAAAAGAACTTCGTGCTATGGGTCAGCTTGTATCCGGATATTTGGATTTTGCCGAGCGTCAGGCGGAACGGGAACAAGTAATGACTATGGAAGATTGGGCAAAACATCTGGATCGTATTCTTACGATGAGCGGTGAACAATTGTTGCAAGGTAGTGGAGGTATCACGCATATGCAGGCAATTGATAAGGCAACTGGCGAATATAGAAAATATAAAGCCAGAACTCTCAGTGATGTAGAACAGGATTATTTTGATTCCATAAATATCTTGAAACAAAAGACTGATAAGTAGTCAAGTATATGAGGGAGGCCCAAAATGAATTTTAATCTTGATATCAGTGTGCCGGCAACAACTGTATTGATTCAGGGACTGCTAAGTTTCTTTTCTCCCTGCGTATTTCCATTGGTTCCACTCTATATTGGATATTTTTCAGGGGGTGCAAAAAAGGTTGATGAAGACGGCACCATATATTATCCACAGGGGCGCGTGCTGCTGCACACTATCTTCTTTGTGCTTGGCATCAGTGCCGCTTTTTTTCTACTGGGGTTTGGGTTTACCGCTCTGGGTCAGTTTTTTTCTGATAATCAGTATTTGTTTGCCAAAATCAGCGGTATTATCATGATTTTTTTGGGTCTATATCAGATGGGGCTTTTTGGACGCTCTAATATACTTGAGCGGGAGCGAAAACTGCCGTTTCGGCTAGATAAGATGACCATGGGACCGCTGCCGGCGTTACTTTTAGGCTTTACATTCAGTTTTGCATGGACGCCCTGTGTTGGCCCGACGCTTAGCAGTGTTCTCCTATTAGCGGGATCTGCCGGAAATGCAGCAAGAGGTCTGGGTTTGATATTTATTTATACGCTCGGTTTTGTTCTGCCTTTTCTGGCAGTAGGCTTGTTTACCCGGACTGTTTTGGAATTTTTCAAAAAGTATAAAAATGTTGTACGATACACAGTGAAAATTGGTGCGCTGCTTTTAATCTTCATGGGAATCATGACATTGACCGGTTTCATGAACGGTTTAACCGCTTATCTATCAAGATTTGACGGACTGTTCTCAGAGCAGGCGGAAAGCATAACTGAAGATAGTGAAGTTGAAGAAGATGTGGAAGACCGGGATCCTGTTTCTGATGAAGATGACAACAGTAGTTTGGAAATAGTACCGGCTCCTGATTTTACGCTTACTGATCAGAATGGAAATGTCCATACGCTGTCTGATTATAAAGGACAGACTGTTTTCCTGAATTTCTGGGCTACCTGGTGTCCGCCTTGCCGCAGTGAAATGCCTGAGATTCAAAATCTTTATGAGGAATATGGATACAATGAAGGAGACCTTGTTGTACTAGGCGTTGCAGCACCGGGCATTGGACAAGAGGGAGACCTTGATTCTGTTACGGCATTCCTCTCTGAAAACGAGTATACATTTCCTGTAGTTATGGACAGTCTTGGAGCATTTACTTACATATACGGTATCCGAGCCTATCCCACCACTTTTATGATTAGTGAGGATGGAAGCGTATATGGCTATGTTGAAGGTGCATTGACGGAAGAGTTGATGCACAGTATTGTGGAACAGACTATGGAAGCAGATTGAGAAATTACCCATGGCGTAGAAGTGATTTATGGGATAAAATAATAACAGGTGAAAGAAGGAGGTGCTGCTTATGATAGATATTTATTTTGATAAACTGTATCGCTACGAAAGAGTTGCGGAACCTTGCTATATCGGTATCCCTGTGAAGAAAGGGGAGCTTCGGGAACTCTCCGGAGTCAGGGTGTATCAGGAAGGCAGGGAACTGCCCCTTCAGATAAAGGTGACGTCCCGGCATAAGGATGGATCCGTGCGATTTTTATTCCTGCGCTTTTTGGCAGATCTGCCGGCTAATAAAGGTGCAGTGCTGCAGTGCAGCCTACATGATGAGACGGATGAAACAGAAGCTGCCCAGATAGGCGAGGAAAAGAAGACCTCTGAACCCTGCGGATGGGTGACAAAGGATGGCGGTTCGCCACTGAATGTCAAAGCGGACGAAATGGGCGTTACGGTGTCCACAATCTGTGGCGGCGAACAACAACCATTCTTCTTCCGGGTACAGAATGACAGCAATGCTCTTTTTGAAAAACTTCATGCCTACGGCAGAGATTATGAGCATAAACAGTTTATAGGGCCGTTACTGAAAGATGGTGAGGGACGGAAGTATCAAGTGCAGTTTGGCACTTGGCAGGTTGTGGAGGAAGGGCCTGTGTGCGCCGTTTTGAGAGCAAAAGGCAGCAATGTTTTAAATTCCGGACTAAGCGGTATGCCTCATGTGGATTTTGAATGCAAGCTTACTGCATGGGCGGGAAAGCCTTGGGTAGAAGTGTCCTATCGAATCATCAACACCACTGATAAACCCCTTCATGTCGCTTCGCTGGCATTTCAGCTTCGCAGAACTCCGGGTGAGATTGCGGCAGAAGAAACTGTGAAGACGAATACATATGAAAAACTGGATTCCACAGGATGCGGGGATCAGTTGGATGCTTCGGAGCTTGGAGATGGGCCTGTTTTTCATGTAAGGGGCTTGGGAGAGCTTAAGCAGGCAGCAGACAGAACGCCTGTAGAGAATGTGCGTACCTGTGTGGGGAGTTCCAATTATAAGACGGATTTTTATCTAGGACAGAATGGCACTGCAGTGAACCGCACGGTGGATTCCGCATGGCTGCTCGGAGAGGCAAATGAGCATTTTGCTGAGGTACTCTACGGAACCTTTTTTGCAGATGTCACAGACAGTGAGGGCGGTGTGTGTGCCACAGTATTTCAGGCTCAGCAAAATTACCCCAAGGCAGTGCAGGCGGATCAAACGGGAATCTCTGTGATGCTGGTGCCCGAGCATGTTGAAAAAGTGGTTATGCAGACCGGGATGTCGAGAGAACAGAGATTTTTGCTTCACTTCCACACGACTGATGAAGATTTGGCAGAGATTGATAATCGCAGTCTGATTTACCAGATGCCCAACAGACCGTATCTGTCTCCTGAGACTCACAAAAACTCAGGGGTGTGGCTGGATGTCTTTGCGGATAAATTAGATATTGATGTGGAGCAATGTCTGGTCGGAAAGGCCGACGGTCATTGCCGTGCCTATGGAATGCTGAATTTCGGAGATTCTTACGACTCCCATTACACAGCCCAGGGGCGGGGCGGAGACGGACTGGTCTGGTGCAATAATGAATATGATTATCCCCATGCCTGCGCGCTTTTATATGTGCGCACGGGCATTCGAAGATTCCTGGATTATAACATTGCATCCTGCAGCCATTGGATGGATGTGGATGTGTGTCATTATCATCCCAATCCCCTCTATGTGGGCGGACAGTGGGAACATACAAACGGGCATTGTATCGACGGGGTCATGGTTTGCTCCCATGAATGGGTGGAAGGACTCTTGGATTATTATCATTTTACGGGTGACGAGAGAGGGCTTGAGACTGCATTGGGAATCGGAGACAATGTGCTGCGACTTCTGGACAGTTCCATGTACGCTAAGGTAGGAGAAACCAGCGCCAGAGAGACGGGCTGGGCGCTTCGGACACTTACCGCACTGTATGTGGAGACCGGAGAGGAGAAGTGGATTGCAAAATGCGACGGAATTCTGCGGGATTTTAAGGTCTGGGAGAAACAGTACGGCAACTGGCTTGCCCCTTACACCGACAATACCATCATTCGAGTTGGATTTATGATCTCCGTTGCAATCGGAAGTGTCATGCGCTATTACAGGGAGTTTCCCGATCCTGAGCTGAAGGCAATGATGCTTAGGGCGGTGGATGATCTGATTGAAAACTGTTATATGGAGAAGTTGGGCTGCTTTTATTACAAGGAACTTCCCAGTCTGAACCGCATCGGAAAAAATACGCTGCTTCTGGAGGCGCTGGCCATAGCTTATGAGCTGTCCGGAGATGAGAACTATCTGCGCCCCGGAATATTGACATTCAGGAAGGCTGTATCGGCAGGTGTGCCCGGCGCTGTGGGAAACAAAAAGGTCGTAGGGGATGCAGTGATCGTAGGCAATGCCAGCAGCAAGGATTTTGCACAGAGCATGATACCTCTGGCAACCTATTACAGAGCGGCAGCAGAATGCGGACTTCTGTAAGTCGGCCTGAAATGAAAATGCAGAATAAAAACAAGGAGAAAAGCAGATGAAAACAGAAAAAAACAGGATATGGAATTATAATACCGAAATTGACGGCGAGAGCGGCGGTGAAGGTGTCGTGCGCAAAATACTGGCATATACGGATGAACTGATGGTTGTGGAAAACCACTTTGGAAAGGATGCGGTAGGCGCATTGCATCATCATCCGCATACACAGATTACCTATGTGGTGAGCGGACAATTTGAATTTACGATCGGTGGAGAAAAGAAGATTGTTAATCCCGGAGACAGCATGTTGAAAAAAGATGGAATAGAGCATGGCTGTGTATGCCTGAAGGAGGGAATACTTTTAGATATCTTTTCACCGATGAGGGAAGACTTTATAGACTAGGAGGCAAAATCCATATGAAAACATTAGTTGCATTTTTTAGCGCAGAGAGCGGAAAAACAGCAGGAGTGGCCAAAAAGCTTGCATCGGAAATCGAAGCGGATTTGTTTGAGATAAAGCCGACTAAACCATATGATAAGGCAGATCTTAATTATCTTAATCCTATGTCACGCTGCAATCGTGAGAAGGTAGGTAAGAAAGATGTTCCTGTTGAAGGCAGGGTTCAGAATTTTGAAGATTATGATACCGTTATACTTGGCTTTCCTATTTGGTATGGAGTTGCTCCAAATGTCGTAAATACTTTTTGTAAAGAATATAATTGGAGTGGAAAGAAGGTTGCCGCCTTTGCGACATCCGGTGGTAGCGGCATAGGAAAAACGGCAGAGAAACTTAGACCTTATGTGCAAGGTGCGACGTCTGTTAATGCAAAACGGGTGAGTACGGCGGATGAAGTTAAGAACTGGCTAGAGAACTTATAATTTAGTAAGTTTATAAGGGGAGTATATTATGAATTCTAATTCGGATGACAATCAAAACAATATAATTTGGGAAGAGATCAGCACAGAACATATTGTGCAGGATAAATGGATCGATTTCAGACGCTCAGCCTATCGCTTCCCGGACGGAAGTGTATTTGAACCTTTTTACAGTTACAGCCGAAGAGACTATGTTGTAATAGTTGCATCAGATACAGATGGAAATTATATCTGTGTCACGCAGTTCCGTCAGGGGATAAAAGAAGTAACGACGGAATTTCCCGCAGGCGGTATTGAACGAACGGATGGCAGGGAGTATGGATCAGGGGGCAGTCAGGCAGCATCAGAGGATGCACTGGAGGCAGCTAGAAGAGAATTGCTTGAAGAAACCGGCTATGTATCTGATGAGTGGACACATTTACTTACCGTACCATCGAATGCTACAATATCAGATAATTACGCACATATTTTTATGGCGAAAAATTGTAGTAAGTCCGGAGAGCAGAAGTTGGATGAAACGGAATTTTTAAATGTCAGAAAATATTCAGCAGCAGAAATTGAAGAACTGATTTATAAAGGTGATTTCCAGCAGGCGGTTCATATTATGGCATGGCTGCTGGCACAAAGGTGATAGAAAATGCGAGAAACAATTTTTGCGTACATTAAAAAGAAATATAAAATATCGCCGGAGTATCCATGGGCAAAGTATGATACCAATGCTGTTTTTCGGCACAGTGACAATAAGAAGTGGTTTGCACTTGTGATGAGTGTCGAAAAAGATAAACTGGGGTTGTCGGATTCCGGATATGTCGATGTAATCAATCTGAAAATTGATGATATGATGTTTAGGGATATATTGATACAGAAGGAGGGCATTCTCCCTGCTTATCATATGAATAAACAACATTGGATTACAGTGCTTTTGGATGGTACGGTAGATGAGGCCGAGGTCTATGATTTGATAGATACAAGCTTTGTTGCAACCGCATCGAAGAAAAAGAAGGAGAAAATCCGCCCACCGAAAGAATGGCTTATTCCGGCCAATCCAAAGTTTTATGATATTGAACACGCTTTTGACAATGAGGAGATTATCAACTGGAAACAGAGCAGCAGTATTAAGGTAGGAGATACAATTTATATATATGTAACGGCGCCGGTATCGGCCATTCTTTACAAATGCAAGGCTGTGGAAGTTGATATTCCTTATAATTATGAGGATAAAAATTTAACCATTACTACTGCGATGAAGATTAAGCTTCTGCGAAAGTATGATTACGAGCAGTTTACATTTGACAGACTAAAAGATGAGTATGGAATTTATGCTGTGCGTGGTCCGAGAGGAGTACCGAACAGCTTAAGTCACGAGTTGAATTTATAATATAATTCTGAGGTATACCAAATAGAAGTAGGGTTTTATACTAAAGTAAAAAGGAGTGACACGGGTTGACAAGAGATGAATTTATAAAGGTGTATTGGAAACAATATCAGCTTTTAGAGCGCGATTTAATTCAAACTGATGAGTATGTATCAATTGATAAAGATAATTACGATACATTTTCGAATCAATATATGAAACTGTTATTGACTATATGCAGTGAAATGGATTCTATTGCAGAAGTGCTTTGCCTTATGAAAAACGATAAAATTCCCTATGGTATAAAGAATAAGCTTGATGCACTTATAGAAGAATATCCTAAACTAAAAAGCTATAGAGTAAATACCAGATATCCGTATGATATTAAAAACATTGCACCAATGGTGAAATTTTCAGATTCTATATCAGATTGGTGGCAGGCATATAATGACATTAAACACAGGCGAATGGCAACCAATGAAGGCGGCAGATATAATTACACAAAAGCAAATCTTAAGAATGTTTTACATGCAATGGCTGCATTATATATTTTGAATCTAAAACTATATAATAGTTTGGAAGGTGATGGAAAATCCGGCGACGAGGCGCTGATATCACTCCTTTTTGAGAGTGAGCTAAAACTTTAATATATAAGGAGGCAAAATAAAATGTTATTTATAGAATATCCAAAATGTTCAACCTGTCAGAAGGCTAAAAGATGGTTGGATGAACATAATATTACATATACCGATCGACATATAGTAGAAAATAATCCATCCTATGACGAATTAAAACAGTGGTATGAGAGAAGTGGACTGCCGCTTAAAAAGTTTTTCAATACAAGTGGTATGTTGTATAAGGAGATGCTGCTTAAAGACAAGCTTAATACAATGAGTGAGGAAGAGCAGCTGAAACTTCTTGCAACCAATGGAATGCTTGTGAAACGTCCGCTTATTGTTGAGGACAATATGGTTCTTACAGGGTTTAAGGAAGCTGAGTGGGCAGAGAAACTTCTATAATTGTAACCAGATTATATAGGACTTGGTAGGAGAAAATCCATGTATGATATTATTATAATCGGAGCCGGAGTTACCGGTTGCAGCATTGCAAGGGAACTTTCCCGCTATAATTTGAAAACGGCGGTATTGGAGAAAGCTTCTGACGTATGTGAAGGAACATCCAAAGCCAACAGCGGCATCGCCCATGCGGGATTTGATGCAAAGCCGGGCACCTTGAAAGCAAGACTGAATGTGGAAGGCAGCAGATTAATGGAACAACTGTCAAAGGAGTTGGATTTTCCTTTCAAACGTAACGGTTCTTTAGTTCTTTGTTTTGATGAAAAGGATATGCCTTCCTTGCAGAAACTTCATAATCAGGGACAGGAAAACGGTGTGGAAGGGCTGGAGATTCTGGCTCGGGAGCAGCTAAAAAATCTGGAACCGAATATTTCGGATAACGCGGTAGCCGCGCTCCATGCTCCAACCGGTGGCATAGTATGTCCTTTTGGATTAACGATTGCTTTGGCAGAAAATGCTGCGGTAAACGGCGTAGAGTTTCATTTGAATACGGAAGTGCAGAATATTGAGAAAATTATAGACGAAAAAGCGATAACATATTATCGCTTGCATACCAGCCAAGGAAACTTTGAAGCTAAAGTAATTGTCAATGCAGCAGGTGTATATGCAGGCGATTTCCACAATATGGTCAGCGAAGACAAGATTCACATTATCCCGCGAAAGGGTGAATATTGTCTGATGGATAAAAAGATTGGCGGATTAGTCAGTCATACAATTTTCCAGTTGCCGACAATATACGGAAAAGGCGTTCTGGTAACGCCTACCGTTCATGGCAATCTTTTGGTTGGACCCACGGCGGTGGATGTAGAAAATCCTGAGGCTGTAAACACAACGAAAGAAGGGATGGAAGAATTACTGAAAAGGGGAGCGCTTAGTGTCAATCAGCTGCCGGTAAGACAGATAATCACTTCTTTTGCCGGACTTAGGGCACATGAGGAAAAGGGCGATTTTATTATTGGAATGGCAAAGGATACACCCGGATTTTTTGATGCTGTGGGTATTGAATCACCGGGACTTACCTGTGCCCCGGCTTTGGGAAAATATCTGGCAGAGATGGTACTCGAATATTTGCCTTCAACAGAAAAATCAGATTTTATTGCCATAAGAAAAGGTATTCCCAATATGGCGCTGGCGTCTCCTGAAGAGAAAAAACGATTGATAGATAAGGACCCTCTCTATGCCAATGTAGTCTGCCGCTGCGAACTTGTGACAGAGGGAGAGATTGTAGATGCTATACACAGACCGATTGGTGCGACTACATTAGATGGCATAAAACGCCGTACCCGTACCGGAATGGGCAGGTGTCAGGCAGGATTTTGTTCTCCTAAAACGGTAGAAATTCTGGCAAGAGAGTTGGACAAAGATATGAGCGAAATCTGTAAAAATAATAGTAGCTCCAATTTCCTTATCGGAGGGAAGCAACAATGAAGAAGGATTTAGTTATTATAGGCGGCGGACCAGCAGGTCTTGCAGCAGCTATAGCTGCAAAAGAAGCCGGAGTGGAAGATTTGATTATTCTGGAGCGGGATTCCGTCTTGGGCGGCATCTTGAATCAGTGTATTCACAACGGCTTTGGTTTGCATACATTTAAAGAAGAGTTGACCGGTCCGGAGTATGCGAACAGATATATAGAGAAAGCTAAAACTTTGGATATTCCTTATAAGCTTAATACAATGGTCGTTGATCTCACTGCAGAGAACGGTTTTAAAAAAGTAACAGTTATGAATCGTCAAGAGGGTTTGTATGAAATAGAAGCAAAAGCTGTTATCCTGGCTATGGGATGCAGAGAGCGCCCCAGAGGCGCCTTGAATATACCAGGTTATCGTCCGGCAGGCATTTATTCGGCGGGCACTGCACAGCGCTATGTGAACATAGATGGCAGAATGCCGGGGAAAGAAGTTGTGATTTTAGGCTCCGGTGATATAGGTTTGATCATGGCGCGTCGTATGACGCTGGAAGGTGCGAAAGTTAAGCTGGTAGCGGAACTTATGCCATATTCCGGAGGGTTAAAAAGGAATATTGTTCAGTGTCTGGATGATTTCGGTATACCGTTGAAGCTAAGTCATACCGTGGTGGATATCAAAGGCAAAGAACGGGTAGAAAGTGTTACTATTGCCCGGGTAGATGAAAATTCTAAACCCATTCCCGGAACGGAGAAAGAAGTTGCTTGTGACACATTACTTTTGTCCTGCGGACTTATTCCGGAGAATGAGCTGTCTGATAGTCTGGGTGTAAATATGAATCCTGTCACCGGCGGTCCTTCTGTCAATGAAAGTCTGGAAACGAATATAGAGGGAGTATTTGCCTGCGGAAACGTGCTGCATGTGCATGATTTGGTAGATTATGTATCCAATGAATCAGAGCAGGCGGGCAAAAAGGCAGCAGCTTATCTGTTGGGTGAGCTTGTATCAACAGGGAAGGAAATTCCACTTAGTGCGCAAAAAGGCGTGCGTTACACTGTGCCCGCATCTGTGAATATAGATCGTATGGAAGATACTCAAATAGTACGTTTTCGAGTTGACAATTTATATCGGGATGCGGTAATAGAGGTATCCTGTAACGGAAGTGTGTTAAAAAGTCAAAAAAAGCGCATATTGGCGCCCGGGGAAATGGAACAGATAGTTTTGAATAAATCAGAGCTTGAAGCGATAGATAATTTGGAAGAAATTAACTTTAATATAAAAATTTAAATATAGATGCTTCTCAAATGGGGGAATAAAATCAATATGAGTAATAATAAAGAATTTGTTTGTATTCGCTGTCCCTTAGGGTGCAATGTTTCGGTAGAAATGGAAGGCGAAGATATTAAAACCATAACCGGTAACACCTGCCCCAGAGGTGCAGATTATGTTACTAAGGAGTTGACAGATCCGAGGCGGATTGTTACCAGCCTTGTAAAAGTAAAGGGTGGGGAACGCCCTGTAGTATCGGTGAAAACGGCGGCGGATATTCCAAAGGACAAAATCATGAATTGTATTAATGAATTAAAGCAAATTGAAGTATACGCGCCGGTTCAAATAGGAGATGTGATACTGAGAAATATATGTGATACCGGTGTAGATATTGTGGCTACGGCAAATGTAGAGTTGATGTAAGTACAGATGAAAACATACAAGCTTGTTTATGAATGATTGTGTAGATGGTATTTAATGGCGATTATAAAGCTGTCTCAGGCAGCAGAAAAGAGGGATTATGCAAAAATATATAATGGCATTAGATCAGGGAACGACAAGTTCCCGTTGTATTTTATTTGATAAGTCAGGAAATATCTGTTCCATGTCACAGAAAGAGTTTACACAGATTTATCCTCAGCCCGGATGGGTGGAGCACAACCCGATGGAAATCTGGTCATCACAGCTTGCAGTTGCTACGGAATGTATGGCTATATCGGGTATAGCACCGGAACAGATTGCGGCAATCGGAATTACAAATCAGCGTGAGACAACGATTCTCTGGGATAAGCATACAGGAGAGCCGGTATACAATGCTATTGTATGGCAGTGCCGGCGTACATCGGATATGATAGAAGAATTAAAAAAGGACGGTTTTGACGAAGTTATCCGTAATAAGACCGGTCTGATTCCCGATGCCTATTTCAGTGCCTCCAAGATAGCCTGGATTTTGAGAAATGTACCCGGGGCAAGAGAGAAGGCGGATGCAGGAGAGCTTTTATTTGGTACTGTGGATACATGGCTGATATGGAATCTGACGAAAGGCGGGGTACACGTTACAGATTATACCAATGCCTCTCGTACCATGTTTTTTGACATTCACAGGCTTTGCTGGGATGAGGAGATTATGAAACGCTTCGGGATACCGGCTTCCATATTGCCGGAGGTGAAGCCTTCAGGCTATATCTTCGGACATACGGATGCTTCAGTTTTGGGTGGAGAGATACCAATTTCAGGGGCAGCAGGCGACCAACAGGCTGCGTTATTTGGTCAGTGCTGTTTTGAACAGGGAGAAGTAAAAAATACATACGGAACCGGATGCTTCCTTTTAATGAATACAGGAGAACAGGCAATCTGTTCAAAGTCAGGACTTTTGACAACGATTGCGGCAGGACTTGAAACAGCTCCGCAGTATGCGCTTGAAGGAAGTGTTTTTGTAGCGGGGGCTGGCGTCCAGTGGCTAAGAGACAGCATGCGAATGATCAAAAATGCTGCCCAATCGGAAGAGTATAGTCAGGCGGTAGAGGATACTGCAGGTGTATATATTGTACCGGCTTTTGCGGGAATGGGGGCTCCATACTGGAATCAGTATGCCAGAGGAACCATAGTAGGTATCACCAGAGGCTGTACCAAAGAACACTTTATCCGGGCAACGCTTGAATCTATAGCTTATCAGACATCGGATGTACTACACTCGATGGAGCAGGATAGCAGTATTAATTTAAAGAGTTTAAAAGTGGATGGCGGTGCCAGTGCCAATGACTTCTTGATGCAGTTTCAAGCTGATATTGTAAACATACCGGTTCACAGACCGCAATGTATCGAGACTACGGCGCTTGGTGCGGCGTATCTTGCAGGTCTGGCAGTAGGTTATTGGAAAGACAAGGAAGAAATTAAAGATAACTGGCAGATTGGTAAAGTATTTATGCCAACTATGGAAGACAAGAAGCGCGAGCAGCATCTAAAAGGTTGGAAAAAGGCCGTTAAATGTGCGCTGGCATGGACAGAGGAAGAAGAGTAAATATAATTATAAATCATATACTTACAGAAAAGAGGTGCAGAGCATGTATAGGATAGCTCTCTGCGATGATGAACAGACAGAATTGGTGAAAACTAAAGAAATGTTAAGCAACTATAAAAAAATGCATCCTGAATTGGATTTTGAGATAGGAACATTTGAAAATGCGGAAGAGCTGCTTTTAAAAGTGCAGGAAGGCTATGCGCCTGATCTTATTCTGATGGATATCTATATGGAGGGGAAAAGCGGAATAGAGGCGGCAAGAGAGTTGCGTGAGATGGAAAAAAAGAGCAGGGTATTATTTCTGACCACTTCCGAGAATCACGCATTGGACGCATTTCGACTGGATGCGGTACAATACTTGCTCAAACCTGTTTCAGAGAATGAACTTTTCTTACAGTTAGATAAGCAGATTGAGGTTCTGGATTACGAAAAGCAGAAATATGTAGCATTACAAATTGATAACAAGATTATTCGTGTAATGGTGCATGATATCGTATACTGCGAGGCACAGGGAAAACGTCAGTATCTACATATGACAGATGGTACTCAGCTTTGTGTCCACATGTCAATGACAGGGTTGGAAGAACTGTTTACACCATATGAGGAGATTGTCAGGATTGGTAAATGGTATATCATCAATATGGACCATGTGGAAGGTCTGGGCAGTCAGGCAGTACAGATGGACAGTGAACAGCAGTTATATCTTCCGAGAGGAGCTTATCAGACATTAAGAAAGCACTATATAGCTTATTATACGCAAGCCTTGTCATAGGCCTGATTAATAACGGGCAATAAGGAGAAATAGAAATGAGTACATTAGGAATTTTAACAGGCATTCTTGCCAATAATATTTTTCATACTATATGGTTTTGCTGTATTGTTCCGGAGCCAAAATACAATCGGAAAAGAACAGTGTTGACTGTCATAGCTACATCAATTATTTATACTTGTGTTGCCACCTTTTTATGTACAGTGTCTTTTCAAAATCTTTCCGTACCTCTTGGTCTTTTCCTGGGATATGCGGCGGAACTGCTGCTATATGGCGTTATGTACTGTTTCCTGATATCGGCATCCCATCCCTTTAAATCACTTTTTCTTTTTACCGAGTACAGTAGTATGCATACGATGATCATTATCATTGTTTCGCTGATAGCAGATGCATATACATTAGGAAGTCCGTTAATTTGGACGATGCGCGCAGTGTTTAATCTGGCACTGTTGATTTTATACCTGCTTTTTTTCAAGGAGAAACTGTTTAGAATGTATAAGCAGATAAGGAGCGGATATAGGATGATCAGTGCTATTTCCATTATGTGCTATTTTATACAATCTCTCTTTTGGTTCTACAATATGAAGTTGAACAGGCGTGAGTTATTTTTTGATGTGTTGCTTTTAGCATCTTGTGGTTTTACGGTAGCGGTATATGTGATGATATTCCTGTATATGGCTCAGTCAGACCACACCAATAGAATGAAACAGTTACAGGCGAATGAAAAATTTCTGCAGGCGCAGATTGATTCATACAAAAAGATAGGTGAGAACGCAAGGCAGACAAGGCACGATTTCAGGCATCATAGTATGGTAGTATCGGAGTATGCAAAGAACAAGGATTATCAGGCAATACTGTCCTATCTGTCGGAATATGATGAAAAGGAACATAAAAAATACCAGGAGGCATTCTGTAATAACCATGCTGCTGATACGGTACTGTCTGCATATGCCAGTAGATGTGAGAATAATGACATAGAGATCAGTGCGGATGTTTGGTTAGAGGAAAACGAGAGAGTTTCCGATTATGATCTGGTAACTATTCTTGCGAATATACTGGAGAATGCAGTAAATGGCTGTATGGAGACAGAAGGAAAGCGAAGGATGGAAATATCCATAGGAGCAAAAGGCAGTAAGTTGGTCATGGTATGCAAAAATACCTGTGTTCCTGATATCATGTTTGAGAATGGCCTTCCCAAAAACAGAGAGCGCGAAGGCATAGGAGTGGAGAGCATCTTAAGCACTGCTGCAAAGTATGGCGGCGTGGTGGACTTTTCCGCGTCCAATGGAGTTTTTGTCTGCCAGGTGATTTTGAGCAACAGAAAAAGTCGGAAAAAATAAATTTTTTGGAAGTTTAGGATTTACCGGAAATTGGTTTACATAACATAAAATATGCAGTTCGTTCCCTCAAAATTGCGGTTCGTTCCTTAAGGGTTGATAAAAAGATTAAATATTGATACAATCAACACGAAAGCACAAGTTAAAGCTGATAGTGCATTTAAGACATTTAAACTGCTATTACCTAACCCTTATCATATCGAAGAGACCAACGGTACCCCCAATACCGCAATCTCTTACCGAAACGAATGGTAACCTAAAGAGTACCATTCGTTTTTTCTTTATATCCTAAAAGGCAAAACTATGGTACAATAGCAGATAATAATTGTACAATAGTATATATGAAAAGTTATGAATGGATGGACGGTAGATAAGAAAATGAAAGAACAATTTACAGAAGGTTTAAAAGATGGTATTCCGATTGCGCTTGGCTATTTATCTGTCAGTTTTAGTGTCGGAATTATGGTGCTTGCGTCGGGTATGAATGCTTTTCAGGGAGCTTTGATGAGCTTTAGCAATATGACCAGCGCAGGCCAGTTTGCGGGGATTGCGGTAATAGCTTCGGGCGGGACTCTGTTGGAACTGATATTGACTCAGTTGGTCATTAATCTGCGCTATGCGCTTATGAGCCTGTCGTTGTCACAAAAGCTGCCGGAGAATATATCGCTTTGGAAACGTATGGTTATAGCCTTTGCAAATACGGATGAAATTTTTGCAGTAGCGATGGGTCATGCAAAAACTCTGACATTTCCATATATGATAGGACTGCAGTGCCTGCCTATTCTTGGTTGGACCAGCGGCACGGTGTTGGGAGCTGTTGCGGGTCAAGTGCTGCCAACGGCTATTGGCAGTGCGTTAAGTGTGGCGCTGTATGGCATGTTTATTGCAGTAGTTGTTCCTGTAGCTGCCAAAGTACGTTCGGTGCTGTGTGTAGCAGCTATTGCAGCCTTTTTGAGTTGTATAATTTATTATATCCCATTGTTTTCAGGTATTTCTACGGGTATGTCAATTATTATCTGTACAATTTTGGCTTCGGTGATTGGGGCGCTTCTATTCCCGGTTCCACAAGAGTCTGAAAAAATGGAGGAGTGACGGTATGATTTATTTGTATATTTTGACTATGGCGCTGGTGACTTATCTTATACGAATGATTCCGTTGACGGTTTTTCGTAAAAAAATTACCAATCAGTTTATATGTTCCTTTTTATATTATGTTCCCTATGCCTGTCTGACTGCGATGACGATACCGGCAGTTTTTTATGCGACTAACAGCCTGTTAAGTGCGCTCGCAGGCGTAACAGTGGCGGTCATACTCGCATTTTGCCGTAGAAATCTGGTTACGGTGGCAGCGGGAGCCTGTCTGGCGGTTTTTATTGTGGAACAGTTTATGATATGACAACAGTTGGGTTTGTAATTCGTGTGGCAGATAATGTTATTGGCAATTATCAGCTTGGCAGTATCGAATATTCAACAGAGCGGTTGGAGAGGAAATGGATAATTATATATTGAAAAATAAATTCCGGTTGTCTAAACAACCATTACCACAATCACAACTTAATAAGTAACATAGCGTTAGAGCGTATAGAAACTGATCTATATGCTCTAATTTTTGGGGTAACGATATTTTGTTGTGACTAAATAGGATATGTGTTACTATAATGGTGTCGTAGGTAGTGACAAAAATGGAATTTACGAGGCGATATATGAAGAAAATATCCGAAAAATATCATTTGGATTATTTCATATTATTTATTCTTTTATGTGTATTAGGAATTGTGCTTATTATAAATGCTATTATGCATCCAAGACCGCAGAATATAATGCTGGTTCTAATTGATGGAATACATATTTTTCTAAATGGAAGGTGGATGAATAAAGCAAAGTATGTCAGTCCATATGATTATGATAAGGAAGTAAAAGCCTGGAAAAAGCAAAAAAGAGAAGCGAAGAAGCGCGGCGAAATATTTGAATATCCAAGACCAGCAAAACCCAAAAAGATGGCAGAACGGTTTTTACCATTGTTTTTTGCGACATTATTCTTTGGATATATTGCTTACGTTTCTTGCGCTTTCATAAATATCCTATTTCCAGCGCGTATGTCTTATGAATATAAAAGTGATATTGCAAAGTTTAAAGAAAATAATTTCGATGCATATTATTTTTTCCCGGATGAAATTCCAAAAGATGCTGAGAATATTGAGTGGATTGTACTGCCATCTTTTATGCAGGGCAGTGGCACAGAAGTTTTGATATTTGGTGCCCCTGGGGAATACATACAGGAAGTAATAGCTGCATATAGTCAGGATGCGCAAATCTGTGGTATTGAAGAAGATATGTCTTTCAAAATTTACTATGATGAGACAAGGCTGGAAAAACTGACCATTTATAAGATTTATGATAATGATGATCGTAACCATGTTCATATGTGGGGATTTTTTGTGGATGATGGAATCAGTCGGATTGGATTTTTTAGTCAATGATAAATATTATTTTATGGAGGCAGTCAATGAAGAATAAATTATCGGTTTTACTTACCATCGTTTTAATAACATTTTGCAGCGGATGTAGTGGTGAGATGGGCGAAAACTATTTTAAAGGAAGTGTTTCGGAAATAACGGATAGCTATTTAGCTGTGATTCCGGATGATACCGAACCAATTAAGGATATCGGTGATGTTATACTTGTTCCTAAAGAGGTGGTATCAACTAGAGGGGTTCCGGAACTTTCAGTAAATGACCGTATTCAGGTTGTTTATAATGAAACGGAAAAAACCGATGATGGTATAGCATTAGACATTGTTTATGCAATATATAGAGAAGACGAATTAAAGTAAGCTTAGTAATGACTATTGACAAAAAAGATAAAATATAAATATTGGGAGTTGTTTAGCTGTGGTAGAACTCTATTATATCGTAGGTGTAATTTTTTTTATGGTTTACTATCCGCGTGTACTTACGCGTCATACTTGTTTTGGCAAAAACGGAGATCAACTAATTGTAAAGACCAAAAAAGGCTATTACCTGGTTTATAGTTTATATACAATTTTTTTTGGCATATTGTGTTATGAGGCTGGTGTCAGCGTGAGCATTAGCCCTTTAGATAAAGTTGATTATTTTCTCCGTATGCAATTTAGTGATAGTGAATATTTTTATGATCAAGAAGATACTATTAAGGAAAATGCGGATATTTATTATATTCCTATTAGTACAAGTGGAAAAGAACTAGTAGAATTGTTGGAACGAATTGTTAAAAACGATACATATTATTGTCAATGGTATCAATTGAAGAATTTTTATATAAAGTACGATATAGGAAGTGGGACTTATTTATTAATAAATGATGGTTTTAGTTATGGAAATGCTGTTGTTGAAAGAAATGGATTGCTCAAAAAGGTAAGCTATAGGTGGGATAATGAAAAATTAGAGCAGAGAGAAGGCGGATTCTAGTACGAAAGGAGTGAAATGAAATGTCTCGAAAACATAAAAAAATACTTTTCATTATAACATTAGTTGTAATTATGCTGATGGGGTGTGGCAACAGCGAAGAAGGATATAATTCGGCTGATGCAATTGATGATCCAGCGCAAATGCCTGAAATGGTGGAGAATATGCCCGAAACGACTCAGGATAGTAATTTGGTGACGGTAAGTTACCTGCCCGAAACGACTCAGGAGACAGACAATGGTGAGGCAGTTTCAGCTGGGAAAATAGAGATTGATTTCGGGACTGAGCCCAGGACAGATTTAAATGGAGATGGAAAAGAGGACAGGGTAAGAGTGATGGATGTACGGAGTGGTGATGCTGCGTACATACAGATCGTGGCGAATGTAGATGGTGTAGATGTGGCAATAAAAAATTTTGATGGACATTATTCCGGTGCGACACTTACTACTGGTGATTTATCAGGGAATGGGAGAGCAGACGTATTATTGAAACGTGGTGTGTTTGGCAGTAATTATGGCGCTACTGAGATTTCAATACTGCATCTGGAAGATGAAGGATGGGTAGAATACCCGTATAATTTTATTCCAAACCCTGACATTCCTTTGAGATGTCCGGTCTCTTTTGAACCCGATGAGAGTTGGATGAATGGAGATTATTATGTTGGTGCGACGCTTTTTGAAAAAGACGGGATGACGATGGTGCGCTTTATTATATTGGATTATGAAGAATACGACGAGGATATTGTAAGAGTTATAGAGGCATCTTGGCAGGAGGAAGGGTGGTATATTGAAAATGTAGAGGTAGTTGATAATTATTATACAGAGGAAAAATATGTGGATTTAGAGGCACCATTTTATAAAATAAGATAGTTCCTTGGTAAAGGCGCTTCGGGAATTTCTTGATTCCTTGGAGAAAGAGCACTGAAAATTAGAATTTTCAGTTGACAGGTTTGTGCTAAAAAGCCCAAACTTGCAGACAGAGAAAGGAAAAGATACAAAAATGAAAAAGAAAAATGACAGAAAGTATGGGATGGTCTTAGCGGTTATTGGCTTTGTAATCTTGATGATTGTGGCGTGTGTTTTTATTGAAAAGGGGAATGAAAAAGTTCGTGAGGAAGCGAAAGCTATTGCAGACCGGTTTTCCGATGCATATTTTTCGGGAAATATTGATGGGGTGAAGGCATATTTGGCAGAATCTTTTGCGGGGGAGTTGGAGTGCTACCATCCGAATGAAGGAGAATCGGCTGAAGTGGAAATAATACAAGTGAAAGGTTTGCAGGATATCAATATATTTAACATGAGAAATCCCTGTCATTTTTCCGTAGAATTTCGTGCGGTTTATGAGGATTCATTGACATATTTGGAAACGAATATCGTCAGGGAAAAATCCGGATGGAAAATAAAAAGCTATGGATTAGAAAAGTAAATATCCGGACGAAATAATCGTCCGGAGTCTTTAAAAATATTTACTTTGTGCAATAGATACCGCGAAGTGATTAACAGAAACAATTCTATTAATATTCGCAGATGCCTGTAACAATAGCATCGGCAATTTGATCCATTTTGTCAACAATCCATTTTGCGTCTTCTGCATTATCGTGAAAAGCAACTTCCAAAAGTGTTGCTGTAGCAGTTACACCGTTAAGTTCCAAAAATGTATTTGTTTCTTTAACACCTCTTGAGGGCGCACATCCGGAAATTGAACAGTTAGAATTTTTAAGAAATTCATTTGTTAATATATATGGCGAGTCGGATATAAATAAAATATCTGATAAAGAATTTAAAATAGAACCTGGAGAATTTGTTGTGCTATACCAGTACGATCTGAAAGATGGATATGGGCATGAAACGTTCCCTATGCAGGAATTAACCATAAAAGGAATAGAAAACAGTCGTATGTCATTTGAGTGTTCAGGAGAAGAAGTTAATATCTTATTTAACAAAAACCGCGCTTTTGCAGATTGCAATATTGTTGTAAATGATTTAGATTATGAAAAGCTAAAAGAAATAATACCGCAAAGTCTACAAGGCCAAATCATGATGTATAGATTCAAAGACTGGAAAAATGCGGAACCAATAATTCAGGAAATAACTAATTATTTTAATGAAAAGAATAAGATAGATAATTCGGAAGATATGATATTTTATTCAATATCATCCCGGATACAGGATGTCAATACAGCTAACGAATCAGGCTGCTTTTTGCTGATATTATCTTTGGTGATATTATGTATGTTTTGTATGGCTGAAAATATAATTTTGTATTATAGTCAAAGAATAAATATAGATAAGACTAAAGAAATCTATGAGAAATTATATTTTGTGGGTATGAAACGGAAAAATATTATAAAGTTGGAGTATATCAAGAACTGTGTCATATTTATCAGTCCCGGATTATTTAGCATATTTATAGCAATCATTTATAGTTATAGAGTAAATAGGCTATATCTTAGGGGAGGTGCAGCTGCACTACTTGCGGGTTGTTTAACAATGATAATAATATTCATACAATTTGCAGTAGCCAACTTATATACGAAAAAGAATATTCTAAGTGAAATTTAATAGTAGCAAATTAAGAAGGGCATTTCAATCAATTCTTTATGTCCTTTTTATATTGTGTTAAAATAGCAAAAATATCTCTAGTGGGTGCCATATTTGTGTTACAGATTTTTGTCTTATCAGAATTCAAGTTTGTAAAAATAGCGGAGGTGGAAGTACTATGGAAACTACACTTGATTTTATTAAAAGCAGAAGAAGTACGAGAAAGTATAAAACAGAAGATGTGTCAGAAGAACAGTTGAATCAGATTATAGAAGCAGGACGTTTTGCACCGAGCGGAGGAAACTGCCAATCCACACATTTTATTGTGGTAAAAAATAAGGAGATTCTGGCGGAGCTTGCAAATTTGACACAGCAGGAGTTTGCCGGAATGGAGATTACACCGGGATTATATAAATCCATCGTCAACTCTATTAATTTATCTAAAAAGGGCAATTATGTTTTTCATTATAATGCTCCGGTTTTAATCATAACAGCCAATCAAAAGGATTATGGAAATAATATTGCCGATTGTTCGTGTGCATTGGAAAATATGATGCTTATGGCTAATGCTCTGAACTTAGGTAGCTGCTGGATTAACCAGTTAAAATGGCTTAATGAAAATCCGGTTATATTGGAGTATATGAAAAAGTTAGGCATGGATGAGAATGAACGGGTATATGGTGCACTGGCGGTAGGACATCCTGATACAGCGGATGGATTACCGGTCAGAGAGCCATTAAAAAGAACCGGAAATAAGGTAACGGTTGTGGAGTAAATTGTAATTTGAATAACAAAATAGGAGAGTGTATGTTATATATACCTGACAAGATAAAAAGAGAACTTAAAAACGAGGCATATGAGATTGACAATATTGGGAAGTCGGGAGGAAGTATTTTTCTTTTTACAGATAAAGTATTAAAGATACAGGATAATTCAGATGAAGCAAATCATGAAGTGCAAGCTATGAAATGGCTTGAGGGGCGGATATCAGTTCCGGAGATAATCGCGTATGAGTGTAGCGAAGGTAAAAGCTATCTACTTATGACACGAGTGTCAGGTGAGATGGCCTGTAGTGAGGATTATTTAAATAATCCCGCAAAACTTACGACCTTGCTTGCATATGCGATGCAAGAATTATGGCGAATTGATATTTCGGCTTGTCCGCTTGATTGTTCTTTGGACAGAAAGCTTGAAACAGCACGATTTAATGTTAAAAACAACTTAGTGGATATGGAAAATGTGGAGCCTGAGACCTTTGGTCCAACCGGATTTGAAAACCCTGAAGCGTTGCTTAAATGGCTGGTAGATAATAGAGCGGACGAAGAGTTGGTTTTATCGCACGGAGATTTTTGTCTACCCAATATTTATATTACCAAGAATGAGAAAATTAGTTTTATTGATCTTGGGAGAGCGGGTGTGGCTGACAAGTGGCAAGATATTGCTTTGTGTTATCGAAGCCTAAAGTATAATTATGATGGAAAATATGGCGGGAAAGCATATCCGGGATATGATCCGGATATGCTTTTTGAAAAATTGGGTATTGTACCGGATTGGGAGAAAATACGGTATTATACTTTGCTGGATGAGTTGTTTTGATATAAAATTAAATCTACTCATCTTATCTGTTATAGGATATAATAATATCAGTTAGAAATGGCAAGAGGTGTTCCTATGAGTGAGAGACTGCTTGATTTATTGTTGGAAGAAAAGAGAATACAGTTAAAGGGCGGACTTTATCACAAGACGCAGGTGAGCCTTGCTTATAATTCGAATCGTATAGAAGGAAGTCGTTTGACAGAAGAACAGACCAGATATATTTATGAAACTAATACGATATTAAATGATGGCGAGGAACCTCTAAAAGTGGATGACATTCTTGAAACGGTCAATCATTTTCGATGCTTTGATTTCATGTTGGAACACGCAGACGAAGAACTGACAGAGGAACTGATCAAAGAATTTCACAGGATGATTAAAGACAACACATCTGATACCAAATCAGACTGGTTCCGGAGTGGTGATTATAAGCTCCGACCAAATGAAGTTGGAGGAATGCAGACAACCCCTCCGGAGGAAGTGAAAAAGAAAATGGAAACCCTGTTAACTGAGTATCTTAGTAAGCAGGAAATAGCATTTGAAGATGTCATAGATTTTCATCAACAGTTTGAAAGTATACATCCATTCCAGGATGGAAATGGCAGGGTTGGTCGTATTATCATGTTCAAAGAATGCTTAAAACATGACATTATACCGTTTATTATTGATGAACAGCATAAATTATATTATTACAGAGGATTGAAAGAGTACGGAACGGAAAAGGGTTATCTGCTTGATACCGGTAGGTCAGCACAGGATGCCTATGAAAGTTTTATAAAATATTTTTTCCCGGAGCAAGAATCCTCATGAAAAAGTTGTAAGAGCATTAAAAAGAAACTTTACTGATGAAGTAACCTTATTGTAAGAAAGGAGCATTAAATGGAAATTATAAAAATCAACGAAACCACATGGAGAATTGAAGATTCCGGCGTGCGTTTCTTTTTGCTGGCAGGAGAGAAAAAGGCATTACTCATTGACAGCGGTATGCAGGTACATAATGCAAAAGAGATTGCACAGGGACTTGTTAATCTTCCAATAGAACTATTGAACACACATGGAGATATAGACCACGTAGGAAGTAACGATGAATTTGAATCTTTTTATATGAATCCTGCCGAAGCTTCCAATTATTATAATACGCAGAAAAAGACAGGAACAATTATTCCTGTTACCGATGGTGATATCATTGACCTCGGCGACCGTGAGTTGGAAATCATAACACTTCCCGGTCATACACCCGGCAGTATAGCTGTGCTGGATAAAAATAATCGTGTGCTTATAAGCGGTGACCCAATTCAGGATGGAAATATTTTCATGTTTGGTGTTCAGCGTGAAATGCATGCATATCTCCTCAGTCTTGAAAAGCTGAAAAAATATTTAGATAAATTTGATACGATTTATCCTTCTCATGGTTCATTTCCTGTTACACCGGAAATAATTGACTCTCTACATGAAGGAGCAACACGCATTTTAGCAGGCGAAGTAGAGGGAAGTGATGCGGAATTCCATGGAATAAAAATAAAAAGATACGATGTGGGAGTTGCAGGATTTTTGTGTGATTATAAATAAACAGATTGCTCGTCGAGTACGCAGTATTATGGCTGGATTGGAGATTTTAGTAGATGAACAAAGAGTGGTCAGAGCTCAATAAAACAATGCAATCTCAATTTAAAAAAGAAGAGTCATTTTCTGAGGGAATTGAAACACTTTTAAAATTACGACAAGATCTAGTTGATGAATTGTACAAGCTAAAAAAAGAATTAACAAGAGAAGATTTTAATGCAATCCCATTTATAAATGCAAATGGTTACCACAGCAAAACGATTGCCTATTCAATATGGCATATTTTTCGAATTGAAGATATAGTTGCTCATTCATTGGTAAAAAGGGATGAGCAGATATTTTTTTCTGATAATTATCAAAAGCGCATATGTTCTCCAATTATTACAACAGGAAATGAACTTGTAAAAGAGCAAATTTCAGAGTTTTCAAAATCGTTGAATTTGGAAGAATTGTATGAGTATGTTTCCAATGTAAAAAATGGTACAGATGAGATTTTAAATGAGTTGAAATACTCTGATATAAAACGTAAAATGACAGATAAAGATAAGGATTATCTAAAGTCATTGTCAGTTGTAAGCACGGACGATAATGCCTATTGGCTTATTGATTATTGGTGCGGGAAAGATGTTCGAGGGTTAATTCAAATGCCGTTTTCCAGACATTGGATAATGCATGTTGAAGCAATGCTTAGAATTAAAAATAAAATACATCCCAGTTGATAACGGAGCGATTTCGTATGAAAATTATTCTCTCTCCCGCTAAGAAAATGAATACAGATTTGGATACGCTTGACTATATAGATTTACCGGAGCATTTATCTCAAGCAGAAGAAATCCTTCAGTGGCTTCAATCGAAGTCATATAGTGAACTGAAAACATTGTGGGGATGTAATGATAAAATTGCAGAGCTGAATTTTCAGCGTCTGAGTAATATGGACCTTCATAATCAATTGACACCGGCTATTCTGTCATATGAGGGAATAGCGTTTCAATACATGGCACCTGCGGTGTTTGAATATTCACAGTTTGATTATGTACAGAAACATTTGCGTATATTATCAGCTTTTTATGGAGTGGTAAAGCCAATGGATGGCGTGACTCCCTATCGATTAGAAATGAACGCAAAAGCGTCAATGTGTGGACAAAAGAATTTATATGATTTATGGGGAAGAAGAATCTATGATTCAGTCAGGGATGAAGATGGAATTATCATCAATCTTGCATCTAAAGAATATTCCAAGTGTGTTGAAAAATATTTAACACCGGAAGATACATATATAACAGTTACATTCTGCGAAAAATCCGGTGATAAACTCGTAACGAAAGGAACCTATGCCAAAATGGCAAGAGGAGAGATGGTACGATATATGGCGGAGAGACAGATAGAAGAACCGACCGAAATAAAGACTTTTAATCGATTGGGATATGTATATCGGGATGAGATGTCTACAGACTTAGAGTATGTGTTTGAGAGAGTAAGTAAGGAGGGATTTCCAAGATGAGACTGGATTTAACAGATATGTTATATTCCCTATCCTTTGCATTGGACAAGGTAGAAACAGAGATACTCGGACTTGGCACAGGACATGGCAAACGTGTTGCCTGCCTTTCTTTTATGATGGGAAAAGAAGCGGGATTTAGGGAAGAAGAATTGCGGGATTTTGTCGGCTGCTGCATTCTTCATGATAATGCATTAACGGAGTTCATCCATGAAGAATTGTTAAAAAGTCCTGATGCAAAAGACATCTTAGATTTACCTTCCGATATGATGGACATAAATTCTATGACAATGCAAAACCGTCATAGCATAATCGGAGAGCAGAATATAAAATTAATGCCATTCCGCACAGATGTAAAAAATATTATTCTCTATCATCATGAGAACGCTGACGGAACAGGTGCTATGGGAAAAACAGCTTCCGAGACCGGACTTAAATCACAAATACTGCATTTGGCTGATATGGTGGATATGACAAGTAAACTTACAACTATGACAGAAAATGAATTTGAAAAACTTTCCGTATGGGTGCAAGAGCGATCAGGCAAAATGTTTTCGGAAGCAGCAGTACAACTGTTTCTAAAAGCAGTGAACTATGACAAAATAAGATACTTACAAGAAATGGGTGAGCTTGCCTATTTGAATAAGGAATTGCAAACAATAGTCTGCGATTATTCCGATGAAGAAATCCACAATATTGCTGGGTTGTTTGCCAAAATTGTCGATTATAAATCTGAATTTACACAGGCCCATTCTCTTGGAGTTGCTTCCAAAGCAGAGCAAATGGCACTTTATTATGGCTTTGAACCTGAAAAAGTAATTCGTTATTATTTTGCAGGCGCAATGCATGACATTGGTAAGCTGGTTGTCTCAAATGATATTTTGGAAAAGCCGGGAAAGCTTACGTCTGATGAATATACGGAAATGAAAAACCATGCAAGCGCAACATATTACATATTGAGTAATGTAAAAGAGATACCGGATATTATTGAGTGGGCATCTAATCACCATGAGAAACTAAACGGTTTGGGATATCCAAGAGGTCTGTCAGCGGATGATTTAAGTTTTGAAGAACGATTGATGGCGTGTATTGATATTTACCAGGCATTAACGGAAAAACGTCCATATAAAGACGGAATGACACACGGCAAAGCTATGTCTATTATGAGAGATATGGTGGATAAAGGTGAACTGGATGGAAATATTGTGCGAGATATGGATGTTGTTATAAAGTGCTGAATGATTAATATTCACAAAGTTGGAGTCTGATATGGATAAATTATTACTATTTGATTTAGATGGTACACTGTTAAAATCTGATAAGACAATTTCATATAAGACGATTAATGCGATTAATAATTGTAGGGAAATGGGATGCTTAATAGGCATTTCAACAGCACGCAGCGAAAGTAATTCAGAAAAATTTCTTACGCAAGTGTACCCCGACCTTGTAATATCCAGTGGCGGTGCCATTGTGCGATTTCGGGGAACTATCATATATGAAGCAGGATTTACAAAAGAAGAAACCAAAAAGATTATTGAAACTGCACTTTACATAGGAGGCGAAGAACGGGAAATCACCGTAGATACTATTGATGCCCACTATTGGAATTATAAAATATTACCGGCAGAGCAAGATGCAAGCTGGGGCGAAACCGTTTATACGAATTATAAAAATTTTGCGTACTCCGCATTAAAAATATGTGTGCAGTTACCCAATGATTTCTATGCCGAAGAAATCGCAAAGTCAGTTGATGATTGTAATCACATCCGATTTTCTGATGGAGAGTGGTATAAATTCAGTAAAGCAAATGCAACAAAAGAAATGGCATTAACAAATATTATGAAGGAGCTTAAAATTTCCCTTGAAGATATAACCGCATTTGGAGACGATTACTCAGATATTGGAATGCTTAAGATGTGCGGAAAAGGTATTGCAATGGGAAATGCAATAGATGCGGTTAAAGAAATTGCCGACGAGATTATTGGCACTAATGATGATGATGGAATAGCGGAGTGGCTGGAGAAAAGAATATTAAATGTGTAGTGAATATAGGAATTGGAAGGTAAATAAATTATGAACCGAAACAAAACTCTATATGTAACAGATTTAGATGGAACACTACTCAATACAAAAGACACAATCAATCCCAAAAGCATTCAGATTATCAATGAACTTGTAGCAAGTGGAATGTTGTTTACATATGCAACCGCAAGATCATTGGTTTCCTCAACTGTAGTAACAGAAGGACTGACCACAGACATTCCGGTCATTGCATATAACGGTGCATTAATCATACATCCACGTACAGGAGAAGTTTTATCTTCTTTATCTTTTACAAAAAAAGAAGCAGAATTTGTCCGAAAGAATCTTGAACATCACAATATCAGCCCTTTAGTATATTCCTACATAGAACAGATTGAAAAAGTATCATGGAACACAACGAAAGAGAACGAAGGTATTAAAAGATATCTTTCCAAGCGCAAAGGCGATAAACGACGCAGACCCTTAGCAAGTGAGGCAGGTCTGTATGATGGTAATTCATTTTATTACAGCTGTATTGGTGAAAAAGAAGAATTGATTCCCATATACAATATTTTCTCAAAAGATGACAGATTCAGATGTACGCTCCAGCAGGAAATATATCAGTCTGAATATTGGTGTGAAATCATGCCAAAGAAAGCAAGCAAAGCTGAAGCAATTATGACCCTGAAAAAATTATGGAAGTGTGACAGAGTAGTTTCATTTGGGGATGCCATTAACGATATTCCGATGTTTGAGATATCCGATGAATGCTATGCGGTAGAAAACGCCGTGCCGGAATTAAAAGAACTGGCAACGGGCATTGTTGAAAGTAATGATAATGATGGTGTTGCAAAGTGGCTGTTGGAAAATGTAAATTGAAATTTTATATGTTTGTGCTAAAATAAAAAAATAGAACAAATTAAAGAAATCGTGTAAAACTAGAAAAGTATAATAAATTTAAAATGAACTTAGACTATTATAAATATGATGCAAATTGCGTGACATTATAAAATATAAAACATATCAGCATAAGGAGGAGATAAATTGAAGCAATCAGTAATTATTAAAAAAATAAAATCAATATCCCTTATGCTGCTTTTACTCAGTGCTTTGTTTACGTTGCATGCATACGATAATACTATGCATATGATTGTAAATGCATCTGAAAATAACGATAATGTCCGCACCGAATATAATGAATACCTTAAACGTCTTGACTCCATATCATCAATATCAGATATTTCTTCCGCAGGCTTTAGGGTAATTTCAAATCAGATTTTCCCCATAGAATTAGCACGATATGGCGAAGTGTCACTTATTCCGGCATTTGAAAGAAAATACAACCGCCTTGCTCTCTTTTTTGCAGATGAAAATGAGAATGTTATCTACAAAACAGAACAGCTGGAAACCAATCATCGTGTAGCAGGACAGATGAAGCAGCCTGCCTGTGATATTGCGGCGGTCTCCTTCCGCGATCTGGACCAAGACGGACGCATGGATATCATATTGATTACTGCCTGCGCTGATGAAAGCGGATACTATGGTGGAGAAACTTATAAACTGGGAGATGTACTTTTTCAAAAAAAGAATGACGTCGGTTTTTACCGCGACTATCGTATTGCCGATAAAATAAACCGGTTCGGAATGAGCAAAAGCGCTGAAATGATAACCGCATTTGTGAGGGATGATCGTTCTACCGAATTTTTATATACGGCCACTACCCTGAGAGAACTGCAGTCGCATGGTTTGTATATTATTACCGATCAATGCTATTTCAGGGATTTTGAAAAACTTGGCAGACTGCAGGTAGTGCCGGGGACATATCGTATTTCCAATTATGATGTTTTTATGATTTTCCTTGTCAATGAACAGGGAAACATTGTGTCCAGTCTACAGCCCATGGGTGACTATGATAATCTTTATGCGTTAAAGAGTATCCAATGCCGCGACATTGACGGTGACAGTTTGAAAGACATTGTAATACTGGCAAGATATAGTTATGAAGGTGAAGAAGGCCAGCTTGTGGTTGAAAGCGATTACTCGATTTACTATCAGAGAACCGGAGGATTTTCTGCTGATACCGATATTAAAAACACATATAAATGCAGTGATGATGATACTATGGAAGTGCTGGTAGAAAAAGCCCGCGCTTATTGGGGATGGCAGTCCACAGGCGAAGTTAGCTCAAACTAACATGGAGGATAAAGATGATCAAGATACTTATTGTAGATGATGAAAAACCGATTTGTGACTTGATAGATTTAAACCTATCTTCGGCGGGTTATAGTTGTACTTCGGTACAGGATGGCTTAGAGGCAATAGATAAGATTGAGCAGGATACCTATGATTTAATCCTTCTGGATATCATGCTTCCCGGCGCGGATGGCTATGACATAATGGAATATATCCGTCCTCTTGGAATACCGGTTATTTTTATAACGGCAAAGCATGAGGTGAAGGACAGGGTAAAAGGGTTAAAACTTGGAGCAGATGATTATCTGGTGAAACCTTTTGATGTGGTGGAGCTGGTTGCAAGGGTAGAGGCAGTGCTCAGGCGCTATAATAAAGCTGATCAGAAACTGACTGCCGGGGATGTAACAGTTGATGTGGAAGCTCACAGGGTCACCAAAGCAGGCAGACCGATAGAACTTACCAATAAAGAGTTTGGACTTCTCGTACTTTTTATCAAAAATATAAATGTGGCATTGTTTAGGGAAACCCTGTATGAAAAAGTCTGGGAGGAAGAATATTTCGGTGACAGCCGAACCCTGGATTTGCATGTACAGCGATTGCGAAGAAAACTTGGCTGGGAACATAATCTTGTGGCGGTATATAAAGTCGGCTATCGTTTGGAGGTATAAACGATGAAATTCTCCTTTAAAATCCTGCTGAGCATGATTATCGTCATGGCACTTTCTTTAGGGTTCAGCGGATACTATTTTGTTAATTATGTATTTGAAACTTCACTGGAAAGAGAAGTGGGTCAGGCGCTGGATGAAAACAGCATCTTAAGCTTCGCTTTTGAAACTGCTGCGCTCAGCGTTCCTGCCAAGTACAGTGTAATGCCCGATACAACCGTGGAAGAAATCGCATCCAATCTGGAAAAAAGCGGTCAGGGCAGCGGAAGACTGCTTCGCATTTCCGGTGAGGGGAAAAATATTCTATATGCCAGTGACGGCTTTGACACTAACGATGAGTTACTTGCACAGACTGATGAAAGTGTAAAAACTTATCAGGTAATACAGTCGCAAGATAAATATTACATACATACGGGTACTGCGGTAACCGCATTGAACAGGGTGCTGTATCTGGAGACTATGAGGGACGTATCGGATGTCTTTAGAGAACGTACGCTGGGCTTTTCTCTGTACCGCAAAGTAATGTTTATTATGCTGGTTGCCGGTACGGTGATAATGCATTTTATTTCTTCATTTTTGACCAAGCCTGTCCGCCTTTTAACTAAAGCTACGAAGCGGATGTCGGCAGGAGATTATTCCTACCGTGCAAAGCAGGTTAGTCAGGACGAACTCGGACAGCTGACCAGTGACTTTAACAGCATGGCGGAAACTCTTGAGCAGAATATTGAGAAGCTTGAGGAAGAGATTAAAGCAAGAGAAGAGTTTATGGGTGATTTTGCACATGAGCTTAAAACTCCTTTGACCGCTATAATAGGATATGCGGATATGCTCCGTTCTCACAAACTGGATGAGGAACAGAGCCTTATGTCTGCAAACTATATTTATACCGAGGGAAAGCGTCTTGAAGCAATGTCTTTCCGCCTGCTTGATATTATTGTTGCCGGCAAAAAAGAAGCGCATTTACAAACCACTTCCGTTGATGCACTCTTTGAATATCTGAAAGATATGTATACGGCAAACCGGGATATGGAATTTTCTTTCCAATATGAGCAGGGTGAAGTTACTGTCGAGGTAAATTTGATTAAGACGGTTCTTGTCAACCTCATTGATAATGCGTGTAAAGCATCGGAAAAAGGATCTAAGATTGAAGTAAACGGATATTCACTGGAAGAAGGATATCGCTTCGCGGTTAAGGATTACGGTATCGGTATCCCACAGGAAGAACAGCGCAAGATAACCAAAGCATTTTATATGGTGGACAAGTCCCGTGCAAGAAGCCATAACGGTGCAGGCCTTGGACTTGCACTGTGTGTGGAAATACTTAAGATACATGGCAGCGAACTCGAAATAGAGAGCGAGACAGGAAAGGGCTCCTGTTTCAGCTTCGTTATAAAGAATGACATACAGCAGGATAGTATAAGTGAAAAGGAGGATACACCCGATGAAGTTTGATAAAAAAGTAATAATCTTTCTTCTTTTTGCGGTCTTTTCACTTATTATATCAATCTGGGGACCTGAAGCATTAGCCAGATATCAGGACAGGGGAACGCTGAATAAAATCCAGGCACAGACTGTCGAAACCGCAGGAGAAGGTTATAGCTATAAACTTAATGCAAATGAAAAACTTTATATACTTTCCAGATGCTTAAGTTCACAGACACTGCCGGAAACCGAACAGAATGCAATGACTCATACCGATGATTCCGTGATGTATCAGGATCTGGAAGGCTCCTATGCATTTATTGCAAACTACAGAAGTCCGTCTGAGCAGGAAATAACCAATGAACAGATATATGAAACCTGTAACAACGGGATTGAATTTTTAAAAGAAGCGGGAATACTGCCGGAGGAAGTAAAGGAGGTTGCACCTGCTTCATATGAAGCCACTCTGTATTCCGCTATTGATATTCTGGAGCCCAGAAATAATATAGCTGTCTGGAAGCTCAGCCTGTCCAACAGCCATGTCAATGCAGATAAGGGAAACCGTCTGATGGATGCGTATATAGGCGCCGAGGATGGAAAAATATATGAATTTTATGCCAGGACTTCCCTTCTGTGGGAAGATATTGATACGGATGCAATGGTGGAAGCCTGGAGCAAATACATGGGTCTTGGAACTCCGACCCCATATGAATCGGATAATCCGCTGCTTGAAACCACACCATATTTTAAAAAGTATGTTTTTTCAGGTATGGGCGAGGGAAGGACGATAGTGACGGTTGGATTTTATGAAGGCATAAATGAATTATTTATCAAAATTTCGTAAAAAAATAAATGATGCAAATTTGATGCAAAAATGATGTGACTTTGATACAAAAATGATGATTTTATGATGCAGCTCTTGTGTAATCTTGTACTAACGAGAAAACATGAGGGCTGTTTTTGTTCATGAATCACACAGGAGGAGAAGTAATGTACGCAGACGGAACATACTTAACATCGTATAGTCGAGATTATATTAGAAGGGAAAAAAGAATTAAAACAGGCAGGCGCGTTATGGCGGCTGCCATAGCGATGTGTATAACCGGTACGGCCGTATTGACATCTATAAATTTAGTAACCGGTAATATTATTGAGACCGGAAGTACGCTGTCAATAAAAAATAATACCGTAGCAATATCATGTACCTCCTCACATGATACAACTACCGAAAGTATAACTTTTGAAAATGTTATCAATAAAAATGTAACGGATATTGCAGCAATGATAGAAGAAGCGAGACCACCGTTGGTTTTTATTGATGCCGGACACGGCGGCGAGGATGGTGGATGTGTGAGTGGAAAAGTATTGGAGAAAAACGTCAACCTTGAAATTGCAAAACTTGTTAAAGCGCGTCTGGAAAACTCGGGATATAAAGTTATAATGTCAAGAGAAGATGATACATTTATAAGTAAGGAAGATAGAGTGGAGGCCGCCAACAGTGCCAAAGCAGATATCTATGTGAGCATACACCAGAACTTTTCAGAGGATTCCAAGGTAAAAGGTATGGAAGTATGGTATGACGGAACCGATACTAAGCGTGATAATAAAAAACTTGCACAGCTTATCAAGCAACAGACGATTAAGACTACGGAAAGTGTGGAAAGAGAAATTAGGGAAAACGCTGATTTTTATGTGACAGGAAATACAACGATGCCTGCCTGCCTCATTGAAACCGGATTTTTATCCAATGCCGCAGAGCGTGGAAACCTTACCGGCGAAGAATATCAGAATAAGATTGCAGACGGAATAGCAAACGGGATTGAATATTATTTTAATCCCAAAACTATGTACCTTACATTTGATGACGGCCCTTCGGAAGAAAATACTGAAAAGGTTTTGGACATATTGAAAGAGAGAGGAATCAAGGCAACCTTTTTCCTGATAGGGGAAAACGTAAGGAAGTACCCCGATGTGGCACGTCGTATTGTAGCAGAAGGTCACACCATAGGGATACATAGCGATAGCCATAATTATGATGTTATATATAAAAGTGCGGATGCTTTTATAAATGATTTTGAGAATGCACATAAGACCGTCTATGAAGTAACCGGAGTGGATACCAAACTATTCCGCTTTCCGGGTGGAAGCATCAACGATTACAATAAAAATGTCAGCGCTGATATAATAGAAAAAATGACGGAGCGCGGATATATATACTATGATTGGAACGCCAGTCTCGAAGATGCGGATACCAAAAAAGACTTAAAGGTCGAAGAATTAATTGAAAACGGTGTAACAACTACTCTTGGACGCAATAAAATAGTTATGCTGGCACACGATGTTGTGGATAATACAAGTCTGTGTCTGAATGAACTTTTGGACAATCTTCCGGAATATGAAATAAAACCGATTGACGAAGATGTGACTCCGATACAGTTCTAATAACGGTTAACGAAATAACGTTTATACTTGCACGTCGTGCAAAATTGTGATATATTCTACTCAAAGCATATTTTCTATACACAGGGCAGCCATATCCGGCGCCCTGTATTCAAAAAATTTCTTAATGCCATCCGGCATTCTGCGTTACGAAAATCCATGCTTTTAATCCACATATTAATCAAAGCAGGGGTTTTCAAAAATACTCCTGCGGATGCACAGGAGGAATTAAATATGGTACATGACATTACATGGAAAGACTACTTTTCGGACAATGAACGTTACGCTGACCTCATCAATGGATTAGGTTGTGGCGGAAGACAGGTCGTAACAAAAGGTGATCTTCAGGAACTTGATACTCAGACAGTTGTTGGGCGAAATTATAACTTTGTCAGAAAAATCCGCAGAATGACAGCCGGAAGAAAAATAAAAATCCGTGACATGCTAAGAAAGGCAGCATTCGGAGTAAACTTTGCGATTATCGGTATTGAAAATCAGGAAGTGACGGACTATGCTATCGTGTTGCGAAATATGTCATATGACATAGGAGAATATGAGAAGCAGGCCGTGGCAATCCGCAGGGAAATCAGGCGTAATTATAGCGGGTTGAGTAAAGGAGAATACTTATACGGTTTCAAAAAGGACAGCAGACTTCATCCGGTAATAACTTTTATCTTATACTCTGGACAAGAACCTTGGGACGGACCCGAAAAACTTCATGATATGTTAGACTTTACTGACATACCGGATGAACTACGGGGAATGGCATCGGATTATAAAATTAATATAATTGAAATCCGTAAGTTGAAAGATACAAGTATATTCAAAACAGACATACGGCAGGTGTTTGACTTTATCAGATACTCTGATAATAAACATAAACTTATAGAGCTAGTAGATAAAGATAAGTACTATGCGAACATGGAAGAAGATGCATATGACGTAGTGGCGAATTACACCAATGCACAGGAGTTGCTAGCAACAAAGAAATATTATGAAAGAGAGGATGGTAAGATAGATATGTGTAAGGCGATAAAAGATTTGATAGCAGATGGCAGAGCCGAAGGAATGACAATTGGAAGAGCAGAGGGTAGAGCCGAAGGAATAAGCATTGGAAGAACAGAAGGAATGACCCTTGGAATAAGCCAGGGATTTGACGAAAAAACCAGAATCATAGTCCATAACATGTTACAACGCAATATGTCCATACAGGATATCTGCGCAATAGCGGAATGCAGTGAGGAACTCGTAAAAGAAGTCTCAAAAACTTTATAGAAAAAAGATTGTATTCATATCTTATGATTGAGATATCCGGTTAATTTCTATACCTTCCAATATTTTCTTTGTAATTATTTCATAAAAAATCTCACTAAATATTGGTTAATAAAACAATAAAAACTTTCTTGATAAAATCACCATATTTTATTATACTGAAAATAGTACAACGCAACCGGTTGCGCAACTGTTGCGTAGGGCGTTTTTAATATATAGAATCTTATTAAAAAATTAAAAATTGGGAGGTATAAGATGAAGAAAACAATGAAACAGTTTTTCCAAAAAGGTCTTAGCGGAATTCTGTGCGCTGCAATGGTATTGACAAGTCTTTCAATACCGGAAATGACAGCATATGCGTCAGAGACCGAGCTTGAAGATGAAGTGGGAATGACTGCAGAAACTAATGAAGAAGTTAATGAAGAAACTAATCTTGAAAGTGGAGATGAGTCTGGTAATGCAGGATTAGGCTCTGATTCTGTTGCATCTGGAGATATTTCTGGCGATGATGCAGATAAACCACTTAAGACTGCGGATATCATAGGCGCAGCGGATGTGGATAAACTGGTGGCAGAGGTATCTGCGGATGCACAAACTGTTGAAAATCTTTTGAAGAATGGAAATTTTGAAAATACTGATACTTGGCCAGTTGACGATTGGACTTTTGATTGGGACGAATGGACTTGGGGCAGCAAAACAGAATCCTGTGACCCGGGGAAAGATGACAAGCATGGCTCTTATTTGGGTTGGTGGGTAGGTTCTCAATCTACAACCCAGAAAGTATCAATGAGTCAAACTATAAATTCTGGTGTGACAGCTAATACCTATATGATATCTGCAGACGTTGCAGGTGTTCATTCTGCTGGACAGATTTATCTAATTGTAAAATCGGGAACAGAAGAACTTACAAAAGTAGACCTTGGTGAAGGTACCAGTTGGGATGTGTGGGCTACGGTCAGCGACGTTTTTGAAATTTCTGCGGATGATGCAGAGAATAGTATAGTTGTATCAATTGAAGGTACTTTAGAGCCAACCGACCAAACACTCGTTCTAGACAATGTGGAGTTAACTCTTGCACTCCCCAAACTGCAGGCTCTATATGCTGAAGCAGAGTCCGTTAAGGCATCTGGTGGATATACCCAAGACAGCCTTGATGCACTTGGAGATGCAATGACAACTGCTAAGGGAGTAATTGACAATGCGGAACGTACTAATAGTGCAATAAACAGCGCGTATGCAGCATTGAAAGATGCGCTGGACAATATGGTAATTGATAAAGTATTAGAAATAACTTTCAATTATTTTGCAGATGGCATTGATGCTGATGATGAACCGGCTGTTGTTGTATATAATGATTCCATTTCATTTTCTGAAGGAACAAAGGAAGCTGATTGGGAAGAGGAATATCTGCCTTGGGATAATGCAAAGTGTTATCTGATGGAAAAGTCAGGAACTTATGATGGTTGGTACAGTATAGGTATTAAAGTAACTAATGTTGCAGATACTAGTGCGGGATTTGAAATTCATTCTAAAAAGGGAGAGCTGTTCAAATGTGCTGCTCAGTGGAACCATACTGAAATCTACAAACAACTTATTTCTGGTGAAGCAGACACTTATGCGGTCAAAAAATTTGGTGATGGAAGCTGTAGTAATGATGATAATGACCCGCATAAATTATATGCAGGTGATGCTGCAACAACTGCTATGCGCAACGTCACATTCTATGCGTACAGCGAAGCCGGTACCCCTTATATCGTTTTAAGCGCTGACCTGGACTTGGAATACATAGATGAAGAAACCGGAGTAAAATCTGTGTATGAAGCCGATGATGAGGCTGTAGACGGTACAAATAAGGGCTATGAAATGAAGGAGGATAGTTACTCTGGCTGGTATTACCTGACATTTAGTGTTCCTGATACAGCTAGCACCGCCGATACGGTATTTAAATTATATGTAAAAGAAGATGGTGGAACATATACTTGGAAAAAGAATTTTCTGAACGGAGCGGCAGGTAATGAGTGGAATCTCAATGTTATGCCGGTATTTACTGGCAGTGTCTATTATAAAGACGGAGAACTCTCTGATTCCAGAGTTGTAGCCATAACTCTCGGTATGTTGCGTGAACTGATCGAAGAAGCAGAGGAAATATTTGAAGAAGGCTCAGAGAAGTACACCAATACAACCTGGGAAGCATTTACCGAAGCTCTTGAAGCAGCTAAAGGACTTGCTGAAGCACTTACAGACAAGGACGATTCTTGTACAGACGAGGATATAGGCGAAGAAACAGAAGGCTTAGATATTACTATTACAGATGCATACAATAACCTGGAGAAAGCCAAGGATGGACTCAAAGAAAAAGGTCGTACAATAACCTTTAGCTATTATGCCGGCGATACCAACGGTAAGGGGGTAGGAATTTATAAATATGCTCCCAAAGGTAATATATCTTCCGAAGCAAATATTCCTACTTGGAAGGCATGGGGTACTGAGTCTGTTTATGAAATGACCCCTGAAAAATATCCGGGCTGGTACACAATAGACCTTACATTTACCGGTGAGGAAAGTGATAATGCCAATTTCCAGGTATTCATTGAAGGTGCAAATGCTTCTGTATTCAAATGTGGTGGTTCTGGCAGCAATGAGTCTAATCGTAATGAAACGATATATAAAGAACTTTTCACTGGAACTGAAACAACTTACGCAGTTAAATTATTTGGAGCAACTGTTGGATTCTACAAAGGCGAGGCTGAAGTAAATACCGCTATGCGCAGTGTTACATTATATGTATACAGTGCGGACACAGAACCTTATATAGGTTCAGCCAGCGAGCTTTCAACCATTAATGAAAGTACTGGTGCAGTTGATAAATTGACAGCAAGCTCCAATACTAAGCCGGATACAGACAGCAATCATTATTACAAAATGACATCCGTGTCAGATTTGAAGGGCTGGTACTCCTTGACCTTCTCAGCCCCTGTTCCCGCTGAAGGTTCTAATGAGATTTGCGGTTTATATACATACGCAGACTCAACATATACACTTGTAAAGAAATTCCTTAGTGAAGAGGCGACAGGAGTAACTGATTCCGTTGATTTCTCTCCGGTCTTTGAGGGCAATGTTTATTATAAGGACGGAGAGTTCTATGCAGATCCGGTACTCGCAGAAGGCATAACTCTGAAGATGCTGGAAGATTATCTGGAATCGGATGAAGTTACTGATATTTATGAAAACGGAGAAGAATATTATACATATGATTCATGGAATGCCTTTGATACAGCTTGGTCTGCGGCAGATGCTTTAGTAAATGGATACAGAGACAGCACAGACAAGAACAGTGATGATTACAAGGACACTGCCATTACCGAAGCATATATAGCTCTTCAGGATGCCATCAATAATATGAAAGAAAGACCCAAAGAAATTACATTCTACTATTATAATGACAGTCTTCACGAAGGTGATGAGTTCGGTCTTTACTTCTGGAATGGCGAAGATTCTTATTCCACATCGGAACGGACTGATACGAGGACGGATGCATCAAGCAAATGGGGGGCATGGAGCAATCCCACCTATGCATTATCACCGGAAGACGAATATCCGGGCTGGTACAGCATATCTATGGTATTTGGATCTAATAACAATGGTTTTGCAATTCACACAAAGAATGCTTCGACCACGCCAACCGCGACATATTCTGTAGGTGATGGAAATTATCCTAATTTGGAAATTCTGAAAAATCTGAAACCTGAAGAAGCTGCCTATGCAGTAAAAAACGGCAAATATTATTATGGCAAAGATTTAGTAACTAATCTTAGGCGTAATGTTACATTATATGTATACGATAAGGAAAATGCACCTGTACTTGGAACAAATAATGCAATTACTGCTTATGTAGATGAGAGTACTGCAAGTAAGGTTGAAGTTCCATCTATCGAACATAAAGATGATGTTTACTATTACGAGCTGAAAGATGCTGCTGATGATATTGGAAAAGATAACTGGTATTCTATCAGATTCTCAGCTCCTGCAGCAGGAGATAATAAAGAAATAGGTAAGCTGTATACAAAGAATGAATCAACCTATGATCCTAAAGTAACCTTTATTGAAGGTGAAACAACAGACGAAAACACTGTTAATCTTGCTCCTTACTTTGGTAAAACTATTTATTACAAAGACGGTGGATTCTATGATTCCGTACCGGTTACTTTAGAGGATTTGCGCAAATTGATTGAAGAGGCTGAAACGCTTAGAGATGAAGACTTGGCGGCAGCAGACAAAGATGAGCCTGGTAATAAGTATCTTCACTCAGATGACGGGGGTAAGTGGGACGCTTTTGTAGCCCAAATTGATGATGCTAAAGCCGTGGCAGAGATGACTGATCCTGCACCAACAGGCGCTCAGATTCAGACAGCATATAATAGCCTGGAAACTGCAATGAAGGAATTGGTTCTTGTACCCCAGAAATCAGAGACTATCAGCGTGAAACGTGTTGCATTATCTGATGAATTCATTACAGGTGCAGACCTTTCATCCTATGTTTCGTTGAAAGAAAGCGGTGTTGTTTTCAAAGATAGAGAGGGAAATGCGCTATCCGATGCAGGATTCTTTAAAATGCTTTATGAAGGCGGAACAAACTGGGTTCGTATCCGTATATGGAATGACCCGTATGACAGTAACGGAAATGGTTACGGTGGAGGTAATTCCGATCTGGCTAAAGCTAAGGTCATCGGTAAATTGGCAACCGATGCAGGTATGAGGGTACTCATCGATTTCCATTATTCGGATTTCTGGGCAGACCCATCCAAACAGGACGCACCTAAAGCATGGGAAGATTATAGTATTGATGAGAAAGTAACGGCTGTTAAAAAATTTACGTTAGATAGCTTAAATGAATTGAGAGCTGCAGGCGTTGATGTAGGAATGGTTCAGGTTGGTAATGAGACCAATAACGCTATCTGCGGTGAAAGAACATGGACGAATATGGCTAAGATTTTTACCGCAGGAAGCGCAGCTGTAAAAGAATTTGACGAAGAATGTCTTGTTGCAATACACTTTGCTGACCCGTCATCATCTGCCTTTACCGGATATGCATCGAAGCTTAATACTTATGGTGTTGATTATGATGTATTTGCGGCATCTTATTATCCGTTCTGGCATGGCAAAGCTGAGAACATGCATGAGGTATTGGGCAATATAGCCAAGGGTTATGATAAGAAAGTCATGGTTGTTGAGACTTCATGGGTAACGACTTGGGAAGATGGAGACGGTCATAGCAATACATCACCTAAGACAACGCAAACTCTGAATTATCCGGTTTCTGTTCAGGGTCAGGCGGACGAAATACGTGACGTTGTAGATAAAGTGAGTTCGATCGGCGATTCGGCAATCGGTGTATTCTACTGGGAGCCTGCATGGATTTCTCCGTACTATGTTTACAATGGAACAACTATCGATCAGAGCTTATACAGCAAGAATAAAGAAGCATGGGAAAAATACGGTTCAGGCTGGGCATCCAGTTATGCTATAGAATACGATCCTGTAGATGCCGGACAGTGGTATGGCGGTAGCGCCGTTGATAATCAGGCATGGTTTGATTTCAACGGTCAGGCCCTTGATACAGCTTATATTTACAGCTATATCAGAACCGGTGCTGAAGCAACAGGTCGTGTAAATGCCATTGCCAATGTTGAAAGCGAGATTGAATTAAAGGTAAATGTAGGAGATACTATAGTATGGCCTGGTGGAGATGATATAGTAGTAACCTATAATGATGGCAGTAAGGCACCTGATTATAATGAGGATGGAACTGTAAAGAAAAATGATCATCATATATCCACAACAGTAGAGTGGGATGAAGATCAGGTAAAACTGGTAAACACAGATAATGTAGCTGTATTTGCAATTGATGGTATAGCAACCTGTAAATATCGTATCAAGGATGGAGAGGAAGATAATAAAGACAATATAAAGACAGAAACATATGATATCACACTGACTATCGAAGTCCTTTCCACCGGTAATATTCTTGCTAATCCGGGCTTTGAAAATGGTGGATCATGGACGCCATGGAATCTTAAGCTGAGTGAGCAAACAGAGCAAGATATTAAGAATGCAACTATTGCGCATGTTAAAACAACCGATGAAGATCCACATTCGGGTTCCTGGGGAATGCATTTCTGGAATAAAGAGAATCCGATTAACTTTAGTATAGAGCAAGAGATAGCAGAAATTGAACCCGGAATCTATACGGCAGGTGGCTTCCTTCAGGGTAATGGAGCATCCTCCAAAGATCTTCAGACCCTCTATGTAATAGTAAAGGATTTAGACGGAAAAGAAGTTAAATATGAAAAAACCTGTTCATTAAACGGCTGGTTAAACTGGGTAAATCCTGAGATTACCAACATCAAAGTTTCAGAAGGCGATACTGTGACAGTAGGAATGGAAATAGTATCTACTGTAGGCGGAGCCTGGGGAACAATTGATGATATGTACCTCTATGGTAAATATGGCGTTAATTTAGGAGACATCGAACACGGTACGGTTAATGTCAGCAATATGGAACCTAACACCGGCGAAATTGTAAGAATTTCAGCTATGCCTGAGAACGGATATTATTTATCAACTTTGAAGCTTAGCGGTGCAAATGTGGCAGCAGATGCTTTGATAGATGATTCCAAATTAACCCCGGGAACATCTTATGATGTTGGTTCTAAGGAAGTTACGCTTACCTATAACGCTGCTGACTATAAGACTGATGAAACGATATTATCTCATTTCATTATGCCTGAAGGCGCGGTTACTCTTGAGGCAGAATTTAAAGAAATCAGTTTCACAGAGCCAGTATCTATTGATAATGCCAATGTAACTGTTAAAGACTTTGAGTTTAAAGAAGAACTTGATGGAAAATATGTATATAAGTATGATCAAGAATATACAGGCAAGAAAATTGAGCTTGATCTTGAGTTAAGCTATGCAGGATACAAGCTGACAAGCGCAGACTATACTGCTAAGTACAATAATAATATCAAGAAAACCGACAACAGCAGCATGGCAGAAATAACCATTACTGCAAAAGGCAGGAAGTTTACCGGAAGAAGAACTCTGTACTTTAAGATAGTAGACACTAAAGTAGATATATCAAAGGCCAAAGCAGCATTAGTAGTTGTTGATGGTGATCCGAATAAAGTTGATACTTATTACTATACCGGAGCTGAAATTGAACCTGCAATTGATTTCTTGACTGATAAAAATGGTAACAAACTTACTAAAGATGGAAGCGAATTGACTGTGGCAGTCAATGAAGACTATACGGTTTATTACCAGAAAAACATCAATGTCGGTAAAGCAACCATGACAGTCATTGCAAAAAGTGAAAGTGCGAATATTAAGGGTTCATTTACCCAGACATTCACAATTGCAAAACGTCCTATTACTGACAGCAGTATAACTGTTTCAGGAATTTCAGGCGCTGTCTATACCGGAAGCAAAGTTACACCTAATGTTACGGTGAAATACAATAACAAAGTGTTACAAAAAGGTAAAGACTATACAGTTACTTATAAGAATAATGTTAATGTAAGCGCCGATGCATCAGCCGCTAAGAAACCTTCGCTTAAGATTACCGGAAAAGGTAATTATACAGGAACTACGGCAGAGTATCCATTTGTGATAACTCCTAAGAACATTAGTGACCACGGCATAAGAGTAACTGCAGATGATATAGCTGAAGGCAAAGCGCCTAAGATAACGGTTAAGAACGGTACCAAGACGCTGTCGCTTAATAAGCAGTATAGAATTACTATGATACGTCTTTTGGGAGAAGATGAAAGCCTGAAAGATATAATAGAAGAATTTGATAAGGATTCGACAAGTATAATATACTTGGATGACGATGCTGACGGAACCCCTGAAAAAGGCAAGAAACCGACCGATAAAATAAGCGAAGCAGGTACTTATGCGGTTAGACTAAACGGAATACTGAAAGGCGGATACGATGGCGAAAATTGGGTATCATTCAGAGTAATCGATAAGGATCATCTGATGTCCAATTACAAGATTACTCTTCCTAAGACTATGTACTATACCGGCAGCGAAATTGAGCTAAGTACAGAAAGTAAAGCAGATGATCCTAATACGGAGGACGTTGATGAAGCTGAAGAAGCCGAACTGAAGGTAACTGACAAGATCGGAAATATTCCTTTAGTCAAAGGAACGGATTATGAAGTAAGCTATGAAGACGTAAACGGCAATAAAACCAATATCAAGGTCGGAACCGCCACGGTTACGATTACAGGTAAAGGTAATTATGCCGGAACCAAGACCGCTAAGTTTAAAATTGCAAAAAGAACTGTATCCAAGCCCAATCCTGATTCAAGCGATGATGAAAAAGCTGCAATCAGATATGAGATAAAAGAAGATACCTTATTGGATAAGGTGGCAAAGAATACAGCAGCCGGTGAGACACTTTACCTTCCTTATACCGGCTATGCTTGGACACCTGAACTTGATATTTATGCAACCAACAACGGTGTGAATAAGTTATTGACCAAGGGAGTCGATTACACAATAACATACAAAAACAACCTTAAACCCGGAGCTTCGGCATCCATCATCGTTAAGGGTAAAGGAAACTACAGCGGTACTGTTCCGTTCGACAATGTATTTACCGTAAAAGATGTAACGCTTAATGACTTTGTAATAACAGTCAACCCTGCAGAATATGCCGGAAAAGCGATTAAACCTGCACTTACTTTCGTGTACAAAGCAACCGGTACTGAAATTGCCGTAAAATCCGGCACAGCCTACGGTGTAAAATACACGAACAACAAGAACGTTGCAAGTATAGAAAGTTCGATTAAGCCGACCGTAACCATTACGGAAAAAGGAATGAACGCTGGTAAGAAAGGTGCTGAAAAGAATAAACTTGATATACCTTTCACAATCACAACCGCACGCATTAAATATACAAGCGTAAGTGACATTAAGGTTCAGACCTATAACGGTAAACCGGTTAAACCGAAGCTTACTATCAAAGTAAACGGAAAGAGCCTTAAAGAAGGAACAGATTACGTTGTTACCTACACCGGCAATACCAGACCTAATGATAAAGCAAAAGCTAATATTATAGGTATCGGAAACTATTCCGGACTTGTTACCAAAGAGTTTGTGATTAAGTAATCTTTTCAAAAAGTGTAACGAAATAATAGTAAAAACTGACCTCCAACAGTTAGACTTTATGCCTGACTTTTGGAGGTCAGTTTATTTTAATTGCATTTCTTACTAAATTATGGTTTCCTTTTTTTGACTAATGCGTTATAATTACATCAAAGATTAAGGCGGACAGCCTGAATATAAAATTTTTATGGAGGTAGTGAAAAATGTTAGTATCAGCAACAGAAATGCTTAAAAAAGCAGTAGCCGGTCATTATGCCGTAGGACAGTTCAACATCAATAACCTTGAGTGGACCAAAGCTATCCTTTTAACAGCACAGGAGTGCAATTCACCGGTTATCCTCGGCGTATCTGAAGGCGCAGGAAAGTATATGGGTGGATATGATGTAGTAATGGGTATGGTAAACGGCCTTATCAAAGACCAGAATATCACAGTACCCGTAGCAGTACATTTGGATCATGGTTCTTATGAACACTGCTATAAATGTATGGAAGCAGGTTTCCCGTCAGTTATGTTCGACGGTTCTCACTATTCAATCGATGAAAACATCGCTAAGACCAAAGAGTTGGTTGAAGCTGCTCACGCTAAGGGAATTTCCATCGAGGCAGAAGTTGGCTCCATCGGCGGTGAGGAAGACGGCGTAGTAGGAATGGGCGAGTGTGCAGATCCTAATGAATGTAAGCAGATTGCTGACCTTGGCGTAGATTTCCTTGCAGCAGGTATCGGTAATATTCACGGTAAATATCCTGAGAACTGGAAAGGCTTACAGTTCAATGTACTTGAAGCTGTTCAGGAGAAAACAGGTTCACTTCCGTTAGTTCTTCATGGCGGTACAGGTATTCCGGAAGATATGATTAAGAAAGCAATTTCTCTTGGCGTTGCTAAGATCAATGTTAATACCGAATGTCAGTTATCATTTGCAGCTGCTACACGTAAATATATTGAAGCCGGCAAAGACCTTGAAGGAAAAGGTTTCGATCCTCGTAAACTTCTTGCTCCCGGTTTTGATGCAATCAAAGCAACAGTTAAAGAGAAAATGGAACTGTTTGGCTCAGTTGGCAAAGCATAAAAAGTACACTGACATATTTATTAAAGTATACTTACATCTTAAGGGTTGCCTGTTTGGCAGCCCTTTAATATGAAATGAGGGTATAAAAACAATGATGAAAACTTGGGATATAAGAGTAGATGATATTGAATATCGTATAGAACTTAAAAACAATAAAAAAGTTTTTGTAAACGGTGAAGAACTGAAACTTAAAAATTATGTAAAAAAGACCGGTCTGGTACATACCGAATATGAAATCCCTTTTGGCCCCAAAACAGGAGTATTGGTGCTGATGAGTATGAATGCTCCGCATCTTTATATTGATAACAGGGATTGTGAAACCGGACAGGAATATTCTCCGTTGAAAATACCCGTATGGGCATATATATTTATGGTACTCCATTGCATCAATTTCTTAAACGGTGCATTAGGCGGTGCAATGGCGGTTGTCGGAATTACATTCGCAACCTACATATCCTGCAATAGAAATATGAACATTATGCTAAGATTGATACTTAACATATTATTACTTATAGTCATTTATGCAGTTGTTTTCGGAGTAGCGGTTGTTCTGGCAGGTCTTCTATAATACCAAATATGAATATGAGTAGAAGATGGAGGGACATATATTACTATACAAGGCCCTATGCAGGCGTCGGTACTTAGCGAGGTTTTTTCGAGCTTAGTACCGCTACGCCGGAGTCGGAGCGCAAGCGTGCCTTGAATAGTAATATATGTCCCTCCATCGTTCCCCCATTATTTTGAAACCGCCGCCTCCTGCATCTTCTGTATTTCCGGATCATAAGAAAGCATCGGCTTCTCATCCTTTCCTTTCAAAGCTCGGTTTACATAATTCTTGGTAATGTTATATACCAACGGAGACAGAACCAGCACACCGATCAAGTTTGGAATCATCATAAGTCCATTGAATGTATCCGCAAGGTCCCACGCAAGGTTATCACCCATTACTGCACCGCCAAAGATTGCTATTACAAAAATCACTCTATATACAATTGTAAACTTTTCGCCAAACAAAAACTCACATGCCTTGGTACCGTAATGACTCCAGCCAAGCACGGTGGAGAATGCAAACAACATAACCGCAATTGCGATAAAGCCGGCTCCGATTTGACCAAAGTGTATGGAAAATACCGTCGATACTATATTTGCCTTAGTCAGCTCTATTCCGTTATATGTTTCAAGAGCAACTCCGGTTTCCAAATCAACCAGACCTGAAGACAATACTGAAAATGCTGTCAGCGTACAAACGATGATTGTATCTGCAAACACCTCAAATATTCCCCACATACCCTGACGCACCGGCTCACTTACATTTGAATTGGAGTGAACCATAACAGAAGAACCAAGACCGGCTTCGTTAGAGAACACGCCTCGTTTCATACCCTGTTCAATTGCCAGTTTGGCACCGTAACCTACAATACCGCCGCCGGCTGCCTGCATTGCAAACGCACCTTTGAATATAGCGCCGAATACGGCTCCGACATGAGATATATTTGTAATAAGTATTACAATGGATCCGACTATGTATATAACAACCATAAAAGGAACAATCTTTTCGGTAACGGAAGCAATACGTTTAAGACCACCAACTATTACCAGACCGCCCATTATAAGTACAAAAATTCCGGTAACCCATGTGGGAACTCCAAATACGGTATTCATATTTCCGGATATAGAGTTAACCTGTGTCATATTACCGATTCCGAATGATGCAAGGAAGCAGAAGACTGAAAAAAGTACCGCCAGAATCATACCAATCTGTTTGCAGCCTTTTTTGCTTCCAAGTCCGTCTTTCAGATAGTACATAGCACCACCGGACCATTCATCTTGCTTATTTTTACGACGATAATAAATACCAAGTACATTTTCTGAAAAATTAGTCATCATTCCAAAGAATGCAATCAGCCACATCCAGAACACGGCACCGGGACCGCCTACCATAATTGCACCTGCCACGCCGACAATATTTCCGGTTCCCACCGTAGCGGCAAGCGCTGTACACAGTGATTGGAACTGTGAAATAGATTTGTCCTTGGTATGACCAAGCACATCCTTATCTTTAAAAATCGCACCGATTGTCATCTTCATCCAGTGACCGATATGACCAATCTGGAAAAACTTAGTCAGTATAGTCATAAGTACGCCCACGACCGATAAAAGAATCAGTGCCGGCCAGCCCCAGACAAAACTGTTGACGGCATCATTAACATTTGTAATAATCTCTAACATAATACCCTCCATTCGTAATTTCGATAATAAATCAACGAAATTAAATTTTTAAACTAAGTGGTTTAGTTTGCAATAAAAAAAGTGTAATAGAATATTAAATAGACTATTACACCCTCGTAATGTTATTATTTTATAATAGATATATAATTATGTCAATAAAAATGTATAATTGTATACAATTAGGGCAATCTGAAACAATTAAAACCATTTCAATCAATTTCAGTGTTTTGATGAAATATCATCCGTTCATACTCAACGTTATCTATTTCAACTTTTTCATACTGTACAAACCCCAGCTTCCTGCAAAGGGCCATGGATATTTCATTACCTTCCATAATAAGCACCTGAAAAGAGTTAAACCCTAACTCTTCATGCCCATATTTGATAATCGCCTGACAAACCTCGTAGGCGTAACCTTTTCGCTGAAAGGGTACGGCAATCACGAAGCCGAGTTCCGGAATATCATAACCCTCCCGCCAGCTTATACCGGCTCTGCCAATAACTTTTAGACTGCGTTTTTCTAAGACAGTCCACATGCCATACCCATAGAAAGAATAAACTTTCTTGATATAATCTTTAATATACGCTACTTCTTCTGCCCGATCTCCATACAGATTTTCCATATATCTTGTAATAGACGGCTCTTTGTATATTTCATAAAAACTGTCTACATCATCAACCGTACTTTCCCGAATTATGCACCTGTCTGTTTCCAGAATAGTCCAGGGCTGTCCTGTCAGCCTGAGATATCCCAGCTTGAGCGATTCATATTCAATCTCCCCAATATCCTCAATGGCATATTCGGCATATGAAAAAGTCTTATCCCGATTACCTTCATGCAAATAAACGATAACCGGTAGGCCTTCCGATTTCAACTGATTGTGATAAAGCGGATTATCTGTGATATAGAGTGTGTCTATGTCCTCAGTTCTTGTACATTTATTAACAATCTCCTGATCGGACAATATCTTGCTTTTATTCTGGTATCTGAGTGGCCTTCCTATTATTGAAACCGTTATACCATATAGCGCAAGCTCATCCACAAGATTCTCAATATCATATATAGATTTTTCATCATCTAAAATAAATATAACCTTTTTCAACATTTATCTTTACCTTCATAGTAAATTTTTATTATATACTTTGTGCTATATACGCGATAGTACTTCAATTCTATTTTTAATAATTACTTGTTTATTTTCTTTAAGTTCTTTATAATAAATAATAATTACAAAATTACTTTAATTATATTATAAACCCGGAAAGGAATCAAAAATTATGTCACAAAATCCAATCGTAACATTTACTATGAAAAGCGGCGAAACTTTTAAAGCCGAACTCTACCCTGACATTGCACCGATATCAGTCAATAACTTTATCAGTCTGATACAGAAGAATTTCTATGACGGTCTTATTTTTCACAGAGTTATCAAGAACTTTATGATTCAGGGTGGTGATCCCGAAGGAACAGGTATGGGCGGACCCGGTTATTCTATACGCGGTGAATTTGGGCAGAACGGTTATCCCAATGACTTAAAGCATACGGCAGGAGTACTTTCTATGGCAAGGAGTATGCATCCCAACTCTGCGGGAAGTCAGTTTTTTGTAATGCACAAAAATGCTCCTCACTTAGACGGCTCTTATGCGGCATTTGGAAAAGTTATGGAAGGTATGGAAGTTGTAAATAAGATTGCGGAAACCGCAACCGATGCCAATGACAGACCAATTGAGCCGCAGGTAATTGATACGGTTACCGTGGAGACATTCGGGGTGGATTATCCGGAACCGGATAAGATTCAGGGAGTATTTTAGTGAAGTATAGAAAATAGTTTTGTTCACAATTTGTTAAAATTTATTTTAAAGAAACTTCATTTACATATCATTCTTTAGACATTTCTTTTGCATATACTTAATACATAAGATAACAAAAGACATTAACAAAGATAGATAGTTTAATCAATACTTTTTCATAATAAATGCCAAGTAAATTATTTTACTTGGCATCCTCCCTTTTTATAAGAAAAATAACAACTATTAAAATTTTTGATAATGCAGGATGAGATTGTATTAAAAAATGTGCAATGTTTTCTCTTGACAGAAACTATTGACAATGATAGAATCCATTTCATAAGAGCAAAGGCGCTGTGAAATTTTCGCGGCGCTTTTTTTATTATATAAAATGTGGAGCAATGGGGCTTCTTTAACCGGAAGCACATTGTATCCACATTTTTTATTTGCGAGGAGGAGAAAATTATGACGGAAGAAATTTTGAGTGTTGTAAACGGTGAAGTTTTTGGTGTCTGGTTTCTTATCGGCGCCGCGTTGGTGTTCTGGATGCAGGCAGGTTTCGCTATGGTTGAAGCCGGATTTACCAGAGCCAAGAATGCAGGAAACATTTTGATGAAAAATCTTATGGATTTCTGTATCGGTACTGTGGTTTTCATACTGATTGGTTTTGGGTTGCTCTTTGGTGAGGATCTGGTCGGTTTGATCGGAGCTCCGGGTTTTGATATTTTTACGGATTATGCCAATTTTGACTGGTCCAACTTTGTATTCAACCTTGTGTTCTGTGCAACAACCGCAACGATTGTTTCCGGAGCTATGGCGGAAAGAACCAAGTTTTTGTCCTACTGTATTTACTCCGGAATAATATCGGCATTGATTTATCCGATTGAAGCCCATTGGATATGGGGCGGCGGCTGGCTTGCGCAGATGGGATTTCATGATTTTGCGGGTTCATGCGCAATACATATGGTAGGTGGTGTATCCGCCTTAATCGGAGCTAAGATATTGGGACCTCGTATAGGTAAGTTTACTAAGGAAAAAGGCAACAAAGCTATAAAAGTAAACGCTATTCCCGGACACAATCTTCCGATGGGCGCCCTTGGAGTATTCATCTTATGGCTTGGCTGGTATGGTTTTAACGGTGCAGCTTGTACCAGCGTAGAACAGCTTGGTTCGGTTTTTGTAACAACAACGGTTGCACCTGCAATTGCAACAGTGGTGTGTATGGTATTTACCTGGGTCAAATACGGTAAACCGGATGTTTCTATGTGTTTAAACGCATCTCTGGCAGGTCTGGTTGCTATAACGGCGCCCTGCGATGTTACGGATGTAACAGGTGCATTGATAATCGGTGCAGTATCCGGATTGCTGGTTGTATTTGGCGTATGGTTCCTGGACTATAAGCTTCATATTGATGACCCTGTAGGTGCGGTAGCGGTGCACTGCTTAAACGGTATCTGGGGTACGATTGCGGTAGGTCTTTTTGCAACAACATCTGCTCCGGGAAATGACAGTGTTGTCGGTCTTTTCTATGGCGGCGGATTTACACAGCTTGGATTACAGTTGCTCGGTTTTGTTTCCGTAGCAGCCTGGACCGCTGTAACAATTACTGTTACGTTTGTGATTATTAAAGCGGTTGCCGGACTTAGGGTTACCGAGGAAGAAGAAATTGTCGGACTTGATTCCTGCGAGCATGGACTTGCATCTGCATACTCAGGTTTCAGTATTATGGATATATCTAATACCATGACTATGGATATTAATGAAAATACCAGCTTGGGAACGGATGACTACGATGAGGCTTCCAAAGTACAGAAAGATGCGGCAGTACCTGTTATAACACAGTTCTCGGAGTCATCAACGGGAATGCACAAAGTTGTTATCGTAGCTAAGCTCTCAAGATACGACAACTTAAAGAAAGCAATGAATGATTTAGGCGTAACCGGTATGACAGTTACACAGGTAATGGGCTGTGGTGTTCAGAAAGGTTCCGGAGATAAATATCGTGGAGCTGAGGTAGATGCAACCCTTCTTCCAAAAGTCAAGGTTGAAGTTATCGTAAGTAAGATTCCTGTTGACTCTGTTATTGAGGCAGCTAAGAAGGCACTTTATACCGGACATATCGGAGACGGTAAGATTTTTGTATACAATGTAGCCAAGGTCGTAAAAGTACGTACCGGCGAAGAAGACTATGCAGCGCTTCAGGATGTTGAATAATGATTGGCAAGTGAAATTTCTTTTTTCTATATCCCTTAATGAAGCCCTCGGCAAATTGTTGCCGGGGGCTTTGTATATTCTTGTGACTTATGGTATAATGTCCGAAAAGGGTAGGTTTTTCGAGTCTCTGCCCGTTATTAATATATCCAAACCGCGAAAGGACATAAAATCATGCGCAAAACAAAAATAATCTGTACCCTAGGCCCCGCCACAGACAATGAAGAAATCTTAAAAAAAATTATGTTGGAAGGAATGGACGTCGCCAGATGCAACTTCTCCCACGGGGTCTATGAAGAACATAAAAAGAGAATGGATATGGTAAAAAAAGTCCGTAAAGAAGTTAAGAAAAACGTCGCAATTCTCTTGGATACCAAGGGCCCTGAGGTTCGTGTAAAACAATTCAAAGACGGCAAAGTCACCTTGAAAGAAGGTCAGCTTTTTACCTTAACCTCCGATGAAGTAGAGGGGACCGAAGAAAAGGTTTCCATTACATATAACCGCCTATATGAAGACTTGGAGACCGGAATGAAAGTATTGATTGATGACGGTCTTATTGAAATGCGTGTGGAAAAAGTGGAGCATAACAATATTGTGTGCCGCGTAGTAAACGGTGGCGTAGTTTCCAATAATAAAGGAATAAACATACCGGATGTGGATCTTTCCATGCCGTATTTAAGTGAAAAGGACAGAGATGATATCTTGTTTGGAATAGAACAGGACGTGGATTTCATTGCAGCCTCTTTTGTCCAGAAAAAAGACGATGTTATGCAGCTCAGAAAACTGCTTAATAAAAACGGCGGCGAAAATATTAAGATCATTGCGAAAATTGAAAATGTGCAGGGTGTTGAAAATATAGATGAGATTCTGGATGCAGCCGACGGCATCATGATAGCAAGAGGTGATATGGGTGTAGAGATACCATATGAGGAAGTACCCGTTATTCAGAAAATGATCATCAAGAAAGTATATGAAGCCGGTAAACAGGTCATCACAGCAACACAGATGTTGGAATCTATGATTAAGAATCCAAGACCTACCAGAGCAGAGGCAACCGATATTGCCAATGCGGTATATGACGGAACGAGCGCAATCATGCTTTCCGGCGAAACCGCAGCCGGAGCTTACCCGATTGAAGCCGTTAAGACTATGGTGAGGATAGCGGAACGTACGGAACGGGATGTAGACTATCGGAAGAGATTTTTCCATCATGACAGAAAAGCTAATCCGGATATCACCGATGCAATCTGTCATGCGACCTGTACTACAGCGCATGATCTTAATGCCAAAGCCATAGTGACTGTTACCAAATCCGGAAATTCGGCAAGGATGATTTCCAGATACAGACCCGCCAGCGATATTATAGGCTGTGCAACTTCGGAAAAGGTCTGCAGACAGCTTAATATGGCCTGGGGAGTCATACCGATTCTTATTAAAGAAGAAAAGGATGTTTTTGAATTATTTGATAATGCAATAATCGCGGCTAAAGATATGAAACTTCTTGAAAAAGGTGATTTGACCGTAATCACATCCGGTGTGCCTATAGGAATATCCGGAACTACCAATATGATTAAAGTACAGAATGTACAGTAGCTTTTTTAAACCGTAAACAGGGTAACGATCGGAATCGTCACAAGGCTTAAGATAGTCGATAAGATTATACCCTGTGAAATAGTGGATTCGTCTATATGCAGCTGTTTGGAAAGCATCAGCGGCATATTTCCGGCAGGTACGGACAGCATCAGAGCAGCAGTGTTAACTATCAAAGGCTCTTTAATAAATTGACCGAGAATCAGTGTGAAGCCTATTGGCAGCAGTATATATCTTATAAGTATGAAAGCATAAATTTTGGGATTGGAAAGAATGCTTTTTAACGTCATCTGAGCCACTGACACACCGAGAACAAGCATTGACAGGAAAGTTGTTGTCCTGCCTGCGTATGTAAGAGTAGAAGATATTATTGTCGGAACTTTGAAATTACCCAGATAGAATATTATTGTAAGCAGGGCGGAAATTGTTCCGGTATTTACTATTTTCTTTACAAAGTTTTCCTTGTGTTCGGAATGGGCAGCTTTTTTTAGAACGGCCATTCCGTATGTATAAAGCAGGATATTATAAATCAGGTTGCTTAGTGATACAAAAATCAAAGACCCTGAACCCAATACGGCAGAAGCAAGAGGGATTCCGATAAAACCCACGTTTCCGAAAATAGTCAGCATACGATAGGAATAGCGGGCAGGCTGAGGAATCCTCAATACCCATGGAATCAGATATGCAAATAAGATTAATACTGCATAAGAAGTCAGAAAAACAATTAAACCTATGAGAAGGTCATATGCAGATAGTTTAGGTGAATCGTCAAAGGCCGAACATATAAGTAATGCAGGATTGGTAACGTTAACTATTAAGCCGGATATCTGTCCGGAAGTGGTTTCGGTTAACATTTTTCTGCGGTAAAGCAATATTCCTGTAAGAATAAGTATAAGTATGATTATCATCTGTTCAAGAACTACTGTAACACTCATGTCAAATCCTCGTTTTTATATAATGCGATGTTTCAATTTTGCCCTATTATGGTATCACATTTGTAGAAAAAGTAAAGTGGTTAAATTAAGTATTTACACAGAATAAGCCGATATATATAATGAATTGTACACTTTTTTGAAAGTTAAGTGTGTTTGGGACAATGTAACAGGATGTATTATATTTTTGCACCGCATAAAAATGACACACGTGTCAGAAGGGAATCTGACATAGGCCATTACAAGGAGGTATTTTTATGGTATTACGCTTATTGGGAAGAGATGAAAACAGCTTCGTCATCAGTCATAATGAAAAAGCTCAGGAACGCAGTGAAGTAAGAAACGGCAAGGCAAATGACGCTAAAGCAAGCAGTAAGTCCATCAATATGAGTGGTCTGGGCTTTACTGATGATTCAATTCTTTTTCGTAAGCAGCTTGCAAGAAAGCGTGCAATGAAGATTATTAATGATGCCTGGGCAGGGGATAAGAAAATAAATCAGAATCTGGATGAAATAAGAAGCGACCGTGATAGAGCAAATGCGGAAATTTCCGAGTATACGGATTATATCATGGGATATAAGGATAAGAAAGCGCAGCTCAAAGAATATTACGGTATAGAAGATGAAAGGTATAAACAGGAGACAGCCGGACTGGATGCTGCGATTTCCAATTATGAGCTCAAAATCGATAAAGCCAAAAATGAGGTAATGGCAGCCAATTCACAGATTACAGGGATTCAATTAGAGCGGCTTAAATACCATGATATGCTGGACGCTCAGAAAAAAGCAGATAAGATTAATGAGGATGCCAGTAAGGAAGCCATAGGTATGCTCATCGGAGAGGCGCAGGACCATATCAAGGAAGAATTCGAGGAAAAGGTCGAGGAAGCCAAGAAGAGAGCGGAAGAAAAAGAAGAACAGGAAGAGAAGCTCGAAGAAAAAAGAGAAGAAAAAGAAGAGTTCGAAGCGCAGCTTGAAATCAAGCGTGAAGAAAGCAGAGAAGCCGAAAGAACCCGTATTGAGCAGGAGAAAAATGCAAGGGAGCAGTCAGATATCATTGAGGGTGCGAGAGAGAATGCTGATGATGCAACTGCAGCACTGCCTTCGGAGATCAAGGCGCAGATTAAGGAGATGCTTCAGAAGATGAAACTTCTTGAGGAAGATTTAAAGGGAGCGGAAGTAGATGACGTCGTTTGATGAAAAGAGTTCATCGATGAAAAAAATAATGCTTTTTGAAGGTGATATTGAGACTCAGGGATATTTTTCCATACAACTTGCTGAAGCATTTGAGAAGCTGGGGCATAAGACATTTATATTTGACCTTGCGAATCCCTGGAGCAGTACTGAGAAATTTTTTAAATTCTTTGAAAAAGGAAATACGGTACTGGTTAATTTCAATTTCCATGGGATGAGCGGAGAAGAATATTTCTTGGATGAAAATGACCGTATGATGTGGGACGCACTGCAGATACCGGCTTATAATATAGTGGTCGATCACCCTATGTATTATCATCATTTTCTGGAGAAGGTTCCTAAAGATTATCACCATATAAACATTGACAGAAATCATGAAAAATATATGCGGCGTTTTTTCCCGGAGATTAAAAACGGGCCTTTTCTGCCGCTTGCGGGAACACAGCTATATCCCAATAAGTCTTATGTTCCGGCGAAGTATCGCAGATATGATGTGACTATGGTAGGGAATTATACCCCGCCTTCTCAGTTTGAAAAATATATTACAAGAATAGATGATGAATATACTGAATTTTATTACGGTATGATTGATGATTTGCTGGCACATCCGCTGCGGACCATAGAGGATGTTGCAAATGAGCATATACAACGGGAAATACCCGAAGTGACCGAAGAAGAGCTTAAGATGCTTATGAGCAAGCTCACTTTTATAGATTTGTATGTCCGCTTTACTACAAGGGGTGAGGCGGTAAAAGCATTGGCGGACGCCGGTATCAAGGTGAATGTTTTTGGCGGCGGTTGGGACAGGCTGGATTGTAAGAAACCGGAGAATCTTATTGTCGGCAATAGTCTTGATTCCGTAGGCTGTTTGAAGAAGTTGTGCCAGAGTAAGATTTCATTGAATGTTATGCCATGGTTTAGGGACGGTGCGCACGACAGGATTTTTAATTCTATGTTAAACGGAGCTTTATGCCTGACCGATAGCAGCATATATCTCGACGAAATTCTTACGGATAAAGTGAATTGCATGATATATTCAACCGACAATATTGGCGCATTGCCGGATATGGTTAACCGGCTGCTGGATAATCCTTCAGACTTGCAGAGAATCATAGATAACGGTTATGAACTTGCTAAATCCGCACATACGTGGGAGCATCGTGCCGCTGTGCTTCATAACCTGATTGAAAGAGATGGAACATTATGATAAAAGGTAAATATAAACATATAGGTTTTGCATTTCATATGACAATCCCGGTTATGCTTGGCTACCTCTTTTTGGGGATGGCATTTGGTCTGATGCTGCAGAATACGGGATATAATTTTTTGTGGGCTTTTTTGTCCAGTGTAATAATTTATGCGGGAAGCATGCAGTTTGTGCTTGTCACGTTTTTAAGCGGAGGAGTCAGTCTTATTTATGCTGCGCTTATGACCTTTTTCATAAACGGACGGCATATATTTTACGGAATCTCTTTCGTGGAAAAATTTAAAAAAATGGGGAAGGCTTATCCCTATATGATCTTTTCACTGACAGATGAGACCTATTCATTATTGTGCTCACTGCAGGTGCCCAAAGATATGGAAGAGAAAAAGGTCTTTTTCTGGATTTCTTTTCTGGACCAGTGTTACTGGGTAACCGGTTCGGTGCTGGGGGCGCTGGCAGGACAGTACATTACATTTGATTCAACAGGAATAGACTTCTGTATGACCGCACTTTTTGTGGTCATAGTAGTGGAGCAGTGGCAGGAAAAATCAGCTCATATGTCAGCGATTATAGGAGCGGTGAGCGGAATCGTGTTCTTGCTGCTTTTTGGCGCGGACCGTTTTATTCTGCCGGCGCTTTTATGTGCTATGCTGGTACTGCTGGGTATACAAAAAATAGAGTCTGCACCGGACAAACAAATTGAAATTGACGGAGAAAAAAGATGAATGCAACATATTCTTTACTGATAATAATAGTAGTATCAATATGCACCATATTATTGCGTGCCTTTCCTTTTTTGATTTTTGGCGGAAAAAAGGAGCTGCCTCAGACGGTACAGTATCTTGGTAAAGTGCTTCCGCCTGCAATAATGGCAGTGTTGGTGGTATACTGTTTAAGAAGCGTATCTTTTCTTGAGGGAAACCATGGAATACCGGAGCTTATTTCCGTGGCGCTTGTTGCAGGTTTACATCTGTGGAAGAAAAATATTTTGTTAAGCATAGGCCTGGGAACGGTTTGCTATATGGTATTGATACAGCTTGTTTTTTAAAACGTTTGTAGGAGAATGAATCGTGATAATAGCCAATAAAATCAGGCGTAGAAAAGCCGACAGATTTCAGAAAAATTTTGAACGCTACCGTAAAATCCATCATCTTATGGATAAGTATGGCAGCGATATAATTGATTCCGATAATTTTAAAAAGACCAAAGCTCATATACAGCATGGAAATAAGACGGTCAACGAACATTGTATGGATGTGGCGATATACAGTCTCCTTTTGTGCAATTCATTGGGGCTGCATTGCAATAAAAGGGATTTGGTAAGGGGAGCATTACTCCACGATTATTTTTTATATGACTGGCATGATAAGGAATACCTGACTCAGCGTAAAAGGCTGCATGGTTTCAGACATCCGGGGATTGCACTGAAAAATGCGGATAAAGAGTACGAATTAACGGACATACAACGTGATATTATTAAAAAGCATATGTTTCCGCTGGTGCCTTTTCCGCCGACCTGCAAGGAAGCCTGGGTGGTAACCGCGGCAGATAAGTATTGCTCATTTATGGAGACCGTCAAACTTCATAAAGGGCATGGAAGGCGTGTAGGATAAGGAAAGATATGAATATGGAATCAGGAAATTTATATGACACTCTTGTCACATATTCGGAGAGCGATTTTTATCCATACCATATGCCGGGGCATAAACGCAGGAAGAACATAGGCGCAGGTGCGGATTGTTTTAATATAGACATTACCGAAATAGACGGTTTTGACAATCTGTATAATGCAGAGGGAATAATACGGAAGGCACAGGAGAGGGCGGCGGATTTATATGGTGCTGATGACAGTTTCTTTTTGGTAAACGGAAGTACCTGCGGAGTTTTGGCGGCAATTATGTCGGTTACGGACAGAGCGGATGAGGTATTGATTGCCAGAAACTGCCACAAGTCGGTTTATCATGCGGCATATCTGCAGGAGCTTAAGCTGCATTATATTTATCCGGATATAATAGAAGAATATGATATCTATGACGCCATAAGTCCGGAAGCAGTTAAAGCTGCGTTGGAGCTGTATCCGGAAAGCAAGGCGGTGGTAATTACTTCGCCGACTTATGAGGGGATCATATCAGATATTTCACAAATAGCTGAAATTGTACATAGTAAAGGCAGAATCCTTATCGTAGACGAGGCACATGGCGCACATTTGGGTTTGAGCAGTGCGGTACCGGAAAATGCCGTAAGGCAGGGTGCGGATCTGGCAATACACAGTCTGCATAAAACACTGCCATCAATGACGCAGACAGCGCTCTTGCATTTGAAGGGAAGTTATGTAAACCAAACAAAACTGCGTCGTTATTTAAGTATATTTCAGACAAGCAGTCCGTCTTATGTTATGATGTCAAGTATAGATTCCTGTATCTCTTATATGAGGGAAAATGCGGCCGGCGAATTTGATAAACTGGGACACTGCTATAAGGATTTTATAATTCAAATGAAAGACTGTCGTCATATTCGCATAGCAGTACCTGAATTGTCAGAAAATGGAAAATATAATTTTTTGACATGGGATATATGCAAATTGGTAATTTCAGTAAAGGGAACTTCTATAAGCGGACAGGAACTTTACGATATTTTGCGCGACGAATTTCATCTGCAGATGGAAATGTCGGCTGCTACTTATGTGCTTGCAATTATGACTATAGCCGATGAATGGAAAGCTTGGAAGAGATTGGCTGATGCATTGATTCAAATTGATGGTAGGATAGATGGTGGAACAGATGTCGCAGCAGATTCTGCAATGGAAGAAGGCGGTTTAGGAATCAAAGCAGTGAATATCTGTCATAGACCGGCTTCCGTGATGACCATCTCTCAGGCACTGGCATCCGTATCTTCCAACCCACGGGAAGTGGCGCTTGAACAGGCGCAGGGAAAAATCAGCGGTGATTTTGTAAATATTTATCCTCCCGGAATTCCGCTGCTTGTACCGGGAGAGGTCATTGATGAGGAAGTCATTGAGCAGATACGGTATAGTCTGGAACTGGGACTGAACGTACAGGGGGTATCATCTGAGGGAACGGTTTTTGTTACTGTACACTCAGATTAATAATAGAGTAAAGTTTTTGTCGGTTAATACAAATTAATTAAATAAATTGAAATTATAACAAAATTATGGCATTATTGATATAGAGACAATTCAGTATTAGTTCGCAGGGAAGGCATAATTTTCATATGGGGAAGATAATATGTCTGATGGGCAAAAGCTCATCGGGAAAAGATACCATTTACAAAAGACTGCTGGAACAGGATAATATAAAGTTAAAAGAGATAGTGACATATACAACCAGACCAATCCGTGCGGGAGAACAGGACGGTGTGGAATACCATTTTACGGACGAAGCCGGATATCGGCAGCTTTTAGATGCCGGAAGCATTATTGAGACACGTGTATATAATACCTGTAACGGGGAATGGCGCTATTTCACTGCTGTGGATAAGGATATCGATTTATCTTTACAGTCATATATAATGATTACTACTTTGGAAGGTTACAAAAAAATACGGGAATTTTACGGAAAAGAAAAAGTTATTCCTGTTATGATCGAACTGGATGACGGAATACGACTGCAGAGAGCATTGGACAGGGAAAAGATACAGGATGCTCCCAAATATGAGGAGATGTGCAGGCGTTTTCTGGCGGACGCAGAGGATTTTTCGTTAAAGAATCTTGAAGAAGCGGAAATATCACAGAAGTTTAACAATAATGATGATTTGGAGCAATGTCTTTTTAATATAATGACATACTTAAAAGCGAATATGTAAAAATGAAGATTTATAAGCAAGATTTAATAGCGGACATTTATAAACTGCAAAGCGTTTATTGCTATTTAAAATAGTGTCACTGCGAATATATGGAGGATTCAAGTGGATATTAAAGTTAATCAGGCGCAGCAGCCTATGCAGGTAGAGCAGACGCCGCAGGTACAGGAAACAGACGGAACATTTAAGTTCACGTTGGTCAGCAGAATAGAGGAACAGGATTTACAGAATGCCCTCACCCAGATGATGGAAGAGATTACAATGCAGGGTGAGAAGCTTGCCAAGCATCGTGATATCAAGGATATGAAGCGGTACCGGGCATTGATTAAGAGTTTTATGAATGAAATTGTAAATCGTTCACATGCTTTTTCCAGAGAGAATTTCCTCGACAGAAAGGGAAGGCATAGAGTCTATGGGATTATTCGTCTTATAGACCAGAATCTGGATGAACTTGCACAGGAACTTGTCAAGGATGAAAAGGACAATCTTGCGATTTTAAATAAAATAGGAGAGATACGTGGTCTGCTTCTGGATATTTTCACCTAGGACAAGACAAACTTCGTTTGTCTGCAAGTTAAGTAAGGATGGGGGATAAATGGCTAAATTTACTGATATTATCGGACAGGAACAATTAAAAGAGCACCTGCAGAATGCAATTTCCTTGAATAAGGTGTCACATGCATATATTATTAACGGAGAAAGAAGTTCCGGTAAGGAATTTGTTGCTAAGGTCTTTGCGGCTGCGTTGCAGTGCGAAAAGGGCCAAGCGGAACCCTGCCAGGAATGCCATTCATGCAAGCAGGCTTTAAGCGGTAATCAGCCCGATATTATCTTTGTTTCCCATGAGAAACCCAATACAATAAGCGTCGAGGACATAAGGGCACAGATTAATAATGATATTGTGATTAAGCCATACAGCAGTCCCCGTAAGATATATATTATAAATGAGGGTGAAAAAATGACCGTGCAGGCGCAGAATGCCCTTTTGAAAACATTAGAAGAACCGCCTGAGTATGCGGTAATTCTTGTTCTTACATCAAATGTGGACACGCTTCTTCCCACGGTACTGAGCCGTTGCGTTGTCCTTAATATGAAGCCGGTACCGGATAATAAAGTTAAAAAATTCTTAATGGAAGAACTGGAGATTCCCGATTATAAAGCCAATATCTGTGTGGCCTTTGCAAGAGGAAATATAGGAAAAGCCAAGATGCTTGCCACCAGTGAGGAATTTGACAAAGTTAAAGAAGAAGCTATTACATTGGTGAAATACATCAATGACATGGATTTGAGTGAAATAGTAAAGGCAATCAAGAAAATTTCGGAATATAAATTTGACGTAACGGATTATCTGGATATTCTTTCCGTATGGTATCGGGATGTGCTGCTTTTTAAGGCTACCAAGGATGCCAATAGCTTGATTTTTAAAGATGAGATACAGTATATACGTAAGACGGCTGACAGAAGTACCTATGAAGGTATTGAGGCTATTGTTAAAGCGCTTCAGCAAGCAAAGAGGAGACTGGAGGCTAATGTTAATTTTGATCTGACTATGGAGTTACTGCTTCTGACTATTCAGGAGAATTAAAAAAAGACGAACTTCGTTCGTCTGCGAGTTTGCACCTTACAGATGCAAACATCGCGGGTTGAGAAAGAAGGTATAATAATGACAAAAATTATAGGTGTGCGATTTCGTGTCGCGGGTAAGATATATTATTTTGCTCCGGGAGAGCTGGATGTTAAGCGAGGGGAGCACGTTATCGTAGAAACAGCAAGAGGCGTTGAATACGGCACAGTGATAGTGGAGCCCAAAGAGGTTCCGGATGATAAGGTAGTACAACCGTTAAAGTCGGTACTGCGTGTGGCAACCGCTAAAGATGACGAACAGGAGAGTGAAAATAAGACAAAAGAAAAAGAAGCTTATGATATATGTCTGGAGAAGATTAAAAAGCATGAGCTTCCAATGAAACTGATAGATGCCGAATATACGTTTGACAATAATAAAGTGCTGTTTTATTTTACGGCTGACGGACGTATCGATTTCAGGGAACTGGTAAAAGATCTTGCATCGGTATTTAAGACCAGGATAGAGCTTAGGCAGATTGGCGTCAGGGATGAAACCAAGATAGTCGGAGGTATCGGAATATGCGGAAGGCCGCTGTGCTGTCATACTCATTTGTCTGAGTTTGTTCCTGTTTCCATCAAAATGGCCAAAGAACAGAATCTGTCTTTGAACCCCACAAAGATTTCCGGTGTCTGCGGCAGACTTATGTGTTGTCTGAATCATGAAGAGGAAACATATGAGGAGCTTAACAAAAAACTTCCGAATGTAGGAGATTTTGTGACTACTGAAGACGGTCTTAAAGGTGAGGTTCACAGCGTAAACGTACTGCGCCAGCTGGTAAAAGTAGTCGTAGATGTTAACGATGAAAAAGAAATCCATGAGTATAAAGCGGATCAGCTGCATTTCAAAAGAAAGCATAATAAGAATAATAAGCTGGACGTAAATGAAGAAGAATTAAAAGAACTTGAGAAACTCGAAAAGCAGGACGATAACAAATCCAAACTGGATGACAATTAGTTAACGAAAAACGTGGATATAAATATGGAGACTGATGTAAAAATTGTGCTGAAAGAAAATGAAAGGATAGATGACTTACAGCGCAACGGTTATCAGATAATACAGGATACTGAAAGATTTTGTTTCGGAATGGATGCAGTTTTGCTTTCCGGTTTTACAAAGGTAAAAGCCGGCAGCAGAGTTCTGGATATGGGAACCGGGACAGGCATTATTCCGATTCTTCTTGAAGCCAAAACAGAGGCGGCTCATCTGACCGGATTGGAGATTCAGGAGGAAAGTGCGGATATGGCAAGGCGCAGTGTTGCCTTGAATAAATTACAGGATAAGATTACAATTGTGACAGGGGACATAAAAGAGGCGGTGGATATTTTTGACGCGGCTTCTTTTGATGTTATTACCTGTAATCCGCCTTATATGATAGACGAGCATGGATTGACCAACTCAGTCAAACCCAAAGCAATAGCCAGACACGAAATCTTATGTACATTGGAAGATGTAATATCCCAGGCTGCGAAACTGCTCAAACCCGGTGGGAATTTTTTTATGGTACACAGACCTTTCAGGCTGGCAGAAATTATGGTACTGCTCCATAATCATAAACTTGAACCTAAGCGTATGCAGCTGGTATATCCTTTTGTGGATAAGGAACCCAATATGGTTCTGATAGAGGCAAATCGTGGCGGAAAGCCACGTATGAAAGTCGAAAAACCGCTGATCATCTACCGTGAAGCGGGAGTGTATATGCCTGAGATTTATGACATATATGGCTATTAAAAGCCGAATTGCATTCGGCTGCGAGTTTGTATAGTGTGAAAAATAAATTTTTCACACGCGAATTTGTGCCTGCGGCTCAAATATCGC